>NZ_JBWZCJ010000018.1:0-108516 GCF_059383535.1 Pseudarthrobacter sp. HLT1-3 | reverse complement strand
ACCGGTACCACCGCAGGCCCACCGTCCCGGGCGCCCCCAGCCACGCCGGCATCAACTACAAAGAAACCAACCAGCTGTCACCAACAGCTTGATATATACCGACCTTCCCGCGAATTGGCACGGCTCCGGCGACTTCGGCGTTAGAGGGCACCTCTCGACACCCCATCTCAGAGCTGTAACAATGCACCAGCTGTGGTTGACCTCACACTATGGTTAGATCAGACTTAAAATGAACCTTTGTTCGAAGGACGAACATTTATAGGCTTGGGGGCTTGTCACTCCCATGTCGACGTGCACATAGGAGTGAAAATGAAACGACGTTTTATTGCCGTCCTGGCAGCGGCCTCCGTTCTCGGACTGTCGGCCTGCGGCAGCGGCTCGCCGAGTTCCACCGGCGGCGGGACTGCCTCCAGCGGAGCCGCAGGCGGCGGGAACCTCACCAAGGTCAGCGTCGGCGTCATTCCGATCGTCGACTGCGCACCCATCTACCTCGGTGACAAGCAGGGCTTCTTCAAGGAAGAGGGACTCCAGCTGGACATCCAGACCGCAACCGGCGGCGCGGCGATCGTTCCCGGCATCGTCAGCGGCAGCTTCGACTTCGCCTTCTCCAACCTGATCTCGGTCATGGTCGCCAAAGACAAGGGCCTTGACCTGAAGTTCGTCGCCAACGGTGCGTCCACCACGGGTGAGGTTGGCAAGGACATCGGCGGCGTCGTTGTTCCGGCCGGCTCGAGCGTCCAGTCCGCGAAGGACCTCGCCGGCAAGACCGTCTCGGTGAACAACCTCTCCAACATCGGAGACACCACCATCAAGTCGGTCATCGAGAAGGACGGCGGGGACCCGCAGAGCGTGAAGTTCGTTGAGGTGGCCTTCCCGGACGCCCCGGCGGCGCTGGCCAACAAGCAGGTCGACGCGGCCTGGATCCTTGAGCCGTTCCTGTCCAAGGCAGTGGCTGAAGGCGGCAAGGTGGTTTCCTCGAACTTCGTCGAGATGAGCCCGGAGCTGGACATCGCCGGCTACTTCACCAAGTCGGACACCATCCAGGGCAAGGCCGAGCTCACGCAGAAGTTCACCCGCGCCATGAACAAGTCGCTCGAATACGCGCAGACGCACCCGCAGGAGGTCCGCGACATCGTGGGCACCTACACCAAGATCGACGAAGCCGCCCGGGCCAAGATCGTCCTGCCGCGCTACCGCGTCGAGTTCAACAAGGACGCGTTCAACACCCTCGGCGAAGCCGCCGCCAAGTACGGCACACTGACCAAGGCTCCGAACGCAGACGAACTCCTCCCGTGAGTTCCAAAACCCTTACCACCGGCGGTGCCGCTCCCAGCGTGGAGCGGCACGGCCGGCAGGTCCGCAAACTACCCACCAAACAACTGCTCGGCCTCGCCGGGATCCTCGGGTTCCTGCTGACCTGGGAGCTCATTCCCCGGCTCGGCATCATCGACGCACGCTATCTGCCGCCCGCCAGTGAGGTCATTGCCGCGCTCGTGGCCGACTTCGGACTCACAGCGTTCTGGGTGTCCGTGGGCGAGACCATGAAGGCCTGGTTCCTGGGCCTCCTGATCGCCGTGGTGGCCGCCGTGCTGCTGGGCTTCATCATCGGCTCCAGCACCTTCCTGCGCAAAGCCACCAACTCCACGGTGGAATTCCTGCGCCCCATCCCGTCGGTCGCCCTGATCCCGCTGGCCGTGCTGCTGTTCGGCGTAAAAATCGAGTCGTCGCTGCTGCTGATCGTCTACGCCTCCTTCTGGCAGATCCTGATCCAGGTGCTCTACGGCGTGGCCGACGTCGACATGGTCGCCAACAACACGGCCAAGACCTACGGCCTGGGCAGGATGGCCCGGATCCGCTACGTCGTCTTTCCCACCGCCCTGCCGTACCTGATGACCGGTGTCCGGCTCGCCGGCGCGGTGGCGCTGGTCCTGGCGATCACCGCCGAACTCGTGATCGGCTCCCCGGGGCTTGGCCGCGAAATCGCGCTGGCCCAGTCCGGCGGCGCCATCTCCGGCATGTACGCCCTGGTGCTCGCCACCGGCCTGATCGGCGTGCTGATCAATATGCTGATGCGTTTCATCGAAAAGAAAACCCTGGGCTGGCACTCGTCGGTCCGATCCGAGGTAATCGTATGAAAACCCTGAAGATTCTCGGCTACCTCGTGGGCCTGCCGGTGCTGCTGATCCTGATCTGGTGGGCCTCCACCCTGGGCAAGCCCAATTTCTACGTCCCCACCCCCGCCAACCTGGTCGAAACCTTCGGCGAGGTCTGGTTCAGTGAACGCTTCTTCACGGACGTGCTGCCCAGCGTCGGGCGGCTCGTGGTGGGCGTCGTCGTGGCGATCGTGATCGGCGTCGTCGGCGGCGTGCTGATCGGATCGATCCGATGGCTGAGGGCGCTGCTGGAACCGACGCTGGAGTTTTTCCGCGCCATCCCGCCGCCCGTCCTGGTGCCGGTGCTGATCCTGCTGATGGGCATCACCGACTCCATGAAGGTCGCGGTGATCATCTCCGGCTGTGTCTGGCCGGTGCTGCTGAACACCATCGAGGGCGTCCGCGCGGTCGATCCGGTGCTCTCCGATTCCACCCACACCTACGGCATCGACGGCTGGGCCCGGGTCCGGTACCTGGTGCTCCCGTCCGCCAGCCCGCAGATCATGGCCGGCGTCCGACAGTCCATGTCCCTCGGGCTGATCCTGATGGTGATCTCCGAAATGTTCGCCTCGTCCTCGGGACTTGGCTTCACCATCGTCCAGTTCCAGCGTTCCTTCTCCATTCCGGAGATGTGGTCCGGCATCGTGGTGCTCGGTCTGCTGGGTGTGGGCATGTCATTCATCTTCCAGTGGGCCGAGCGGAATATCCTGCGCTGGTACCACGGCCAGAAAGAGGTAGAAAATGCAGCCTGACCCAACGCATGCGGCCCCGGCAGCGATGCTCTCCGTCCGCGGGCTGAAGAAGGTGTACCAGACCGACGGCGGCGACGTCGAGGCGGTCCGGAACCTCACCTTCGACCTGCGCGCGGGCGAACTTGCCTGCCTGGTGGGGCCCTCCGGCTCCGGCAAGACCACCTTGCTCAAGTGCATCTCCGGGCTGATGGCCCCGACCGAGGGCGAAGTGCTCCTGGACGGCAAACGCGTCGTCGGCCCGCCGAAGAAGATGGCCGTGGTCTTTCAGGAATACGGCCGCTCGCTGTTCCCCTGGATGCGGGTCCGGGACAACGTCGAACTCCCGCTGAAAAACCAGGGTGTCCCGAAGGCGGAACGCGACAAGCTCGTGGACGACGCACTGGAGGCCGTGGGCCTGTCCCACGTCCCGCGCTCCTACCCCTGGCAGCTCTCCGGCGGCATGCAGCAGCGCGTGGCCATTGCGCGCGCCATCGCGTACCAGCCCGAGGTCCTGCTGATGGATGAGCCGTTCGCCGCCGTCGACGCCCAGACCCGGGCCGACCTGGAGGACCTGATCCGCACCGTGTGGAAGAAGCTGGGCATCACCGTCCTCTTCGTCACGCACGACATCGACGAGTCCGTCTACCTCGGCGAGCGGGTCATCATCCTCTCCAGCTCCCCGACGGTGGTCCAGGAGGACATCACGATCGACCTGCCCGAGGACCGCGACCAGCTCGAGACCCGGTCCCTGCCGCGCTTCACCGAGCTGCGCCACCACGTCTACGAGCAGATCCAGCTCGCCAAAAAGGGCCACCGCCCGGCCGCTGCAGGCTCGACGTCGGCCGCCGCCTCCAGCGCGGACGTCGCCTGAGCGGTCCCACCGCCGGAACAGCACGAGACAAAACACCCCGCCACGGATGATCCGCGGCGGGGTGTTTTCGTTTGTCTGAAACTAGCCGATCTTGTTGGCTGCCTCGGCGTCGGAGACGGCGGGGGCTGCACCCAGGTTGGCCCGCAGCTTGGCGCCGAGCTCGGCGTCAACGTTGGTCCAGTACTGGATGGCGCGTTCCTTGATGGCGGGGTTCTGCACGCCGCTCACGGCACCGGTGATGGTGTCGAGGAAGCGGGCCTTGGCGCCGTCGTCGAAGACTTCGCGGTACAGCGTGCCGGCCTGGCCGAAGTCGCTGTCCTCGGAGTGCAGGGTGGCCGCGGAGCGCACCAGCGCGCCGTCGAACTCCCAGGAACCCTCAGCCGCGCGGGCCGGGTCGGCCACGGGGCCGCCGAAGGAATTCGGCGCGTAGACCGGGGCGGTCGCCGGCTTGTAGCCGTGGCGCAGCGAGCCGTCCTGCGAGTAGTTGTTTACCGGCGAGATCGGGCGGTTGACCGGCAGCTCGTTGTAGTTGGTGCCGACGCGGTAGCGCTGTGCGTCCGGGTAGGAGAACACCCGTGCGGTCAGCATCTTGTCCGGGGAGATGTCGTGGCCCGGAACGACGTTCGCGGGGGACAGGGCGATCTGCTCGATCTCGCCGTAGAAGTTCTCCGGGTTGCGGTTCAGCTCGAAGCGGCCAACCTCGACCAGCGGGTAGTCCGCGTGCGGCCAGACCTTGGTCAGGTCGAACGGGTTGAAGCGGTACGTCTTGGCGTCCTCGTAGGGCATGACCTGGACGTGCAGGTCCCAGCTCGGGAAGTTGCCCTCGGCGATGTTCTCGTAGAGGTCGCGGCGGTAGTAGTCGGCGTCGGCGCCGGCCAGCTGCTCAGCCTGTTCGTTGGTGATGTTGTGCTCGCCCTGGTTGGAGCGGAAGTGGTACTTGACCCAGAAGCGAGCGCCTTCGGCGTTCGTCCACAGGTAGGTGTGAGAGGAGAAGCCGTGCATCTCGCGCCAGGAGCGGGGCAGGCCGCGGTCGCCCATAAGGTAGGTGACCTGGTGGGCCGACTCGGGGGAGAGGGTCCAGAAGTCCCACTGCATGTCGGCGTCGCGCAGGCCGGAGCCCGGCAGGCGCTTCTGCGAGTGGATGAAGTCCGGGAACTTAATGCCGTCCTTGATGAAGAACACCGGGGTGTTGTTGCCCACGATGTCCAGGTTGCCCTCGGGGGTGTAGAAACGGGTCGCGAAACCGCGGACGTCGCGCCAGGTGTCGGGGGAGCCCTGCTCGCCGGCCACGGAGGAGAAACGGATGGCGGTGCCGACCTGGGCGCCCGGCTGGAAGGCAGCCACGCGGGTGTAGCGGGACACGTCGCCGGTCACCGTGAAGGTACCGAAGGCGCCGCCGCCCTTGGCGTGCACGATGCGCTCCGGGATCCGCTCGCGGTTGAACTGTGCAAGCTTCTCGACCAGGTAACGGTCGTGAAGGGCGGTGGCTCCGTCGGCACCGGTGGTCAGCGAGTGCTCGTCGGAAGCGACGGGGGCACCGGTCTGGGTTGTGGTCGCAGTATGCGTGATGGGCGCGGAAAGGTTCGCAGTCATCATTCTCCTTTGTCGTTACTTATTCTTCTGATGTGGAGGGAAGTTTTTGGGTGTGCTGGCAGTCCTGGCAGATGCCCTGGTACAGCACGTCGGCGATCTGGATGGTCATCGGCTTGCTGTTCTCGTCCCAACTCGGCGTCAGGCACGGTGCGTGGCCGACGGCGCATTCGACGTCCTCCACCCGGCCGCAGCTGATGCAGACGGCGTGGTGGTGGTTGTCGCCCACCCGGGTCTCGTACAGGGCGGGGGAGTGCGGGGGCTCGAAGCGGCGCAGCATCTGCAGATCGGTCAGGTCGCCCAGGACCACGTAGACGGACTGCGCGGTCAGCTCGGGAAGGTCCTGGCGGGCCGCAGTGAGGATCTGCTCGGCGGGGGAATGCGGGTGATGCTCGACGGCGGTCAGCACGGCCAGCCGCTGCTTGGTCACCCGGCGGCCGTGGGCACGCAGGGCGGCAGCCCATGCCTCGTGAGTGCCCGTCGAATCCGTCATAACCTCCATTCAACCACTTATTATGATCCGGTCATAATAAGGCGTGTCGTGTTACGCCGTCCGTGCCGCGTCTGTGCCCCGCGCGCCGGTCCGCCCCCAGCGCGCCGCCCCGGGCGTGACCCGCGCGCGTCGGGCGCCGGGTCACCGGCGGGCGGATTCGGCGCCGCTAGAGTGTCCCGGTGGGGAAATATCTGGCGGACATCACGCCCTTGCGCGAGAGTCCGGCGTTCCGCCGCCTGTGGCTGGGATCCGCCGTCGCGGCCGTGGGCAGCCAGCTGACCCTGGTCGCCGTGAGCCTGGAGGTCTACCGGCTCACCCAGGACAGCCTGTACGTGGGACTGCTCAGCATCTTCGCCCTCGTCCCGCTGGTCTTCGGCGGCCTGCTCGGCGGGTCGATCGCGGATGCCCATGACCGCCGCAAGGTGGCGCTGCTGGCCTCCTCGGTGCTGTGGCTGACCACCGCATGCCTCGCACTGCAGGCCTGGATGCAGCTGGGGAACGTCTGGCTGCTGTACGTCCTGATCGCGGTGCAAAGCGGGGCGCAGGCCATCAACCAGCCGGCCCGCAGCGCCATTATCCCGGTGCTGGTCCGCAAGGAGCTCCTGCCCGCCGCCAACGCGCTGAGCATGATCAGCTTCGGGCTCACCCTGACCGCCGGCCCACTGCTGGCCGGGCTGCTGGTGGCCACGGTCGGCTTCGCCTGGACCTACACCATCGACGTCGCCACCTTCGCGTTCGCGGTGTGGGCGCTGCTGAAGCTGCCCGCCATGCCGCCGGGCGAACACGCGCGGCCCGCGGGGCTGCGCTCCGTCGTCGAGGGGTTCCGTTTCCTGGGCACGCGCCCCAACCTGCGGATGACCTTCATCATCGACCTTGTGGCCATGATCCTCGCCCAGCCCCGGGCGCTGCTGCCCGCGATCGGCGCCGTGATGATCGGCGGCGGCGAAACCACCGTCGGGATCCTGCTCGCCTCCACCGCCGTCGGCGCGTTCCTGGCCGGCCTGTTCTCCGGTCCGCTGGGCGCGGTGCAACGGCAGGGCACCGCCGTCGTCTGGTCCGTGATGGGGTGGGGCGCCTCGATCGCGGGGTTCGGCCTCGTTGTCGTGCTCGCCGGGAACTCCGGATCCGGCGGCGTGACGTGGTGGCTGCTGCCCGCGGCCCTGTGCTGCGGCCTGGCCGGAATCGCCGACTCCGTGAGCGCCGTCTTCCGCACCACGATCCTGCAGGCGTCCGCCCCCGACCACCTGCGCGGCCGGCTGCAGGGCGTGTTCATTGTGGTCGTGGCCGGCGGGCCGCGGGTGGGGGACATGCTGGCGGGCGGCGGGACTAAGATTTTGAGTGAAGGCTGGGTCCTGCTTGCCGGCGGCCTGCTGTGCATTCTGGTGGCCTGGACCGTGGCGCACTGGCAGTCGGGGTTCCTGAAGTACGACGCGCGGAACCCGGTGCCGTAGCCGGACGTTTTTCGAGTGTGATCCCTAGGGGATGACTTGGGGCAGCGGGACGACTCGGGAGGACAAGTGCATCAGCATCACAACGGACTGAAAACCGCCGCCCTGTTCGGCGTGCTCTGGGCGGTGCTGCTGGGCCTCGGCGCGCTGATGGCCTCCAGTACGCGGAGCGCCGCGCCGATCTGGATCATGGCGCTGATCGGCGTCGCCACCACGGCCTACGGCTACTGGAACAGTGACAAAATCGCCATCCGCGCCATGCAGGCCTATCCCGTGACGGAGGCCGAGGCGCCCCAGCTCCACCAGATTGTCCGGGAGCTCTCCGAGAGGGCACAGCAGCCGATGCCGCGGATCTACCTTTCGCCAACGATGGCCCCGAATGCCTTCGCGACGGGCCGGAACCCGCAGAACGCCGCGGTGTGCTGCGCCGAAGGGATCCTCCGGCTGCTCGATGCCCGGGAACTCCGCGGCGTGCTCGGCCACGAACTGATGCACGTGTACAACCGGGACATCCTGACCTCCTCGGTGGCTGCCGCCGTCGCCGGCGTCATCACCTCGGTGGCGCAGATGCTGCTGTTCTTCGGCGGCGGGGACCGGCGCAACGCCAACCCGCTCGCTGCGATCGCGATGGCCCTGCTGGCGCCGTTCGCCGCCTCGCTGATCCAGATGGCCATCTCCCGCACCCGGGAGTTCGACGCCGACGAGGACGGTTCGAAGCTCACGGGAGACCCGCTGGCGCTCGCCTCCGCCCTGCGCAAAATCGAGCAGGGTGTGCAGCTGGCACCGCTCCCGCAGGACCAGCGGCTGGTCAACGCCTCGCATCTGATGATCGCAAACCCGTTCCGCGGCGCCGGGGCCGCGAAGATGTTCTCCACCCATCCGCCGATGAGCGAACGGATCGGCCGACTCGAGCGGATGGCCGGCCGCCCCCTGGTCTGATCGGGGTCGGGGCCGGTGTGCACCCGTCCGGGGGCACTATGGGCGCAGTGTTCGACGGCGGCGCCCGAGTTGACGGCGTGTCCGCGCCAAAGTGCCCCCGTGGTGCGGCCCGCCCCTCTTCAGCCGTGGGTTGGCCCCCGGGGGGACGCGGCCCGGGGCGCGCGAAACCGTAGGGAGATGGTGGGCAGGAGCGCGGCCGGCACTTCTGGCGAGAGGCGGGTACCTGGTGCCGGGTCGGCCGGTGGCTTTGGTCTGTGGGCTTGTCCCCGGGAGCCGGGTTGCATCCGTCCGGGGGCACTTTGAGCCCAGATTTCGACGGCGGCGCCTCAGCGGACGGCGTGTCCGCGCCGATGTGCCCCCGGAGCGCGGCCCGGCCGCGGTGGATGCATGGATCTGGGGTCCCAGGGGTCTGCGGGATAGGGGATGCCCGGGTGCGGCGTCGTGGCTGACTCGGAAAACCCGGCTGCCTCCCCTACGCGCAAGTGGTTCCGTCGACGCGCGAAGGGGCTGTCGACGCGCGAATACCGGCGCGACAGCCCTTTAGCGCAGCGTCAGGAGATTAGCGCAGCCTGAGGAAGCCTGCGCCGCGGAGGGACCTTAGCTGCGGAAGTTCACGAACTGCAGGTCGGCCTCGTCGAAGCCTTTGAGCAGGTTCATCGTCTCCTGCAGGTCGTCGCGGGACTTGGAGGTCACGCGGAGTTCGTCGCCCTGGATCTGCGACTTGACGGACTTGGGGGCCTCATCGCGGATGAGCTTGTTGATCTTCTTGGCCAGGTCCTGGGCAATGCCCTCCTTGATCGTGGCCTCGAGCCGGAACTCCTTGCCGGAAGGGTAGGGCTCGCCCGTGTCGAGGGACTTGAGGGAGATGCCGCGGCGGATCAGTTTGGACTGCAGCACGTCCAGGACGGCGAGCACGCGCTCCTCGGAATTGGCCTTCATCAGGATCGTCTCGCCGCTGAAATCGACCTCAGCACCGACGCCCTTGAAGTCGTAACGCTGGACCAGTTCCTTCTGCGCCTGGTGCAGCGCATTGGCGACTTCCTGCTTGTCGACCTTGCTGACGACGTCGAACGTTGATTCGCCTGCCATGACTGTCCTCCTGATGGTTGGGGGTTTGCCCGGTGAGGGGCTGTGGTGTCTGCAATCCAGCCTAGTACGGATGCCCCCGATGTGGAGGCCGGCGGGCGCTCTCCGGTTCACAGTCCGCTCCTAGCTGAGTCAGGGCGGGAACGAAGATTAGGGTGGCACAGTTGCAGGAGTTGGGAAGAGTCGTTCGAAAGGCACAGCTCATGCAGAACAAGGCCGTCCGGTATGTCATCCGCTCCACCGCAGCCGCAGCGGGCGGTTTCGCCACCGCCGCGGGCACGGTGGCGGCGGCAACGCTTGCCGCCTCGATCATCTTCAGCCCGGCCGCGGACGCCTCGTCCAGGCTCGACGGCGTCCACGCCGATCTGGCCCGCGCCGTGCAGCTGAACCAGATCACGGAGGAGCAAGCTGCACGGTTCGAGTCCAAACTCGCCGGCCGCATCCTCGGAGAAGCCTGATTTTCCGGGGTTTTTAGGGCCAAAAAGCGCCGATTCGATTCTTCGGCAGAAGTTCTGTAAAGTTGTCTTGCCCGCGGTTACTGGAAGCGGAACGAACCGGAAACGGCCGTTCTGACCAAGGAAGCCGCGAGTGATCTTCTTTTGAAGTTCGGCAGATTACCCGAGCGGCCAAAGGGGGCTGACTGTAAATCAGCTGGCAACGCCTACGGGGGTTCGAATCCCTCATCTGCCACCCTTGGAGAAGCCTCCGGAACCCAGGTTCCGGAGGCTTTTTCTTTGCCCTGCTTCAGACCACAGTGCCCGCCAGACCCAGTTTCCGCGCCTGTTTCGGACGCTGGGCGCGGATTCGGACGGCGGCACCCCGGATCCGCGCAGCGCGCGTCCGGAAGCGTAGCGGAAATCCGCTAGCGCCTCAGATTCGGGGCCGAAATCCGCTAACGCCGCCCCAGTCGAAGACGGCGAGCCGGCAGGCAAACGCCGACCGGTGCGTTGCCGTCCGGTCAGTCCCGGCGTGCGGCCAGTGCAGCGCTGGAGCAGTGCTGCTGTTCATTCAGTCCCGGCGTGCGGCCAGTGCAGCGCTGGAGCAGTGCTGCTGTTGATTCAGTTGCGGCGCGCGGCCAGGGCGGCCGCCAGCGCAGTGCTGGAGCTGCTGCTGCTGTTGATCCGCCAGTCGGTTTCCTTGTTGAAGTTGAACCAGACCACTGCGGTGACGTCGGCCTGGGCTGCAAGATAGCTGATCAGTGCCGTGTTCCAGTCCGCTTTTGATCCGCCCTGTTCCGCGGACGACGTTTCGGCAATCAGCACCGGTTTGCCGGGCGCCAGTCGTCGCATTTCGGCGAGCCCCGGGCCGAAGAGCTCCGGCGGCGCGATCCAGCTGCTCCAGGCCGCTGACGTGCCCCAGTTGTACCCGTCCAGGGCTACCCCGTCCACGTACGCGGAGCCCGGGTATAGTCCGTCGAGCTGCGTGGACCTCCAGTACGGGACGTTGGGGTTCCAGATCCAGGTGACGTTGCTGGCGCCGCTGGCCGCGACGACGTCGTGAACATGCCGCCACGCGGCGGCGTAGTCGCCGGGTCCATTGCCGTTGAGGCCCTCGGCCCACGGGTACCAGTTGCCGTTCATCTCGTGCCCGAAGCGCAGCATCACCGGGTGCTCCCAGGACGCCAGAGCCGCACCCCACTGCCTCAGGTACGGGTCGAAGTCACCGGCGGTGATCCGGTCAAGGGAATAGGCGGGCTGTTCGGTGCCGCCGCCCCACGCCCACGGCTCCCAGGTCAGCAGGGTCGTGGCGCCCCGGCTGCGGACGGCTTCCAGTTCGGTCACGGGCGGGCCCTGGTTGAAGTCCTTGTAGGACAGAATGACGGACGGCGCCTCGCCGGCGAGGGACGCGGCCTGGTCCAGTTCGGCCGAGGCCAACGGTCCGCCCGGGGTGCCGACGCCGAACCGGAGCGCAGCGCTGCTGATGACGGGTTCCTGCGGAGCAGGTTCCGCCGCCGGCGGCGCGACGACGGTGAAGGTTGCCGATGCCTTGACCACCGCTGCCGCGGCCTGGACGTCCAGGGCCAGCTGGGCAGTCTGCGGGATTACGACGTCGGCGGTGAAGTAGCCGGAGGCGCTCACTTTGAAGGCGGCCGTGTTGGCGCCCGCGTTGAGGATCCCGGAGCCCTTCTTGGGGAAACCGGTGCCGGTGACGCTCACTGTGGTTCCCGCCGGACCCTTGGCCGGGCTGAGGCTGATGGATGCGGTGGCGGCCTGCGCCGGCACCGCCGCCACGGAAAGGCCAACGACCACCAGGGCAAGAACGCACGCCAGGCTTCTAAGCTGCTTCATCGGGACTCCTCGGCAGAATTCTGCTTACTCGTGCAGCGGGGACTTTGCCAGGATCCAGGTGTTGGTCCCGTCCTGGCGGTTGAAGGTCACGGTGGTGACCAAGGCACGAATGAGGGCGAGCCCGCGCCCGGATTCGGCCTCGCCGTCGGGCATGGCAGTTTCAGTATCGATGGGATCAGGGCACTCCGCGCCGTAGGCGCTGACCCGGGCCTCGAGCCGGATGGGCGTCACACTGATGTCCACGCCGAGTTCCACCGGGGCTGATGCTTCCGGAACGGCATGTTGCACCACGTTGCTGGCAGCTTCGATGACGGCGGTCGCGAACGTCATGCGGTCCAGGTCCGGAACGAAGGACGCGTCATTCCACAGCCCGTCCAGCTCACCGTGCACGGCGTCGATTGCTTCCGGCAGGGCCGCCTGCCGGAGCGTCCGTCGGGCGAGAACCTCAGTCATCACCAAAGGCCTCTGCTGCGGAGGGATAGGAGGTCAGGACCTTGTCCATGCTGGTCAGGCCAAGGACCATTTGAACCTGTGGCTGAACGGCGGCGATCCGAAGGTCACCACCGGCCTGCCGGGCGGCTTTGAGGCATCCGATGAGGGCGCCCAGGCCGGAGGAGTCCATAAAGGCGGTCTCCCCAAGGTTGATCACGATCCTCGCGGACCCCGCAGCGACAACTTCCGCAACCATTTCCCGTAGTTTCGGTGCCGAAACCATGTTGAGCCGGCCGGCGGCCGTTATCTCGGCGTAGCTGTCTTTCACTTCATAGTTCAGGTCCACGGACGGCCCTTTCGGTGGAGATCTCATTGGTGCTGTCGGAATCGACGGCCTGGAATCCCCGGTACCTGACGGCCCGGACCAGGATGCTCATGACGACGAGGTCAAACACCACCCAGACTACGTTGACCAGCGTTCCGATCGGTTCGGACATTCCGGCGGCGAGGCGGCCAATCCCAACCACCGCGGCAATGACCAGCAGGACGGACACCACGATCTGCGGCCGGATCAGGCTCCAACGCGGTCCGGCCGACTGCCGGTCCTTGGGGGTGACGGCGAAGCCCAGGGGGCGGCCGAACCAGACGTTGCGGGCCGCCGTCGTGCAGGCTTTGATCCAGGTCGGAAACAGAGCGAGGCTGTACTGCTGCCCGCGCCAGGTCGGAATGCCCTTCCCTGCGACGGCAAACAGCAGTTGGTTCACAATCATGAACGGAATGAATCTGAGGAAGAAGTCCGCGCTAAGGCTGGTCACCGGGAGGACCCCGAAGAGCAGATAGACGATCGGTGCGGCGAAGTAGACGATGGCGGCGAAGCCGCTGAGGTAGGTCCACATGGTGGCGAAGTACATCAGCCGCTGGCCCCATTTGAGTCCCCGCTGGACCAGGGGGTTTTCCCGCAGGAAGACCTGCATGGTGCCCTGGGCCCAGCGCAGCCGCTGGGTCAGCATGGTGCCGATGTCCTCCGGCGCCAGCCCGTAGGCCAGGACTTCGTGGTGGTACACGCTCTGCCAGCCCATGCCGTGCAGCCGCATGGCGGTGGCCATGTCCTCGGTCACGGAGATGGTGGCCAGCGGCATAACCGGCTGGGCCTCGCCGGTCCGCTCCACCGACAACGCATCCAGGACCGCCTGGACCGACTCGACCGCCCCGAGCGGCGACCAGTCACGGGCCGCCATCCGCTGCACCGCGTCCTCGGTCACCACAGGCACGCCCGCGTCGCCGATTTCCACCGGCGACATCGCCGCGATCTCCTCCAGGTCAGCCTGGAGGGCGGACACATCGGCCAGCACCAGCGCCTCGACGGCCCGGTCCACCCGGCGCCGCGCACGGTAGGTGATCTCGCTCAGGGACTCGCCGGCGTCGAGCTGACGGCTGGCCTCAAGGGTTGCCGCTTCAACCTCGTCGAGGGTTTGCTGCAGGAGGACGGATTCGTTGGCAGCAGCCTTGCGGGCGTTGCGGATGGCGGCCTGGGACGCCCTGAGGGCGCGCCGGATGCTCTTTTCCGTTTCCTTGACGTATCCCACCAGGCCCAGCTGCATCAGGGCCTCCCGCCGGAGGACCGCGTTGGAGCCGCAGAAAAACGCCGCGTTCCAGCCGTCTTTTCCCTGCTGGATGGGGCCGTAGAACAACGGTGCCTGGCTGCCGAGGGGATCGTCCGCCGGCACGTTGTTGAAGTACTGCGGCGTCTGGACGAGGGCGACTCTCCGGTTGTTGAAGTAGCCCAGGGTCTTGTCCAGAATGTCCGGTTCGGGGACCTGGTCCGCGTCGAGGATCAGCAGGAACTCGCCCTCGGTCATCATGAGCGCGTTGTTCAGGTTCCCGGCCTTGGCGTGCCGGGGCATCCCGCTCCACTCGGCACTGCGGGTCACGTAGCCCAGCCCGTGGGCGGCCGCCATCTCCCGGAACTCCGGCCGGTCACCGTCGTCGAGGATCCACGTGCTGTGCGGGTGCCGGATCGCCTGGGCGGCGAGCGCCGTTGTCAGCACGAGGTCCATCGGCTCGTTGTACGTGGTGATGAAAACGTCGACGGTGGCGTCCCGGGGAGCCTGTGCCGGCGGTTTCCGGGTCTTCAGCCGCCAGGCAGTCATCCCGAAGAGCATGACGTCGATCAGGCTGTAGGTTTCGGCGGCGACGAGCGGCACCGCGATCCACCACGCGTCCCAGTTCAGCGACGCCAGCCAGCGCCAGGTAACGTAGTTGACCCCCGTCAGTACCGTCAGGACGACGACGAGACGGACCCAGAAGGGCGATGCGGTCACAGGGGGAGTCCTTTCATGAGGGCTCGGTTAGCTCCGGTTCTCGCGCCGGACGGCAAGGATGGTGACGTCGTCGGGGTTCGAGGCCCCCTGGGCCCGGCGGCGCACGGCGTCGACCAGCTCTTCCGCGGACCCCGCGGCCGCGGCGAGTTTTCCAATCTCGTCGACGGCGGCGAGGGTTCCGTCATACAGGTCCAGGACACCGTCACTGAAGCTGACGATCATGTCCCCGGGGTTCAGCCGGGTTACAAAGGATTCCCATTTTGTGTCCGGGAGCAGGCCGACGGGGAGGTTTTCGGAGGTGAGCCGCTCCCAGGTGCCTGCTGCCCGGACGACGAGGCTCAGCCCGTGGCCGGCGTCGGAGTACAGGATCCGCCCGTCCGAGGCTCTGAGCCGGGCATGGAAGAGCGTCGCGAAGGAGCCCGCCTGGCTCAGGTCGGTCGTCAGGCAGTCCTGCGTCAGGGCCAGGGCGGTCACCGGGTCGCCGCTGTTCCGGGCACTGCGGATGACGGCGCGCGTCGTGGCGGCGATCATGCCGGCCCCTGCGCCCTTGCCCATCACGTCGCCGAGGGTGAATCCGAGCCCGTCTTCAATGGGGTACCAGTCGAAGAAGTCCCCTCCCACCGCGGCGGACGGGATGCACGCTCCGGCCGTCTGATAACCGGGGAGCGAAGCGGCGTTGGTGGGCAGCAGGAAGCGTTGGATCTGGGCGGCCCGTCGGAGTTCCGCGGTGGCCGCCTCCGCCTGCTGGCGCGCGCTGTGCAGGTTGCGCCGGGTCCGTCGGGCCAGCTCGTTGACCACGAGGGCGCCCAGGATGAAGATCATCGTGCTGTACAGCCCGCGGAAGAGTTCGTTGGGGTTCGCGTCGATGCTCGACCCGAGGGCGAAGGGGACCATGATTGCGACCGTCGCGCCGGTGGCCGCGTAGGCCACGTGGCGGCGGCCTTCCATGGCGGCAAACCAGAGCACCGGCAAAAGGACGATCGAGGCGTAGATGGAGTGGCTTTCCCCGGTGCCGTGTCGAAGGGCTCCGGCCGCCAGGAAATCCAGGCAAGGCACAATGACGGCCCAGCGGGCCAGTCGTGGTGTGGTCGCAGTGGCGGCGTAGCCGGTCGCCGCTGCCGTCAGGACCGTCCCCGCTGCGAGAGCCGTCCAGTCGCTGACCGACAGTGTCGCGATCGAAGTGCTCATGGCGGCGGCCACGATAAAGAACACCAGGAACGGAATCTGTTTCTGAAGCGGTGATACCTCGTCCACCCCCGTCAGGAGGGACGGAAGTTGCCTCCGGAGCGGTGCCGGCGCGTCCACCCGTGGCGGCAGGGCTTCACGCGTTGCCGTTGCCACCACTGATTCCCCCGATATGCAGACTTCCCGGACTTATGTCCCCCTGCATCCTACCGATCCGGCGTCGGAGTTTTCGGCTAATCCGCGGCCCGCCGGAAGAGGACGGCCGTGATGTCGTCCAGGACGACGGATTTTCCCCGCCGGTCGCACAATGTCCTGACGGCGGTGTCCGCGTCGTCCTGCGTCCGGCACCCCGCCATGGCTTCGGCGAGCCGCTGGAGCTCGCCGCCGTGGAGGTCGAGGAGGCCGTCGGTTGGAATCACGACGGCGTCTCCCGGGGACAGCGCGAACGGGCGCTGCTCCCAGGTCCCGCCGGGGACCAGCCCCAGGGGTGGTCCGGTGGGAGGCAGCCGCTCCATGGTGCCGTCGGCGCGCAGGATGTGGGTTAGTCCCTGTCCGGCGTCCGAATAGAGGCCCGTTCCGGTGGCTGGGTCGATGGTGGTGTGGAAGACCGACGCGAAGGACCCGGCGCGGGCCAGACTCCCGTCAAGGAGGTCAGATACGTCCCGGAAGAGCCGGGCCGGGTCCGCGTCCCAGCCGGCGTCGGCGAAGGCGGAACGAGCTGCGCCGGCCACGAGACCGGGCCCGACACCCTTGCCCATGGCGTCGCCGACGGTGATACGGAAGCGCCCGGACGCGGTGGTGCCGAGGTCGTAGAAATCTCCGCTGAGCCCGAAGGCCGGGTAGAAGCAGACGCCCAGTGAGTACCCGGCCGGGGACGGCGGAGTGACCGGCAGGAGGGCCCGTTGGGTCCGCGCTCCCTGGTCGATGTCCCACGAGAGGTTCATTTCGCGCTGGATGATTTGGGTGAGGTCCTCGAGGATCTCCTGTTGGTCGGCGCCGAACGACCTGGGTTCCTGATCGATGATGCAGAACGTCCCCACGTGGGTGCCGCCCGGTCCGGTCAGGGGGTGGCCGGCATAGAACTGGATGTGGGGGCCGCCCGTGACGAGCGGGTTTTGCTGGAAGCGTTCGTCGGTGAGGGCGTTCTCCACGATCAGGGTTTCAGAAGACTTGATTGTCTCTGCGCAGAACGCGTTGCGCCGGTCCGATTCGCGGGAGAGCCTGCCGACGAACGATTTCAGGTACTGCCGGTTCTCCCCGATTAGCGACACGCTGGCGGCGCTGACCCCGAAAAGGTTCTGCGCCAACCGCGTGATCCGGTCGAAGCGCTCCTCGGAGGGTGTATCCAGCAGCCGGGTCCTGGACAGGTCCTCGAGCCGGGCCCACTCCGGGGCGCCGGGACCCCGGAGGCCGCCGGGGGATGGGTTTTCCGTGCTTGTCATACGTCCTCCAACTTTGAGCCCGTCCGGACGCGCAAGTCCGACGAGCATTGGTCGTCCCGGCTCAACGGTCGCTCGACCACGCATGAGCTTACCGCCCGCCCGGACAGGGGGAGGTACCCGGCGGTGGCTGGCGCGCGGCTGGCACCACGAAACACCCCCGCACCTGCCGGAACCGGCAAATGCGGGGGTGTTGAAGGTTCGCTGATTGCGACGGCCGCGCTCAGCTGACTTTGGACCCGGCGAGGATCCCGTCGATCTGGGCGAGGGCCTGTTTCATGCCCTCCTCCATGCCCATGGAGAGAACCTTCTCCAGCGATTCGGCGGAGTCAAAGGTCGACACCATCGTCATTCGGGTGCGGTTGTCGATGGGCTCAAGCCGCATCACGGCATGGCTGGTACCCATTTCGGGGATCGGGTCGCCGTTCTCGTCGGCAAACCCGTCGTCGAACTCCAGACGGTGCGGCGCCTCGATGGCGGTGAAACGCCACCAGCCCCGGCTCTTCTCGCCGTCGGGCCCGGTCATGAAGTAGCTGGCCTTTCCGCCGGACACGAAGTCGTGGCGCTCGAAGGTCGCCGGCCAGGTGGGCGGGCCCCACCAGCGCTCCAGCTGGCGCGGGTCTTCCCAGACCTGCCACACGCGCTCGACGCCGGCGTCGAACTCTGCGACGACGGTGAAGCTCAGGGCTTCGGCATTCTTCTGCGAACTGATAACGGTCATGACGGAACTCTTCCTATATCCTCTGCGAGAATTTCGGCGATCCGGTCAGCGCGCTGCCGCCAGATCGTCTCGTATTCGTCGAGCAGCCGTCGAGCCTTTTCCAGGCCTTCGTGGTGGGCCCGCACGATCTGCTCCCGTCCGCGCTTTTCCTTCGTAACGAGGGAGGCGCGTTCCAACACCGCCACGTGCTTTTGTACGGCGGCGAAACTCATGGCGTAGTGCTCTGTCAGCCCTGACACCGATGACTCGCCGGCCGTTACCCGGGTGACAATATCCCGACGGGTGGCATCGGCAAACGCCTGGAACAGGCGGTCAAGGTCGGTCTCACGGAGCTCATCTACAACCATTTGGTTGTAGAATATTCCGCGCGTCGGGCAGTGTCAATGGGTCGCGGGTGGGCTATCCGGCCATGCCGGGGTGCACCGCGACGAACTCGATTTTGTCCGTGGGCTGGACGGTCTTTTTCGGTGCCCGGGAGTACCCCTTGGCATCCAGGTGGTTCTCTGCCCGGTAGACGACCACAGCCGCGTCATAGATCGCGTTGAGCTGCACGCCGGAGAACTCCTCGGAGGAACCATCATTGAAAGTGATGGAAATGACGGTGCTGCCCGGAAAGTGCCGCTTCATGCGGATGAAGCCTTCGGGGTCCTGCTGGAGATTGATCAATGCGGTCCTGCCTTCGTGGTCGGGGACTTCCAGTCTCCCGTATACCGTGCTCGGAACATGCGTGCGGCGCCGTCCGGCAAAGCGGAAGGCCCCTTCTGGAGGAGCCTCCCGTTGTTTTCCGGGCTACACCCGCTCGCGGGACCGGTCAGCCGTCGCCGGTTCCTCGACTGTGAATTCCCTGCTGCGGCGTGGGAAGGCCCAGAACTTGAAGTCGGGCGCTTCCACCCGGGGCTCCGGGTGCGCCTCGGTTTCCTTTGGTTCATCCTTCTTGATGTCCCGCCGGTATTCCCTGTTGTACGGGTAGCACATCACTGACCTCCTTTACGTGACTGCCCTTTAATCCTCCTCCGCATAGATCCCGGCGTCGATACCCTGGATACGGTTGCCTGGTCCAGCCCGAGGAGCCGGCCGGTGGCCGCATCGTGCACTCTTCCGTCCTGGCCGGGGAACCGGTTTACTGGTCCTGAGGCGAACGTGGAGGGGGAAACATGAAGTCCAAGGGGAGCTGGCCCATTGCGGCGGGGGGCGTTGCCCTGGCAGCGACCCTTTTCGTCCTCCCGACGCCGATTTTCCAGGTGGCCACCGGAAGCGCCGACGCCGGTGCAATCGGTCTTTTCGTCCTGGGCCTGGCGCTGCTGGCAGGGGGACTCGGCGCTGTCGGATTCGGACTGTTCCGGCGCTCCCGCGATCTGAACACTGCGCGCAACTACGCCACAAGGGAGCCGTCGGCCCGGGACGAGGACCGGCCGGTCAACCCGTACGCCGTCCCGAGGTCGGACGGGGCACTTCCTCCGCTGTCGTGACGAGACGGCGCTGTCGTGACGAGACGGCACTGTGGGGTCGACCTGCCCTACGCCTTGCCGAGCAGCTGGTCGGTGGCGGGATCGGGCACGCCGTCAAAGAACTTGGCCAGGACCTCCCGGAAGACGTCCTGCTGCGGGTCCGCCCGGAGGAAGAGCGTCATGGAGGAGTGCAGCTTCCGCTCATCAATCCCGCCGAAGATCTGCCCGGCGGTGCGCCCTTCGAGGCCGGCCACGACCTCGGCGCATTCGACCAGCCGAGGACCCAGCACCGGATGCTCCAGATAGGCCTTCGCCTCGTCCAGCGAGGTCACGGCGTATCTCCGGGCGGTGGGGCTGCGCCCCAGGCCGGCGAGCTGCGGGAACACAAACCACATCCAGTGGCTGCGCTTCACCCCCGCCCGGAGCTCGTCGACGGCGTGCCGGTAGGTTCCGCCCTCATCCTGGGCACTGACGAACCGTTCCAGATCGTAAGGGCCATCCACTATGTCCTCCTCGCCCGAAGGAAGTCGCCGCCGGTCACCGACCAGCCGCCGCCCGGTCACTGCTCGAACCGCGCCAAAATGTCAGTGTCGCCGGCGATGGAAGCCACGACTGCTGCCGCGACGTCGCGGATCTTCAAGTTCCTGTTGTTGGACGTGTTCCGGAGGATCCTGAACGCGGCGTCCCGCGTGCACCGGTTCTGGGCCATGACGGCGCCAATCGCCATGTCGATGGTGGTCCTCGACTGCATGGCGGCGGTCAGGTTATCGCGGGATTCTGTGAGCTGGGAGATCCGCAGCGCCAGCAGCAGCGCCGGCGCTGCGCCGGACACGAACTGCTGGGCATCCGCGAGATCCTCCGCAGAAAACGCGTCGGGCCGCGGCGAGTAGAGGCTGACGACGGCGGAGTTGTCAGCGTCGAGGACTACCGGGATCCGGAGGACGCTGGAGGATGCCTCGCCGGGATTGCCTGCTTCCCAGATACGCTGCTTCCGCTGATTGACGATGATCCCACAGGAGACCCCGCGGTCCGGGCGGGACAGCTCGCCTGCCACCAGGCCGCTCAGCCGGGACAGGAAACGGTCGACGCCGGAACCGGGCAGGGTGCTGTCCAGCACGAGATCCAGCATGCTGACGCTGCTGCTGCTGATGGTCCGCGACTCCGACGAAACAGTCCGGCTGACCCTCATGTTGCCCCCAATCCCAGCCGCCCGCTGAGCAAATCGCGACTTTCTACCATCCTATTGCGGTGGTTTGAGTGAAGGAAGGGAGGCGCCCTGAAGGATATCCGCGGCAATGGTGCGGAGCCTGGTGTCAGTTGCCCTGGCGGCCACGTGCAGCAGTTCCATGGCGCGTTCTCTGCTGCACCGGTTCTGGATCATGATCAGGGCGACGGCGGCGTCCACGATGGCGCGGGATTTCAGCGCGGACCGCAGATGTTCCGGGTAGGTTTCCGGCGGGTGGACTCGAAGGGCCAGACGAAGGATCCGCGAGATGGAGGCGGCGTGGCGCTCCACCTCCGCGACAGTGGCCTCGTCAAAAACGCCGCTGGTGCGGGAATAGCAGTTCAGTGCGGCGGCCGACCCCGGATCCGTGGCGATCGGCACGGCCAGGACCGACTTTATGCCCTCGCCGGAGACCGCGGACGCATAGTGCTCCCAGCGGTTTGACGTCTCCACATCGGGCACCAGGACGGTGGTGCCGTGCCGCAGCGCCGTCAGGCAGGGGCCGTCGTCGAACGCGTATTGCTTCTCATCCAGCCGTCTCGCATCCTCGCCGCTACTGGCGACCGTGGCCGGAGTGCCGTCCCGTTCGACCGTGATGGCACACAGCATGGGCTCGGGACCGCCGAGGAAGGTCGCCGAGACCGTCGTCAAGCCCAGCAGAAATTCGGTGAACCCTGGACTTTCCAACAGGAGATCCTGCAGTTGCTCAGGGGTGGGTGCAGCGCCGGTACCGGAAACCATGCCGGCCTCAATCCTACGAACTCTGGGCGGCCGTGACGCGCCGACTCAGCGGCTGAGAACTCTTGATCGCCCGCAACCCAAATAGCAGCACCCTTGACTGTCCAAACCGGGATGTACCTACTAGCGACACTACGCTGTGTACGGGACGGTGAATATGGGCGCCCCAAGCCGCGCCGCCGTATGCTTGAACCCGGCGATACGCGCCGGATGGCAACCCGCCGGTATGGACTTCTGAGGTGAAAATTGAGCGCAAAACTGCCGCTGGCTGATGAGATCGCCGCTGTTTTTGCCCGGGCAACACGGCTGCTGCTCACGGAAGAGACGGTGGCCCACGCCCTCCGGCTGATCACGGATGCAGCCACAGCGTCGATCCCCGGCGCGATCGGCGCCGGCGTGAGCCTGGTCAACGGTTCGGGGCTGCGCCAGACGACTGCCGCGTCCGACGCCGTCGTGGCTGCAGCCGATGCCCTTCAGTACGAGCTGGAGGAAGGCCCGTGCATCACCGCCTGGGCGAGCGGGGAAACCGTCCGGGTCGAGAACCTGGCCTCGGACCGGCGGTGGTCGCGTTGGGCGCCGGCCGCGGCGGCCCTGGGGATCTCCTCCTCGGTGAGCTGCCCCTTGCTGTCCGGGGATCTCGCCCTCGGGGCCGTGAAGGTCTACTCGGACGGCGGCCAGCCGTTCCGCGACGGCACGGTCCGTTTAGCCGAGCTCTTTGCTGAACAGGCGACGCTCTTTGTTATCCACACCCACGCCCGTGAAGCTGCCGGGACGCTGAGCGACCGCCTGCAGGAATCGCTGGCGCAGCGGGACACCATCAGCATGGCGAAAGGCGTCCTGATGGCCCGGAACGCCACCAGCGATGACGAGGCACTCCGGCAGTTGATGATGCTCTCACGGCATACGGGGAAGCCCCTGTCCCGGGTCGCGGCTGAATTGCTGGCTGCAGCCAACCCCCTCGAAAACTAAGCGCAGGACGACAGCATGGCCTTGGGCGGCGAGGAGAGCGAACAGCGCCGGCGATTCGCCGAGTCGCTGCGCGACGCCGACGTCAGCATTGAAGAGCTCTGGCTGCGATACTTCACGCTCGGCGGCCAGGCGGGACAGTTCGAGGTTGAGGCCTACATCCACGGTGCCATGGCCCTGCCCCCACTCCAGCGCGACATCCTCTCCCACGCCCTGAACGAACGCCTCGATGAGCTGTATTCCGGTGCGCCGCGGGCTCCGTACAGCGTCGATACCCACGTCGAGCCGGCGGCGGAGCGCGAGTCCGGCACCGAGGTGGGCAACGAGGTGGGCACCGAGTCCGGCCACGAGGTGGGCAGCGGCTCCGAAGCGGACCCCGACGACGACTGACGGCGGCCTTGTTAGAGTCAGCAACAGGGTGAATGGTTTCGCGCCGGCCCGGCGCTGACGGGCTGGCCCAGGAAGGTGGGCGGCATGTTCGCGTTCTTCACCGACACCAGCCTGGCGGAGGCCGGGCTCTTGCTCGCGACGTTCGTGCTGTGTTCGCTGATCGGCATCGAGCGGCAGGTCCGGCAGAAGAGTGCGGGATACCGGACCCACGTGCTGGTGGGCCTCGGCTCGTGCGCGTTCACCCTGGTGTCCGCGTACGGGTTCGCCTTCGTCATGGAGCCCGGAACCGCCGTCGACCCTTCGCGGATCGCGGCCCAGATCGTCAGCGGAATCGGCTTCCTGGGTGCCGGTGTCATCTTCAAGGGCCGGGACGTGGTCCGCGGCCTCACGACGGCCGCCACCATCTGGGTGGCCGCGGCGGTGGGCATGGCGTGCGGGGCGGGCATGGTCTCCCTGGCCGTGGTGCTGACAATATTCCACCTGATCACGCTGTTCGTTGTTGCGCCGGCGGTCCGCAGAATCCCGTCCGTGGACCGGAACCGGGTGATGCACATCGAGTACGCCGACGGCCAGGGAGTGCTGCGGCAGGTCCTCGAAATCGCCACCACCATGGGCTTCAGCTCCTCGATCCTGCGCACCCGGAGGACCGGGGACGAGCAGAAGCCGATGGTCTCGATGGAGGTCCGCTTCTTCGGCCGGCATCCGCTGCGCAACCTCGTCCTGCCGCTGATGGACCTGCACGGCGTCGCGAGCGTGATCGTGCGGGGCACCGATTCGAGCGAGGATGACGACGACGACGATGACGAAGCCTGAGCTGCTGCCGGTCAGCGATCCGCGCGTGGATGCGTTCATCGAAGCGCTGCCCGCGTGGCAGCAATCGATATGCCGTGAGGTCCGCGCGCTGGTCCACGCCGCTGACCCTGAAGTGCGGGAGACCATCAAGCGCGTCATCACCTCCGGGCATGGGAACAAGACCGCCCGCACGGTGGCCGTGCGGCAGGGCGAGCCGATCAATGCCACGGCACTGCTCGGATTGTTCCGGCAGATTATCGCCAACAGCCGGGCCGGTGGCTGGCGCAAGCTCAAACAGGGGAGCTGACCGCGGAGGAGCCGGGTCCCCGGTTGCCCCGTCCGCCGGGCGGGGGTTGACGGCGGTGCAAGGATGAGGTCATGTCCTTTTTTATCGACCTCCCGGCCCCACCGGAGGGCCCGCGCCAGCCCACAGTCGTGCCGCCGCGGTGGGCGGGTCCGCCGTCGGACGAACTACCCGCGGTGCGGGTCCAGCCGTACGGGCAGACCCCGGACTGAGCCCCCGGATGACCGCCAATAGCGCGCCGCTGGCCGGCAGCGTCCGGATCCGGATCCTGAGAGCCTCCGACGTCGACGCCATGTGCGCGGCCTACCTGCGAAACCGCGAGCACCTGGCGCCCTGGGAGCCGGTGCGGGCCGAGGAGTTCTTCACGCCCGACGGCCAAATGATGAGCGTCCAGTCCAAGCTCGCCCTGTTCATCGCCGGATCCGATGTCCCGTGGGTCCTGACGGACGGCGAGGCGATTGTGGGGCTGATGACCCTCAGCGGCATCGTCCGGGGGCCGTTCCTCAGCGCCCACCTCGGCTACTGGGTGGACAAGGATTACAACGGGCAGGGGATCGGCTCCGCGGCCGTCGCCTTCGCCGTCGCAGCGGCGCGGGACGACCTGGGACTGCACCGGCTGCAGGCCGCCACGCTCCTTCACAACGCCGCGTCGCAAAAGATCCTCAAACGCGCCGGCTTCTCGGAGATCGGCGTGGCCCCGGCCTACCTCAACATCGCCGGCGGCTGGCAGGACCACCTGCTCTTCCAGCGGATCCTGTATTGAGCCGCGGCCGCCACTGAGTGGACGCCCTTGAGTGGACGCCCTTGAGTGGACGCCCTTGAGTGGACGCCCTTGAGTGGCGGCTGCAGAGCGGCGGCTGCAGAGCGGCGGCTGCAGAGCGGCGGCTGTTGAGCGGCGGGCGCCGGCCCGTGGCCCTCAGCCGTGCGAGACTCTCTGGGTGACTGACGAATCCTTCGGCTCCCTGCACCATGTCGAGCTATGGGTGCCGCACCTTGGCCGTGCCAGGGACGAATGGGGCTGGCTCCTGACCCGTCTCGGCTACCAAAATTTCCAGGACTGGCCGGACGGATGCAGCTGGCGCCGCGGGCCAACCTATATCGTCGTCGAGCAATCCCCGGCCCTGAGCAGCCGCACGCACGAGCGCACCGCGCCGGGCCTCAATCACCTGGCCTTCAGCGCCGGAAACAGGCGACAGGTCGATGCCCTGGCGGCAGACGCCGTCGGGCATGGTTGGCGTGAACTGTTCCCGCAGGCGTACCCGCACGCCGGCGGACCGGACCACTTCGCCGCCTACCTGGTGAATTCGGACGGCTTCGAAGTGGAACTGGTCGCCGCCGACTGACCCGGGCGCCTGCGGCCCCAGCGCGGCTCCCGCAAGAGCTCACCGGACCATTCGCAGAATCCGGACCGGGGTGCCGACCAGTTCATGCGTTGCTGTGGTCCCGTCGGGGACGAATCCGTTCCGCAAGTAGAAGGCGAAGGCGCGGGGATTGTCGTCCGCAATCCAGAGGTATGCCCCGCCGTCGCCCACGGCTGCATCCAGCAGCAGTTGGCCTGCCCCCGAGCCGTAGGTGCTGGCGAGCACGTAGATGCCCTCCAGCTCCCGGGGGCGGGGTCCGTCATCATCGCGTCCGGCCCCCGCGCTGGCCCAGCCGATGAGCTCCGTCCCGGCGCAGGCCACCCAGACATCCGAGCCGGAGGTGGTGATGATGTCGCGCCATTTAGCCTCGCGGGGTCCTTGCTGCAGGCCCGCGAGGGCGGCGGGCGGCAGCAGGTGGGCGTAGCTTTCCCGCCAGGCCTGGAGGTGCACCCGCGCGATGGCGGCGGCGTCGTCCAGCACCGCTGTCCTGACGGCCAAGTCTGTTGTCATCCGGCAAGGGTAGTACGGAGTGTGCACCTGTGTGCGGTGATCCGGGTACGTTGAAGCCATGAGCATCTTTCTGGTCGGCGGCGGCCCCGACACCGTGACGGCTCCCGTGATCCTCGACGAGTTCATGGCGGAGGTCCGGGAGCGGGCCGGCGGCAGCAGGCCGCCGCGGATCGCGGTGGTACTGGTTGACCACGAAGGAAGCGCCGACTATTTCCTGCCCGCGTACCTGGATCCCCTGCAGCACCGCACGCTGTGTGAGGTGATCCCGGTCCTGCTGCGCCCCGGCCCGCCCGTGGATCCCGGCGTGTTCGACGGCGCCGACGCGATTGTCGTCGGTGGGGGACCGACGCCCGTCTACCTGGCGGGACTGCGGGGGGCTGCAGCCGCCATCCGCCGGGCGGTTGCAGCGGGTGCCCCCTATCTGGGGTTCTCCGCGGATGCCATGATTGCGCCGGAGCGGGCGATTGCCGGCGGCTACCGGATCCGCGGCGCCGAGGTGTGCCCGGAAGAGTCGTCCGAGGGGCTCGCGGAGGTGGAGCTCCGTGACGGGCTGGGGCTGGTGTCCTTCGCCGTCGATGTCCATGCCGCGCAGGCTGGCACGCTGGGCCGTGCCGTCGCCGCCGTCGTGCACGGCATGGTCGACAGGGCCGTGGCAGTCGATGAGAACACGGCGCTGGTGCTGCCGCACGGGGACCCGCGGGAGCAGCGGGCGATCGGGACCGGCAACTGCTGGCTGGTCCGCGGTCCCGGACCTAAAGCCGCCGTCTCAATTCTTGGCAGCATTGTTACCCGTGGGTAACATTGTGCCCATGCATCTGCTCCTGCGCACCCTTGTCCTGCTGTTTACGTCCTCCCGCCGTTCCCGGCTGAGCATTTGGGACACCGCGTCACTGCCGTTGAAGGTCCTGCCGACCGATATAGACATAGCGATGCATGTCAACAACGGCATGTATTTCTCCCTGATGGACCTCGGCCGGTTCGACCTGATGGCTCGCAGCGGAACCTGGCAGGCCATGCGCCGCCGGGGATGGAGCCCGGTGGCAGCGGGGGAGACCATCGCGTTCCGCCGTTCGCTGCAGCTGTGGCAGCGGTACACGATCGAAACGAAGATCATTGGCCTCGACGAGAAGGCCATCTACTTCGAGCAGCGCATGGTGGCGGACGGGGAAATCTACGCCCGCGCCTTCATCGCCACCCGCCTGGTCAGCAAGGGCAAGCCGGTGAGCCAGGCGGACATCCTTCGTGAGTTCGGTGCGCCGCCGGCGGATCTGGAACTGCCCGAGTGGATCCACGAATGGCGCGAAACCAACGCCCTGCCCGGGGCCCGGCGCCCGGCGCCGCACGTCTGGGCCTGACGCTCAAGGGGATGGAGTCCTGCGCGCCGGCTGCGCGCCGGCCGCCCCTGGACCGCCCAACGGCGGCCCGTCGGAGGCGCCCGAGAGCCGTCACATGGCTGTGCCAACAGCGAAATGCAGGGGACAAGCCGGGGCCGCTCGCGTACCGTTGACCCATGGCTACCGTAGACATTACAGGTGAACAGTTCGCATCTACCGTCGAGGACAACGACATTGTCCTCGTCGATTTCTGGGCCGAGTGGTGCGGCCCGTGCAAGCAGTTCGGACCCACATACGCCGCAGTCTCCGAGAAGCACCAGGACGTTGTCTTCTCCAAGGTGGACACCGAGGCCGAGCAGCAGCTCGCCGCCGAGGCCGGCATCACGTCCATCCCGACGCTGATGGCGTTCCGCGAAAAGGTGCTCGTGTTCTCGCAGCCGGGCGCGCTGAATGCCCAGCAGCTGGAACAGGTTGTTGACGCCGTCAAGGCCCTCGATATGGAGGAAGTCCACGCCCACGTGGCCCGGTCCCAGGCCGAGGCCGCCGCTGCCGGCACGCAGGACGGCAGCCAGATCCCGGAGGCCTAACCGCCCGGCAGCAACCCGTCACACCCCAACGCGGGGTCACTGCGCGCCCATGTTTCATTGATTTATGGGCGCGCAGTGACCCCGCGTTGTCTTTGGTTGTCTTTGCCCTCGGCGCGGCTAGAGCTTCACGATCTTGACCGGCTCGGCCAGCAGGGCGCTCAGGGATTCATTGAGGTCCTGGACTGCCGTGCCCTTCGAGTGCTTGTCCAGGTCCTCCTGCGAGGCCCACTGTTCGGTCAGGACCAGCCGGTCCTCGCTGGCCTCGGTGAGCTCGTACCGGATACAGCCGGGTTCGGCGACGACGTCGTCAATCGCGATCTCCAGCGCGAGCTTCACGCGGAAGAACTCGCCGTCGTTGGGAATGAAGATGGCCTGGAGGTCGATGGGTGCACTCATGGTTTTCACCCTACCGGGCCGCGGCTTCCTGTCCCCAAAGATTTTGTAGGACATCCAAGCTTTAGTCTTCTATTGCCGGCCGAGTGTTGGTAGCGTCACACCATGCTTTCATACACAGCCGGGGACACTGACGTCCCGCTGCTCGAGGAAACGATCGGCGATAATTTCGAAAGGATCGTGGCAAGGTTCCCCTTCCACGACGCACTGATCGAGGCCGCGGCCGTGCCGGGCGAAGAGGCCCGGCGCTGGAGCTACTCCAAGCTGAACGACGACGTCGACCGCCTGGCACGCGCGCTTCTCGCCCTGGGTGTGGCCACGGGGGACCGGATCGGCATCTGGAGCCCGAACTGCGCCGAGTGGACCATCCTGCAGTATGCGACGGCCAAGGCCGGGGCAATCCTGGTCAACGTTAACCCCGCGTACCGCAGCCACGAACTGGAGTTCGTGGTCAAGCAGAACGGCATGCGGATGCTGGTCTCCGCGCCGTCGGACGCCAACAGCGACTACACCGGCATGGCCCGGCAGGCGCTGGCCGAATGCCCGGAGCTGCGCGAGCTTGTGTTCCTCCCCGACGCCGGCCTGCCCGCCCTTACGGCCGGTGTACCGGAAACAGCGGCGGAGCGGACCTTCGCGGAACTGCTCAAGCGGGCCGACGACGTCCCGCACGCCGAGCTGAAGGCACGGATGGCCGGGCTGGACCCGCACGACGCGATCAACCTGCAGTACACCTCCGGCACCACCGGCTTTCCGAAGGGGGCCACGCTCTCGCACTACAACATCCTGAATAACGGCCACTCGATCGGCGAACTGCTCGAGTACACCGAGCACGACCGGGTGGTGCTGCCGGTGCCCTTTTATCATTGCTTCGGCATGGTGATCGGGAACGTGGCCTCGCTCAGCCACGGCTGCGCCACCATCATTCCGGGTCGCGGGTTCACCCCCGCCGCGGCCCTGGAGGCCGTGCAGGACTTTGGCGGGACGTCGCTGTACGGCGTGCCCACGATGTTCATCGCCGAACTCGCGCTGCCGGATTTCGCCTCCTACGACCTGTCCACCCTCCGCACCGGCGTAATGGCAGGCTCGCTGTGCCCCATTGAGGTGATGAACCGGGTCGTCTCGGAGATGAACATGTCCGATGTGGCGATCTGTTACGGCATGACGGAGACCTCGCCGGTCTCCACCATGACCCGCAGCGTGGACACCATGGCCCAGCGCACGGAGAGCGTGGGGCGGACCATGCCGCATCTGGAAAGCCAGGTGGTGGACCCGATAACCGGGGCGGTGCTGCAGCGCGGCGAAATCGGCGAGCTGTGCACCCGCGGGTACTCCGTGATGAAGGGTTACTGGAACCAGCCGGACAAGACCGCAGAGGCGATTGACGCCGACGGGTGGATGCACACCGGCGACCTGGCCCGGATGGATGAGGACGGGTACATCGTGATCGAGGGCCGGATCAAGGACATGGTGATCCGCGGCGGCGAGAACGTCTATCCCCGTGAAATCGAGGAGTTCCTGTACTCCCACCCGGACATCCAGGACGTGCAGGTGATCGGCATTCCGGATGCCAAGTACGGCGAGGAACTGATGGCCTGCGTCATCCTCAAGCCCGGCGCCGCCCCGCTGGACGCCGCCGGCCTAGCCGCGTTCTGCCACGGGAAGCTGGCGCACTACAAGATCCCGCGCTACGTGGACGTTCGCGAAAGCTTTCCGATGACCGTCTCCGGCAAGATCCGCAAAGTGGACATGCGGCAGGAAGCTGTGTCCCGGCTCGGCCTCTAACCCCAACGCGGGGTCACTTCGCGCCCATAAATGTGGCCCGGATGGGCGATATCCGACCCCGCGTTGCGGCAGGGTGCGCGGGCCTGTGGATAACCTATGCGCCGGTCCCGCGTCGAGGCCACAATGGAGCGCATGGTCCGCATTTCGCCGCTCCCCGGCAGCCTCGCCCAGACTCCGTTCACGGTCTATGAGTCCCGCGCTCTAGGGGTTTCGGCCAAACGCCTGCGGGCGCGTGACCTGTCCGACGGCGGCCGCCTCATCTACCTGCCCGCCGGCCGGCAGTTGGAGATCGTCGAACGTGCCCGCGTCCTGGCCGCCGCCACGCCCGGTGCCTGGGTCTCGCACGAAACAGCCGCCGTCCTGACCCTGCTGGGACTGCCCCCGTGGCTGGGCGGCTGCGCCACCATCCACCTCAGCAAACCGCATGAGCTTCCCCGGGTCCGCCGGGCCGGTGTGACGGGCCACCGGGTGCGGTCCAACGCCGGCGAGCTGACCGACGTCGACGGCATCCCCGTGACGGCGCCGCCCCGGACCTGGCTGGATCTGGCCGCGGCCCTGCCGCTTAACTACCTCATCGCCCTGGGCGACCAGATCATCCGCCGACCCCGGCCCGGCCTCGAGCAACGGTCCGAGCCGTATGCCTACAAGGACGGGCTGCGGCTGCTCATCCGCCAGCATCCCAACATGAAAGGTGTCGAGAAGGCCAGGCTCGCCCTCGACGAGATGCGGGTGGGAGCCGATTCCTTCCCGGAGACCTTCCTGCGGCTGGCCCTGCTGGACGCGCGGATGCCCGAGCCGGAGCTGCAGGTGAGACTCGATCCGGACGACCCGCGCTCGCCGGCCGCAGACCTGGGCTACCGGAGGTTCCGGATCGCCATCCAGTACGACGGCGCACCCCACCTCACGCGCGAACAGCAGTCCCGGGACAACCGGCGGGACGAAGCGTTCCGCCACGCTGGCTGGGCGTACTTCAAAGTCAACGCCGAAGATCTGGCCGAAAATTTCGAGGGCGTCATCGGCCGGATCAAAAGGGCCCGGCTCCCGCGCGGCTGACCCCACCCACCAACACCTCCCAGAGCAACGCGGGGTCACATCGTGCCGATAAAGTCGCCCGGGATGGGCCGGAAGTGACCCCGCGTTGGTGGTGGTGGGAGGGGCCCGGGGGAGGCACCGGGGGCGGCCCGGGGCTGCGGGGAGGTGCTAGTGGCCGCGGTGGTCCTGGATGGTCATCCGCGGACCGAAGGTTGGTTTGCGGAAGCCGCTGAGGCCGATCATCCGGACCACCCGCTGACGGTGCCCGGTCCACGGCGCGAGCAGCCGGAGCATCCCGGCATCGTCGGTCCGGCGGCCGGTCAGCGCCGCGCCCACATAGGCCGCGAGGTGGTAGTCGCCCACGGCAATCGAGTCCGGGCAGCCGTGCGTGCGCTGCACGACCTCCGCGGCGGTCCACGCGCCGATGCCGGGGATCGTCTGCAGTTTCGCGGATGCCTCCGCGGCCGGGAGTGCGGCGAGCCGTTCCAGCGCGACGGCGGAACGCAGCGCGCGCATGACGGTCGCCGAACGCTGGGGACCCACACCGGCCCGATGCCATTCCCAGGACGGGATCTGCAGCCACTGCTCGGCAGTGGGCTGGACCATCAGGTTCGCCGGCGCGACCGTACCGGCGCCCGGCGCGGGCGTTCCAAACCGGTACACCAGGTAGCGGTAGCCGCGCCGGGCCTCGATCACGGTCACCTTCTGCTCCAGGATCGTCGGAACGAGGGAATCGATCAGCCGGCCGGTGGCGGGCAGCCGCACGGCGAGGTTCCGGCGTCGGGCCTCAATGACCATCCGGGGGAGCGTGGCGTGGAACGCGGGCTCGTCAAAACCGGACCAGTCGTCGTCGCGGCCCAGCATCCGGGGCACGGAACCGGCGGCCGCGGCAGCTCCCGGCCCCCAGGCCTGGACCTCGACGGCGGGGTCGGCCAGCGGACCGCTCGCAGTCAGGCGGAGCGTGGCCGGCCCGGAAGTTGTCGTGAAGGCCATCCACAGGCCGTCCGGCGCGGTGCGGATGGACGGATCGCCGTGCCCGCGCAGGAGCGTGCCGAGGGTCCGGGACAGGTCGAAAGGCCCGCCCGGGTGCCACCGCAGTGAGGCGTCCGCCGCGGCAGCCAGGCCGGCGGGGACATCTGCAATGGTCATCCGACAATGATTCCACGAACGGCTGGCAGCGGCCGTACCGCGGGTCCGCGCAGCGCGGGCCGTTGGACCCTTAACGTCCGGTGCCGCCGGGGTTAGACTCCGGCTGTGGCGTGGTCGCCCGCGCCTGCCCTGAGGCCGCCATTCCTATGGCCCGAACCCCTATGACCAGGAGAAGGTAATGGCTGGTGGAGTAGTACATTTCGAGATTCCCGCGGACGACGAGAACCGCGCGCGGGAGTTCTACAGTTCGGCGTTCGGCTGGGGCTTTGAGGTCATGCCGGAGATGGGGTACAGCCTGGCGATGACAACCCCGATGGACGATCAGGGCCGGCCCGCGGTGCCCGGCTCCATCAACGGCGGCCTGTTCAAACGGGAAGGGGAACTGTCGTCGTCGGTGGTCACCGTGGACGTGGACGACATCGACGCCGCGCTGGAGAAGATCACGGCGCTGGGCGGGTCGACGTTCCGGGAAAAGATGGAGGTTCCGGGGATGGGCTGGAACGCGTACTTCAAGGACTCCGAAGGCAACATTGTGGGCCTGTGGCAGAACGCCGCCCGGGGCTAAAATCCCATTGTGGCGTGGACCGCCCGCGCCCTGGCTGCAGACGAAAAGGTGACTCACATGACTGGACGCGTTGTGCACTTCGAGATCCCCGCCGATGACGAGGAACGGGCGCGGGAATTCTACAAATCGGCTTTCGGCTGGGCCATTTCCACCATGCCGGACATTGGTTACAGCATGGTGATGACCACGCCCGCCGACGAATCCGGCATGCCGGCGGAGCCGGGCTCGATCAACGGCGGAATGTTCGCCAGGGAAGGCGAGCTGAAGACCCCGATCATCACGGTGGATGTGGAGGACATCGACGCGGCACTGGAGAAGATCGGAACCCTCGGCGGCAGCACCGTCCAGGCCAAGCAGGCGGTGATGGACATGGGCTTCGCGGCCTACTTCCGTGACCCGGAGGGCAACATCCTGGGTCTCTGGCAGAACGCGGCCCCGGCGGGGGAGTCGGCCGGCACCGCTGAAGGAACGAACGACATCGGCGCCTAGACAGCCGTGGCGGGGGCCCCGTCCGGCGCCACGGCACGCCCCGGGGCCGCCACTGCCGGGCGGAGACGGTAACTTTGTACCTATGAAGTACGCCCAGTCCGTTCTGGACCTCATCGGCAATACGCCGCTCGTCAAGCTGCACCACGTTACCAACGGCATCGGGGCCACGGTCCTGGTGAAGCTGGAATACCTGAACCCCGGCGGTTCCATCAAGGACCGCATCGCGGTGAAGATGATCGAGGAGGCCGAGCGCACCGGCAAACTCCTGCCCGGCGGCACCATCGTGGAACCCACCTCCGGCAACACCGGCGTCGGCCTGGCCCTTGTGGCCCAGCAGAAGGGTTACCGCTGCATCTTCGTGGTGCCGGACAAGGTCGGCGAGGACAAACGCGCCGTGCTCCAGGCCTACGGCGCCGAGGTCGTGGTGACCCCCACCGCCGTCCCGCCCGACAGCCCGCAGAGCTACTACGGCGTCTCGGACCGGCTCGTCACCGAGATCCCCGGCGCCTACAAGCCCGACCAGTTCTCCAACCCAGCCGCCCCGGCCAGCCACTACGAAACCACCGGCCCGGAAATCTGGCGTGACACCGACGGCCGGATCACGCACTGCGTGATCGGCGCCGGCACCGGCGGCACCATCACCGGCACCGGCCGGTACCTCAAGGAGGTCTCCGCCGGTCGTGCGGAGTCCGACGGCGGCATGGTCAAGATCATCGGCGCCGACCCGGCAGGATCGGTGTACTCCGGCGGCACCGGCCGGCCGTACTTCGTCGAGGGCGTCGGCGAGGACATGTGGCCGGCCAACTACGACAAGGCCGTCCCGGATGACGTCATCGCGGTCAGCGACGCCGACTCCTTCGAGATGACCCGCCGGCTCGCCCGCGAGGAAGGCCTGCTCGTGGGAGGATCCTCCGGCATGGCCGTTGTCGCGGCCCTGCAGGTCGCCAAGGACCTGCCGGAGGACGCCGTCGTCGTCGTGATCCTGCCGGACTCCGGCCGCGGCTACCTGGCCAAGATCTTCAACGACCAGTGGATGCGCTCGTACGGCTTCCTGGCCAGCGGCGACGAAGCCTCCGTGGGCGAGATCCTCAAGGCCAAGACCGGGGAACTGCCGGACCTCGTCCACATCCACCCCAACGAGAGCGTCCGCGACGTCATCAACATCATGAACGAGTACGGCGTCTCGCACATCCCGGTGCTGTCCCAGGAGCCGCCCGTGGTGATGGGCGAGGTCCTCGGCGCCGTGGACGAACGCACCCTGACCGCGAAGCTGTTCCGCGGCGAGGCCAAGCTCTCGGACAAGATCTCCGAACACATGGGGGCCCGGCTGCCGGTGATCGGTTCGCTCGAATCGATCTCGACGGCCCGCGAGCTGCTCTCGGACGCGGACACCCTGATGGTGACGTTCGTCGGCGCCCCGGTGGGGATCCTCACCCGCCACGACCTGCTCGCCTACCTGAGCAACTGACCCCAAGCGACCACAGCAACTGACCTCAGCAACCGACCCGGAAACCGGTCCCCCTCCCCGGAGGGGCCCGGCCGCCGGCCGAAAGGAACGCACATGTCTTTGCCAGAAAGCTCCTCCGCGCCAAAAGCCGGCTTCAACACCCGCGCCGTGCATGCCGGCCAAGCCTTCGAACCGCGCACCGGCGCCGTCGTGCCGCCCGTGCACTTCTCCACCACCTATGCCCAGGAAGCGATCGGCGTGCTGCGCGCCGGCTACGAATACGGCCGCGGCACCAACCCCACCCGTGACTCCCTGCAGGAACAGCTCGCCGCGCTGGAGGGCGGGACCGCCGCGTTCTCCTTCAGCTCCGGCCTGGCCGCGGAGGACGCCCTGATCCGGGCCCTCACCCGCCCGGGTGACCACATCGTGCTCGGCAACGACGCCTACGGCGGCACCTACCGGCTGATCAGCCGGGTGCTGGGGGAGTGGGGCATCGGCAACACCCCGGTGGACATGTCCAATCTCGACGCCGTCGCCACCGCGGTGGCCGCCAACAGGACCCGCCTCGTCTGGGTGGAGACGCCGTCGAACCCGATGATGAAGATCACCGACATCGAGGCCCTCGCCAAGGTTGCGCACGACGCCGGCGCGCTCCTCGTGGTGGACAACACCTTCGCCTCGCCGTACCTGCAGACACCGCTGGCCCTCGGCGCCGACATCGTGGTGCACTCCACCACCAAGTACATCGGCGGGCACTCCGACGTCGTCGGCGGCGCCGTCGTCGTCAACGACGCGGAGCTGGCCGAAAAGATCGGCTTCGTCCAGTTCGCCGTCGGTGCCGTCTCTGGCCCGATGGACGCCTTCCTCACCACCCGCGGGCTCAAGACCCTCGGCGTCCGGATGGACCGGCACAGCGACAACGCCCAGGCCGTGGCCGAGTGGCTGCTGCAGCGCCCCGAGGTCGAGGCCGTGCTCTACCCTGGACTGCCCTCGCACCCCGGGCACGAGCTCGCCAAAAAGCAGATGAAGAAGTTCGGCGGGATGATCTCCGTGCAGTTCAAGGGCGGCGAGGCGGCGGCACGCAAGGTGGCCGAATCGACCTCCGTGTTCACCCTCGCCGAGTCCCTGGGCGGCATCGAATCGCTGATGAACTACCCCTCGGAAATGACACACGCCTCGGTCAAGGGCACCGAACTCGCCGTTCCGGTCAACCTGATCCGGCTCTCCTGCGGCATCGAGGACGTTGAGGACCTGATCGCCGACCTGGAGCAGGCCTTCTCCCAGATCGCAGCCGGCGGGTCAGGCAGCTAGGCACCCGTGACAACCACCACCAGGGCCACGCCCTCCACCACACGCGGGTGGTTCGCGACGGCGGCCGGCGCGCTCGCCGTCGCCGGCGCCCTGGTGGTGCTGTACTGGGCCTACGATCCGCTCCTGAACGACTTCGAGGTCTACTACTACGGCGGCAACCGGGTGCTGCAGACCGGAGAGACCGGCGTCAACGAGCTTTACGCGGCGCGGGACGGTTTGCCGTTCACCTATCCGCCGTTTGCGGCGCTGCTGTTCGCCGCGATGGCGACCCTGGGCCTGGCCGGCGGCGGGTTTGTGTTCATCAGCACCGCGCTGCTGGGCGCCGCAGTGGTGTCCGCCTGGCTCGCGCGGCACTATTTCCGCCTCGGCGGCTGGCGGAATGCCTTCGCCGACTGGCGGTTCCGGGCCGTGTCACTGGCCGGCACCGCGGCGATCCTGCTGCTCGGTCCCTGGCGGGACACCTTCGACTTCGGCCAGATCAACATCATCCTGATGGGCCTGATCCTGGCCGACTTCGCGCTCTACGGCAAAGCCCGGGCCGGGGAGATCCGCTGGCCCGCGGGACTGCTGATCGGCATCGCGGCCGGCATCAAGCTGACCCCGCTCGCCTTCGGGCTGTATTTCCTGGTCCGGCGCGACTTCAAGGCCCTCGGCTGGATGGCGGCGGGCTTCTTCGGCTCGATCGTGCTGGCCTGGGCCATGCTGCCCGCCGCCTCGCTCTCCTTCTGGACCAGGATCCTGCCCGACACCGGACGGATCGGCGGGCCTGCCTACGTGGACAACCTCTCGGTCAAGGGCCTGCTGCTGCACCTGGGCCTGCCGGATTCCGGCCTGACCAGCATCGTGTGGCTGGTGCTCTCCCTTTCCCTGGCCGCGCTGGCTGCGGTCGTGATCCGGTGGGCGGTGGACGCGGACGAGAACTTCGTCGCCGTCTCCGCCACCGCCGTGCTGATGCTGCTGATCAGCCCGGTGTCCTGGTCCCACCACTGGGTGTGGATGGCCGTGGCACTGCCCTGCATGGGCTTCGCGATCCACCGGGTGCCGTCCCGGAACGGACGGATGCGCCTCGCCGGCTGGATTATCGTCGCGTTCTCGGCCCTGGCCTTCTACCTGACGCCCAAGTACCTGGCGGTGATGGCCGGGGCGGCCGAGTGGGGCAAGGACCCGCAGACCCAGTGGCAGCTCACCGTGGCCAGCCTCGGCGTGCTCTGCGGCATCGCGATGCTGGTCTACTGGGCCCTGGCCTACCGGCCCTCCCGCGCCGCGCTCCGCTGACATTTTCCCGCACTTTCCGCGGCGCTCTGGCTTTCTTGAAGATAGTCAGCTAGGTTGTCGGCATGGCACTCCGATCAGACTGGTCCCAGCGGACCTGCAGCATGGCCCGCGGCCTGGACATCCTCGGCGACCCGTGGGGCATGCTCGTCCTCCGGGAGGTCTTCTTCGGCAACGGCCGCTTCGACGCCATCAAGTCCCGGCTCGGGGCAGCGGATTCCGTCCTCACCAGGCGTCTGGCGGCGCTCGTCGACGACGGGCTGCTGACCCGGCAGCCGTACGACGACGGCGGCCGCACCCGCCAGGAATACGTCCTCACCGCGAAGGGGGAGGACACCCTGCCGGTGCTGAACGCCGTCGTGCTGTGGGCCGAAAAACATCTGCCGGCACCGTCCGAACGGGCCCACATGTTTGTAATCCACACCGGCTGCGGTGAACCCACCACCTCCGCGGACAGCTGCACCGTCTGCGGGGAACGGCTCACGGCCCACAACACCAGCTGGCACAGCCTGAGCCGGACCCCGGACCCCGTTCCCCTCGCCGCCGCCCCGGCTACCTTCCCAGCCAGCACCACGAACGGAACCGCAGCATGAGCGCCCCGGAAAACACCCTGCTGCCCGCTGCCAAGCGGAGGATCCACCCGGCCTGGATCGTCGCCGCCGTCGCGTTCCTGGCGCTCGTCGGCGCCGCCGGGTTCCGGGCCGCGCCGGGGGTGCTGATGGTGCCGCTGCAAAGCGAATTCGGCTGGTCCACCACTGTGCTCTCGGCCGCCGTCAGCATCAACCTGGTGCTTTTTGGCCTGACCTCACCGTTCGCCGCGGCGCTGATGGAACGCTTCGGCATCCGGGCGGTCACCGCGGTGGCACTTGTGCTGATCGGGGCCGGCAGTGCCCTGACTGTGCTGGTGAACCAGTCCTGGCAGATTCTGCTGACCTGGGGGCTGCTGATCGGCCTCGGCACCGGGTCGATGGCACTGGTTTTCGCCGCGACCATCGCCAACACCTGGTTCGAGAAGAGCCGCGGGCTGGTGATTGGCATCCTCACCGCCGGCAGCGCCGCCGGGCAGCTGGTCTTCCTGCCGTTCATGGCCGCGCTGGCGCAGGATCCGGGCTGGCGGCAGGCCTCGCTGCTGATCGCCGCCGGCGCCCTCGCCGTGGTGCCGCTGGTTCTGAAGTTCCTGAAGAACTCCCCGGCCGAAGCCGGCGTGCTGCCCTACGGTGCCGAGCCCGCGCCGGCGGCGGAGCCCGCAACGGAGAAGGACCTGGCGCCGGGTGCGGAGCCGCGCGGACCCGGGCCGGAGTCCAGACCGGTCGCCGCAACGGGAGGCGGACCCCACCGCAACGCCGCCGTTCGGGCGCTCCAGGTGCTTAAACGGGCCAGCCGGGTGCGGACGTTCTGGGCGCTCGTGGCCGGGTTCGCGATCTGCGGCGCCACCACAAACGGCCTGATCGGCACCCACTTCATCCCCTCCGCCCACGACCACGGTATGGCCACGACCACCGCGGCGGGCCTGCTGGCCGTCGTCGGGATCTTCGACATCATCGGCACAATCGCCTCCGGCTGGCTGACGGACCGGTTCAACCCGCGGATCCTGCTCGCCGTTTACTACCAGTTCCGGGGCATCGGCCTGCTGGTACTGCCGCTGCTGCTCAGCGCCACCGTCCAACCCAGCATGATCGTGTTCGTGGTGATCTACGGGCTGGACTGGGTCGCCACTGTGCCGCCGACCGCCGCCATCTGCCGAGAGGTCTTCGGCGCGGACGCCAGCGTGGTGTTCGGCTGGGTGTTCGCGGCCCATCAGCTTGGCGCGGCCGCCGCGGCGCTGGCAGCCGGCGCCATCCGGGACGCCACCGGGCAGTACACCTACGCCTGGTTCGGCGCGGCCGCCATGTGCACCATTGCGGCGGTGATCAGCGCGACCATCCGAAAGGACGCCGGCAAGAAGGACCCGGTCCCGGTTCCGGCGTAGCGGCTCGGTAGGATGTCAGCAGGGATCCTGCCCGCGGCCGGCCCTCGACGACACCAATTTGGGGGATCCATGTCACTGCTTGATGCCGAAAACAGGCACGCCACCGTTCAGGACGCTGCGACGGAAGCGCAGCCCGGACCGGTCCGGCTGCTCGAGCGGTCGACGGTCCGGCAGCTGCTGCGGCTTTCCACGGTCCTGGCTCTGGCCGTCGTGGTTTACCTGGTGTGGCGCTGGCTGGGTGTCTGGGGCAAACAGGGTCTTGACTTCAGCGTGTACTGGCACGGCGGCAAGATCCTCAACGCGGCCGGTCCGGCGGCGTCAGACCTCTACGGGCCAACCGTGGCCTGGGCCGGCGGACCCGGATTGCCGTTCACCTACCCCCCGTTTGCCGCGCTGCTCTTCAGCCTCCTGGCCCGGCTCCCGGAAAAGCTCGCCCTCAACCTCTTCAACACCGCGGGGGCCGTTGTGGCGGTCTGGGTTGCCGTCCGCGCAGTCCGCTACTGGAACGCACGGATGGACTGGCGCAGCACCTACCGTTCCCCGGGCAACCGCCTGGCGGCTGCGGTTCTGGTCCTGGCCGTGCTGAACCTGGGCCCGTGGCGCGAGACCCTGGCTTTTGGCCAGATCAACATCCTGCTGATGGGCCTGATGGCCGCCGACCTGCTGGCCCGCAACCCGCGCTGGACCCGGGGATTTCCCGGCAGCGGATTCGTCGTCGGCGTCGCGACCGGCATCAAGCTCACCCCGCTGGTCTTCGGCCTCTACTTCCTGATGCGCAAGGACTGGCGCGGGCTGCTGAACATGGGCGTCGGTTTCGCGTCCACGGTGCTGATCGGGTTCCTCCTGCGGCCCGCAGAATCCCTGCAGTTCTGGCTGGAAATCCTGCCGGACACCTCCCGGATCGGCGGCGCCGGCTACGTCGACAACCTGTCCATCAAAGGCGCCCTCCTGCACTTCGGCGTCCCCGAAGCGACCGTCACCGTTCCCTGGCTGGGACTGAGCCTGCTCGTCGTCGTGCTGGCCGCAGGAATCATTAGAACCGCCAGCGACCAGGGGGCCCGCGTGGTCGCCATCTCGACGACGGCTCTCACCATGCTGCTGATCAGCCCGGTCTCCTGGTCCCACCACTGGGTCTGGGTCGCGGCTGTCCTTCCGGCCTTCGCCTGGACGCTGCGTGAGACCCCGCACCGCTACCGCGGGATGCGGTGGCTGATGGGCGGAGTCCTGGGCGTTTCCGTGCTGGTGTTCCTGTTCTCACCCAAGACCATCGGCACCGCCCTCGGCGCCGAGAACCTGGACATCCAGACGCCGGGACTCTGGATCATGGCGTCCAGCGCCGGGGTTTTCTGCGCCGTGGCGATCATGGTGTGCTGGCTTCTGGTCCTGCGGCGCGGCTCCCTGACGACGGCGCTCGACCTTCGCAGGGACGATACAGCGATATCTCGCTGAGGCGGCGCTTCGCGGCTGCGATCACGCCAGACACTGTCCCCGCAGTACCGGCCCGGGGCTAGCGGAAGGCGGCCAGACCGGTGATGTGCTGGCCCAGGATCAGGGTATGGACCTCATCGGTGCCCTCGTAGGTGCGCACCGACTCAAGGTTGGCGGCGTGCCGCAGCGGCGAGTAGTCCAGCGTGATCCCGTTCCCGCCCAGGATGGTCCGCGCCTCGCGAGCGATGGTGATCGCCTCGCGCACGTTGTTGAGCTTGCCCAGCGAGATCTGCTCCGGCCGCAGCCTCCCGGCGTCCTTGAGCCGGCCCAGCTGCAGTGCCAGCAGGGTGCCCTTCTGGATCTCCAACAGCATGTTCACCAGCTTCTCCTGGGTCAGCTGGTAGCCGGCGAGCGGCTTGCCGAACTGCAGCCGCTCCTGGGAATACTTCAAGGCCGCCTCGTACGAGTCCCGGGCCGCGCCCATCGCACCCCACGCGATCCCGTAGCGCGCCTCGTTGAGGCAGCTGAACGGGCCGCGCAGGCCGCGGGCTGCCGGGAGCAGCGCCTCCGGACCCAGCCGGACGCCGTCGAACGTCACATCACACTGGATCGAGGCGCGCATGGACAGCTTCTGCCCGATCGGCGTCGCGGTGAGCCCCGGGGTGCCGGCGGGGACCAGGAAGCCGTGGACCCCGTCGTCGGTCATCGCCCAGACCACCAGCACATCCGCCACCGAGGCGAGCCCGATCCAGCGCTTGGCGCCGTCCAGGATCCAGCCGGCGTCCTCGCCGGTGCCGTCCCGGCGGGCGAACGTCTTCATCGAGCCCGGGTCCGAGCCGGCGGTGGGCTCGGTCAGCGCGAAGCTGCCGATCAGCTCGCCGGCGGCCATCCGGGGGAGCCATTCCTGTTTCTGCTCTTCGGAGCCCCACTTGTGGATGGCCGTCATGGCCAGCGAGCCCTGCACGGAGACAAAGGTGCGGATGCCGGAATCGCCGGCTTCAAGTTCCAGCGCCGCCAGGCCATATTCGACGGCGGAGCGTCCCGGGCAGCCGTAGCCCTCCAGATGCATGCCGAGGACCCCAAGTTCGCCCAGTTCCGGGGCCAGCTCGAGCGGGAAGACGCCGTCCTCATACCAGCCGGCGATGCCCGGGCGGATGCGCTGGTCGGTGAAATCGCGGATCCGTTCCCGGCCGGCCAGCTCCTCGGCGCTCAGCAGGGAATCGATCGCCAGGACATCGGACACATCTGTTGATTCAACACGGCTCATTTGAGCATCCTACGGTCACCTGCGGGCGGGGACTCTGCGTTCCTTCCCGGTTACTTCCTGCCACCCGCCCTTAGCGGTGGCCGACACGCCGGTGGGCCCGGCGTGTCCGGTGCCCGGAGTAAAAGCAACCGGGCTGGAGCGTCGGCCGGGGCCCGGGCCTACACTGGTGCCATGGACACCGCTTCTGTTCTCGCCGTCTGCCGCGTACACCAGCTGCTGAGCGACCCCGGAAGTGTCGGCGTGACGGCGATCGACAAGCGGCCCGTGGCCGGACCGGTCAGGGTGCACAGACTCGGACTGCACGGCGATATCCAGGCCAGCCGCGTCCACCACGGCGGCGAGGACCAGGCGCTCTACGCCTACTCCCAGGACGACGCCGACTACTGGGCCGCGGAGCTCGGCCGCGAACTGCCGCCGGGGATCTTCGGGGAGAACCTGCGCGTCGCCGGCCTCAGCGCCACCGACGCCGTGATCGGCGAACGCTGGAAGATCGGACTGGACGTCGAAGTCGAGGTGACCTCGCCGCGCACTCCCTGCGCCGCCTTCCAGCGCCGGATGAAGGAGCCGCACTGGGTCAAACGGTTCGGCGACACGGGGCGTGTAGGTGCCTACCTGCGCGTGGTGCGCGTCGGCAGCATCCAGGCGGGGGACCACATCCACCGGATCTTCCTGCCGACCCATGGCGTCACCGTTGGCAAATGGTTCAGCGATCCCACGCTGGCGGACATGGAGGCCTTGCGGGACGCGGATGCCGACGGTGAGATCCGGCTCCAGCCGGAGTACCGCCTGGAGTTCGAGAAGCTGCAGCGCAGCGCGCTGTAGGAATAGCGCACGCTCAGCGGGAAGCTGCAGCTCAGCACGCTGCAGGCGCGGCTCACGGTCGCGGCGGGCGGGGCTCAGTCGCAGCCTCCTCCGCCGCCGTCCCCGCCCGATGCAACGAAAGTTGCCCGCCGGTTGCGGCCAAGGAGCCAGATGATCGCGAGGAAAAGGACGAACGACAGCCCCATGCCAACGAGTATCGCGGCTGTGGCCCCCGAGCCTGACTCATCGGCGTTGAAGGCATTGTTCAGCTTCCTGCCGACGACTAAGCCGACGGGGACAGCGAAGATCAGCCTGCGGAGCAGCGCCCAGCGGAGCTTTGAGACGGGAACAGGAAGCTTCTTGAACCGGCGACTGCGTGTGCCCTGCCGCTGCGCGGCGAAATTATCGACCTTGCCATGATCCACACCCTACGGACCGGGCTGGCGACGCGCCTTCGCTTCCGCGACGCCCCTTCGTTTCCGCGACGCTCCTTCCCGTCCACGACGCGCATAAAAGAAAGCGACAGGGGTATATCCGGTGCGCCAGCTTTTTAGCGCGTCATGGGCAAATCAGCGCAGCACGCGGGGCATGGCTGCTATTTTTCCCCCATGACAACTACGGAAACCGCCTCCTTCGACGACGGCGGCGGCAAGGCCGGAGCGCTGATCCGCCACGTTTCCGAAGGCCTGGTTCAGACAACGCTGGTATTCAAGGTTGCAGAAGGCCCGATCATCCACCTGTTCCAAGAGACGCGCTTCCCCACCGATGTGATGAAGTGGAGTGCCTATACGTGGGTCGACCATCTGGAGAGGTCCGTTGTGGAGGTCCGTTCGGAGGCTTTGCCCCCGTGGCCGGATCTCACGGAGAATCCGATCCCGAGCTACGCCGCCCACCTGGTGCTAAAAGACTGCCTGGCAGCGGCTGCCCGACGCAGGGAGTTCAGCCAGTTCAACGAAAGTGATCCCTCGGCGATAAGCGCCGCTGCCTTCGTACGGCATGGACCGGAGAATGTGGAGACGCCTTGGGGACCCAAGGAGGCTGTAAAGGTTGTCTTGGAGATCGACGGACGCGGGGGAAACACGTTCTGGTGCGTTGACGGATCCGTGCTGAAGTCTGACTGGCAAGGAGCCACCTCCTGCACCACCAGGGACGTGGATTTCGTCATGGAGGGTTTGGACGCCGACGTTCAAACCATCCTTAATGCGGCACTTCCCTAAGGGCGCCCCGGTCGGATCGTTGGTTGCCTCCGACGCCCCGCCGTGCAGCGGAACAGCGACCCGTGTGCGCAAGCTCACCGCCGTCGTGGGCCCCCGGGTTACCCATGCGCGAATCCATGCCCTACAATTGAACTATCCCCCACTCCGGAAATCCCTTATTTCCTGCCCAATTCTTGAGGCAAGACTGGTAAGTGTTGGGGCCCGCGCAATTGAGATGCGGGCATTTTCATAGGGAGAGCCGGCTAAAGAAAACGCTGTACAGACTGCTGGGATAGCAGCCAAGAGTTGCAGCGGGAAGTCCTGCCACGGGATTGCGAAAGCGCCGGGCTTCTATGTGACCGGCCGGTCAAAGTATGTCCGGCGATTTAGCGTCACGCGTACTGCGGCTCCGCTCACCTCGGGTTGTGCCGCTTGGCCCCTATGGATGAGGATATTTCACCTATGCCCGAAAATCAGAACAACTCCGTCGAAACCGAAACCATTCAGAGCGACGTCGAGACTTCTGAAACGGCTGCCCCCGCAGCCGGCTCCGCCCCGGTATTCACCGAGGCTCCTGCTCCCGTGGAGGTTCCGGCCGAAGCCGAGACCGCACCGCAGGCTGACACCCAGACTGCGGCCGAGACCGCACCGCAGGGCGACACCCACACCGAAGCCGAGACCAAGGCCGCCCCGGCCAAGGACGAGGACGAAGATGAGGGCGTCAAGTTCGTGGACCTCGGCATTGACGGCCGTGTCCTGGCTGCCCTGCAGGACGTCGGCTACGAGAAGCCGTCCCCGATCCAGGCAGCAACCATCCCGCTGCTGCTTGAAGGCCGCGACGTCGTGGGCCTGGCCCAGACCGGCACCGGTAAGACTGCAGCATTCGCAGTACCGGCGCTGTCCCGCCTGGCCGAGCTCCACGACCTCAACGGCCCGTCCCGCAAGACGCAGGCCCTGGTGCTTGCTCCGACCCGTGAGCTCGCGCTCCAGGTTGCCGAGGCCTTCACCTCCTATGCCAAGCACATCGATGACTTCACCGTCCTCCCGGTGTACGGCGGCTCCGCCTACGGCCCCCAGCTCGCCGGCCTGCGCCGCGGCGCACAGGTGGTTGTCGGAACCCCCGGCCGCGTGATCGACCACATCTCCAAGGGCTCCCTCGACCTGTCCGAACTCCAGTACCTGGTGCTGGACGAAGCTGACGAGATGCTCCGTATGGGCTTCGCCGAGGACGTCGAGCAGATCTTCCAGCAGACCCCCGAGGGCCGCCAGGTTGCACTGTTCTCCGCCACGATGCCCAGCCAGATCCGCCGGCTGTCCAAGCAGTACCTGAACAACCCGGCCGAGGTCCAGGTCAAGTCCAAGACCACGACCGGCGCAAACACCCGCCAGCGCTACCTGCAGGTCATGGGCCCCCACAAGCTCGACGCGCTGACCCGCATCCTTGAGGTCGAAGAGTTCGAAGGCGTCATTGCCTTCGTTCGGACCAAGATGGCCACCGAGGACCTGGCCGACAAGCTGCGTGCGCGGGGCTTCCAGGCCGCCGCCATCAACGGCGACATCCCGCAGCAGCAGCGCGAGCGCACCGTTGAGGCCCTGCGCGACGGCAAGATCGACATTCTCGTCGCCACCGACGTTGCCGCCCGCGGCCTCGACGTCGAGCGCGTCAGCCACGTGGTCAACTACGACATCCCGCACGACACCGAGTCCTACGTGCACCGCATCGGCCGCACCGGCCGTGCGGGCCGTTCCGGCGACGCGATCCTCTTCATGACGCCGCGGGAGAAGTACCTGCTGCGTTCCATCGAGAAGGCGACCCGCCAGCCGGTCGAGCAGATGCACCTGCCGACCGCGGAGACGGTCAACACGCTGCGCCTGGGCAAGTTCGCGGAAAAGATTACCGAGACGCTCGAGTCCGAGGATGTTGCGGCGTTCCGCGACCTCATCTCCTCCTACGAGGAAGAGCACAACGTGCCGGCCTCGGAGATTGCTGCTGCGCTGGCCGTTATGGCCCAGGGCGGCCAGCCGCTCCTGGTCAAGGAACTGCCCGCCGCTCCTGAATTCCAGAAGCGCGAACGCGCCAAGGACGGTTTTGGCTCACGCGGCCCGACCCGCACCCTGACCGAAGGCAACGCCACCTACCGGATCGCCGTCGGACGCCGTCAGCGCGTTATGCCGGGTTCAATCGTTGGCGCCATCGCCAACGAAGGCGGCATCTCCTCGGCCCAGATCGGCGGCATCGACATCCGCGCGGACCACTCCCTCGTGGAGCTCCCGGCGGACCTGAGTTCCGACCAGTTGAAGGCTCTGTCCCGCACCCGGATCGGCGGCGAGCTGATCCACCTCGAGCTGGACAACGGCCGCAAGCCCTCAGGCGAACGCGGCAGCTACCAGGGTGGCGGCCAGGGCGGAAGCCGCGGCGGGTTCTCCGGCGGCGGAGACCGTGGCGGCAACTTCAAGGGCAACGGCGGCTTCAAGCGCGAATTCCGCAAGACCGACGGCGAGCGGTCCTCCGCTGACCGTGGCGGACGCTCCTTCAGCGACCGCAACGAACGTGGCGTCGGCACCGACGCGGCCCGCAAGCCGCGCACCGAAGGCGGCTTCAAGCCCCGCAACAAGTGGTAACCATCAGCGCTAAGCACTGATTCACCCTGAGAACGGGCCGGCCCAACAGCCGGCCCGTTCTTCGTTAAGTTCCCTTGGTCACATCCGGGTACCCGGGGCTGGGGACGGCCCGGCTGCGGGGCACCAAACGGTCCCCTGAGGCCCCGGATTTCCGCGGATTTTGCCGCCTGGAACGCCGTTCCGGCCCCGATTTGTTGGCAGGCGGATCTTCCGGTAAAGTATTTACTCGTTGCCCCCCTAGCTCAGTGGTAGAGCGCGTTCTTGGTAAGAACGAGGTCACCGGATCGATTCCGGTGGGGGGCTCTGAATGAGGGCCTGTGTCAAGGCGGTTTTTGACCGGCTTAGCGCAGGTTTTCCTCATTTATGGCGGCGTAGCTCAGTTGGTTAGAGCGCACGACTCATAATCGTGAGGTCGGGAGATCGAGCCTCCCCGCCGCTACCAGCTAAGACCCCCGGAATCCGCGTGATTCCGGGGGTTTTTCTGCGGCAACAGTTGAGCGCTTTCCGAGAGTCGTCTCTGAGATTCCCCGGGATTTCCTAACTTTCTCTGTCAGGTGGCTGTTAAATGGCTGCTCCTGGCTAGCCTTGCCGACCGCGCGCCGGACTAGGGCATGGGGCTGTGCGCCCGTGTGCGCTGGCTGCAGCGTCATACGCGACTGGGACGCGGTTGGCGGACGGAGTGCCGTCAGATGACCACCTGAGGGCTTGTAGCGCGTCTCCTTCGCTTGCCGCCACTCGAATCCATGTTCCGGTTTGTCTCGCGGGAGGCCCCCGACCGTTTGAACTTTCGTCTGAAAATCGAAAGGTCACCGGATCGACGCCGGTCGGAGCCACCAGCTAGAACCCCGCAGTTCCCAGTGTTTACACGGGATCTGCGGGGTTTTTTCGTTCTGCGGGGAAGCCGGCTATTCAGTCTGAATCAGGCCGAATCAGCCAAGATCGTGAACAAACCCCTGGTATCCCCTTGGTAGGACCCTCGCTGTCGTGAGGCCACCCGCGGCGACATGCCAAGGCTCCGGCCCATTGCATGCCGAGGCATGGCCCCCTCGAAGGATCGCGCCCAGGCTACGCATGCCAGGACAGCGGACCGTCGCATATCACCCTTGATCGAAGCGTCCTCTGACCACCGTGAAGGCGAGCTGGACATGCGGTTGGTGGATTCCGTCACGACTCCAGCGGGCGTGACCAAGGTCAGCGCGCGGCTGAGCTGCTGGCCAACTAGGACGGCATCCGCGGCGACCCGGTGACACGGGAGCCGGCCCGGGTACGCGGTGCCTCTAGATCGGCTTCTGCGACCCCGGGCCCCCTCGGAACGCTGGAAACGCTCAATGTCGGATGTTGGCCCTAGTCTTACATCGGCTCTCAAATCTGTGGGCCGACGTGTGGCAAGAGTTCCGTCGCTCGTGACGTGACAAGGAGTACATGTGCTCAGGAGGACTGTCATGGCCGGTCAGCTGGTCGAGGTGTAGGGACGCTCGATCTCAGCAGCATCTTCGAGCTTGATCTGATAGCGGAACTACAGCTGCGGGCTCATGCCCGCGCTCAAAAAAATGGGGGAATGAATGAAACGACTGATCATAACTGGAGCCGTCGCCGCAGTGGGGCTTGCGCTCACCGGTTGTGGCGGAACTGCGCAAGCTGAGCCGTCTCCGACTCCGACTGACACTAGGACCACGCTGCAGAAGGCGACGTCCGAGTGCATAAAGGGGGCAACCGTCGGGATGGAGCTGATGGACGCAGGCAAGTCGGTGGAGATGCGCACCGCGGGGGAGAAGTCGCCCTACCTGACGGGCCTCAAGCAGTCTGAAGTGGACTGCGTGCTCAAGGCAAGCGGGGCCTCATCGGCCGTCCTGGCCAAGATGGGCAAGACGCGCGCTCTCGACGGAACCCGGACGGATTCCTGGAGCAACTTCGAGGTTTCGTACAGCTTCCACCCCAACAGCGGATTTGCTGTCATCCTAGAGGAAAAGTAGCCGGAATCACCCCGGTCGTTACCGTAGTCAAGTGCCCACGTGGAGCCCCGGCCCTGAAAAGCTGGGGTTTTTCCATTCTGGCGTTCACTTTGCCGGGGGCGGCGGAGAACCTGCACGTGATCATAAACTTGCCGCCTCGTTGGCCGCCGGGAACACGTACGCTCTGCGCGGCCAAGGTTTTTACCATTGCTGCGGCTCGAATGCGTCCAGCCACCCTTGGATTTGGGGCCATGACCGCTTGCGGCGTCCCGGCCGCAGAGTACGCATGATCTTCGGATAATTCGGGGAAATTTGGGAGCGGGTCTCCGGTCCGTCACTGAGGGGCTGGACACGACCTGTCCCATGGAGGCCGCGATGCTGACGTGGGTTGTGGAACAACGTACGGGACGGCCAGTTACGCGTCGGCTGCGGTTCGCGGTTAGCGGGAGAGCGTCCTAGGATCGCTGTTCCGGTTCTAAGAAGGTCCCGACGTCGAATGATGAGCCAGGTCGCCAAGGCCCGTTCGCGGGCTGCGGGGGACTTGGATGAGGGGAGGCGGCCTTCGGCTTTGTAGAGGGCGAGGGTGTCGCGGAGGTTTTGCAGCCCTGCAGCGGCGATGCGGGTGGTCCGTGTGGGGCGGGTGGCGTTGCGGTAGTCGTCCCTGAGAGGCGGTTCGGCCTTGGCTGCCCGTGGCCAAGTGGTAGCGGACGGTGCTTTGGGCGGCCCCGACGGTTGCGGCGATCTGGGTGCTGCTAAGGCCTTGCCGGTCTATCTCATGTTTAATGAGGGCTATTCGGCTACCGGCGGCAGCACCTCGATCCGCGGTCTCTGGTCCGGGAAGAGATTCGCCTCGCCCGGTTGCTGGTTGTGGTGCTCGAGGGTTCTCCGCACGAGCCCGAGTCTCTAAGTCTGCTGGCGCTAATGCTGTTCCACGACGCCCGGCGGCGGGCGCGGACAGACGCCGCAGGGGCGCTGGTGAGACTGGAAGAGCAGGACCGCGGATCCCGGGACAAGGCTGCGATTGCCGAAGCTGCCGCGTTGCTGGCGGTCGCCGATAACCTGGACATCTCCCGCCATCGCGGCATGCCACATGACTATTTGTAAGGAAGTCAGCATGGCCAGGCGGGACATCCTATACATCAGGATCAGGCTCGCGCGGAGCTTGGTGAAGTCGATAAGGACAAAGGTTGTCCCGCTCGAGTTGTTTAAGGAACAGCTGGTCAACAAGCAAAACCGAGGCCAGAACTCGAATAAGTTCCGGCCTCGGTTTTGCACTTTAGGCGGTGCTAAGTGGGGTTCTGCTCTTGACCCAGCCCATATCAGCCGGCTGAACTCCGGATCTGGTGGTATGGCCCTTAGTGCGCGGCTTCGTACTTTTCCATGATGTCAGCCTGGATGCGGCCGCGGGTATTGACTGGCAAGCCCTGTTCGGCCGCCCAAAGACGGACCTCGCGGGCATTGGAGGAAGCTGGACGAGTTGTCCGGGCCCGCCCGCCGGTCTTTCGGGCTGCTTTGATGTAGCGGCTGAATGCTTCACGTAGTTCGCTTGCGTGAGCATCATTGAGATCGATGGCGTATTCGACGCCGTCAAGGGCAAACGAAAGTGTCTCGCTTGCCTTGGAGCCGTCGAAGTCATCTTCCAGAAGGGTTACTACTCGTTGTGCCATAGGAAAAGTTTAAGGCTTCGAAATCACGCCCGATGACTGTTCGCTACCAACGAAGGCCAATTGAATGCCAAGGAGCTCAGAATTTGCCACTTTGTCTCCGCCCATCACAGGCCTGTGTGGAGCCGCTCGTTGTAAGAAGGCAATAGGCCCCACGATCTGCGCAAGATCAGCACGAGATCGCAACGCCCGCGGTGCCGATGCCCTGCCTTAGACTGCAGCCATGACGCAAGAATCATGGCGAAGGCGCTCCGAGTGGCCGTTGGTAATCGCCGCTGTGCTGTTCCTCGCCGCCTATTCCGTCCAGGTCATTTCCAACACCGACTTCGCTGTTGTCGAATTCCTGATCTGGACGACGTGGCTCGCGTTCGCTGGCGATTACGTGATCAATCTAGTCCTAGCTCCTAATCGTGGGCGCTGGTTCGTCCGAAATCTCCACGAGTTGGCAATTGTCGCACTACCGGCGTTGCGGCCATTGCGGTTGCTGCGCCTGGTCAGTCTCCTGCGGGTCGTTCACCGCGTCGGAGGAAATGCCCTGCGCGGCAGGGTGCTGATCTTCGTACTGAGCTCCGCGACACTGTTGATCTACGCCGGTGCACTAGCGGTCCTCGACGCCGAAAAAAATGTTCCAGGTTCGAATCTGACCACCTTTGGGGATGCCGTTTGGTGGGCCATGACCACCATAACGACCGTGGGGTACGGGGACCATTACCCCGTGACGGCGCTCGGCCGGTGTGTTGCCGCCGGGCTCATGGTCGGCGGCGTCGCTGTCCTGGGTGTCGTCACGGCTTCCGTCGCATCCTGGATGGTGCAGTCGGTCGCAGAAGAAACCGCAGCGGAGATCGACTCCGCAGAGGAGCCGATCCGAGAGGAACTCCGCCGGCTCTCAGCACAAGTTGAACACCTGACGACGCTCCTGCAGGCCGCTGCAGACGATCTTCCGGCTGGAACCCCAAAAGTGCCAGGGGTTGAACCAGCGGCTACCTTGAAGTAAATGCTGCTTTCCGCGGAATGTCCTCCTCGGCCACTGGGTTACGTATGCGCTGTTATCAGCGTTTGTAGCGCGCAGGGACATGCTTGTCCGGAAGAACCCTACCGTTAGGTCAGATCTTGGCGGTTACCTTGGGCCTACGCTTGTCCGTGGCTTTTCGCTTCTGGGCTACGCCCGATTTCCAATCTTCAAGGTCCTGAATGAGGGACTTTATATCAGCAGGGCTTGGCGGTTCGTCCTGAGCTTCCTGCGGTTCGTCATGGGGCCCGAGCCGTGAGAGCTCGGTCATTGCATTTTCAATTGCAGTCCAGTCGCTGTCGTCGACCGTAACCGTGCGGACTCGGTTTGTCTGGACGGCACGTTCGAAACGCGTCACCGCGTCGTTGAAGAGGACCTCTTCGATTGCCCTTTCCCAAGCCTTGCGCATCTCTCTGACAAGAGTTTCGCGGGCTTCCCGCCACACCTTGTCGGCCTTGTTGTCCCAGTATTTTTCATTTTGCTGCAAGTGATTGCGGATGTAGCCGAGCCGTTTACTAAGGTTTGCGCCGTACGGAGGTAACGTGCCGCTGTACGTGCCCGCTCCGGCAGAAGTGTTTTCCAGTACTCGGTACTCGATGTCGGCTCCGGTATGTGGAGCGTGGTGATTTAGCTGTGGTCACGCCGAGCTGGATCTTTTGCTGCTGCCCGCCGGAAAGCTTATCGAGCCGCATGTTCGCCTTGTCGGCCAGGTCCACCCGTTCCAGGTACTCTTGGGACCAGGTTTTGGCGCGGGTCTTGTCCAGGCCTTTGAGCCGGCCGAAGTAGACCATGACATCCAGGACGGTCTCTTTCTTGTACAGACCGCGTTCCTCGGGCAGGTACCCGAGCCGGGCACCGTCCTGCGGGGCGAAGGGTTTGCCGCCGATGTGCAGGGTCCCGGCGGTGGGCTGGTAGATGCCCAGCAGTGCCCGGAGGGTGGTGGTTTTGCCGGACCCGTTGCTGCCGAGGAACCCGAAGGTTTCCCCGGCGTGGACGTCGAAGGAGAGGTCTTTGATGACCGTCGTGTCCCCGAAATCCATGCGGAAGTCTTTGAAGTGTACAAGCGGCTCTGTGGCCGCGTCCCCCAACGTCATGCTCCCACTCTAACCGGGTGCACAAGGGTGCCTTCTGGCTCCTGTTGCATGTTGCTGCGAGCCCCGTGAGCCCCATCAGCTCTTTGTCCGCAGCGCTGTGCCCTATCCTGTTTCGAAAGCGCTAATCGCCGGATTCACGAGCGTTGGGACTCCGCGGCCGGTGAGGACCTGGAGCCTATACCGCGGTCGGTGAGGTCATGGACGATATTGGCAGGGTTCGACGCTGAGGAGCTGATATGGCCGGTCTGCCTTTCACGAAGTACCATTCCGCGGCTGGACAAGAGGTCAACGGTCGTTGTCACTCTCAGTAGAGTGGCGAACGTCCGCTTGATGGATAGCTCGAATTTCAATGCCTACGAGGCCGGGCGAAGCTATCGAGGGTCAGGTCTTGGAGTTCTTTGACAGCAGCGTTGAGGAGCCGGTCGGCCTCCTCGATGCTGGATGCGGTGATGTGGTGCGGGGTCATGGCGAAGCACCTTTCTATCGTGGGGCGGGAAGTGCTGGCCTGATCTGCTCGACACTGTCTTAAGGATTGTCTGACTGAATCAGGTCTGATACCGGTGGATTTGGCACTCGTCCATGAAGAGCATTCTGCGTTCCCCGGTCCTCAGTTCCCGGACCCACACGATGTTCAGCTGCGGCATGGTTTCCTCCACGTGTCCGCTGTAACGGGTGGGTCCATTCCCGTGGACATCGACGTGATCGCCATATTGAAGGGGGGCGGAGTCGAGAGCGCTGCCGGTGTGGTCCGTCATGGTGCCGTCGTCTTTTCTCTGGGTGGCCGTTGTTGGCTGTCGAAGTGGGTGGCGTGGGCCGCCCGGAAGCTAGGTGGAGCAAGCTTCGGGCGGCCCATGCGTTTAGGCCCGGGACGTATTGATATGACGCAGCATTCGGCGCCCTGTAGCTCCCGTCTCGGATGCGAGCAGTACGCGTCTTCGGGTGGGGCAAAGTCGCGGTCACAGTCCAGGGGGCTGCGGTCCTTTAGGGCATTGGGATGATTTACGGAGCGGTGAGGACCTTTTCTTCTTCAACCGGCTCGGCGCCGACGGGCCCGGGTCGCACGACGGCTGCCAGCACGAGGGCGACAAGGGCACATAGGATGCCGATGATACCGACGGCTGCTGCGGCCTCAATCCCGATCGCGCCCTGCATTGCGCCGACAACCAGTGGCGTGATGAATTGACCGAGGTAGAAGGCCGAGGCCCAGGCCCCGGTCGAGCGGCCCCGAGCCGAGAAATGAATCCGACCGAGCGCCCATGCCAACATTGTAGGTAGCAGGATCCCGGTTCCCGCACTGGCGATTAGCACGCCGGCGATGACACCGATCACAGACTCTGCGTCCGCCGCGATCCAGATGACGACGTAGCCGGCGGCCAGTGCCCCAAACGCAGTGGGCAGAAGCTTTTTGGCTCCGAAGCGGGCGAGCCGCGGGAATATGAAAGCGAAGATCGCAGTTGCGAGTGACGCGGCGGCGGAGATCGGCCCGATTGCCTGAGCGTCAGCGAGCCCGAGGCTCGCGTAGATGACCGGCGGCTCGGTGAGTGCCACGAAGAACGCGAAACCGCCGAAGAACGTAACGACAAGCGGCAACGCGAGATACCGCCACGGGATGCCGGACGCTGCTTGCACTCGGGATGCTGCTCGGTCTCCCTCAGTCTTTTTGGGTTCCCACAGCACGAAAATCATCGGGATGGCGATGAGGAGGCTGATTGCGTAGACGTAAAATGGCGTGCGCCAGCCGCTGCCACCCAGTAAGCCGCCCATGAGCAGGAAAATCGTCGCCGAAATGGTCGTGTACACCGACTGCAAACCGAAATAACGGTTCCGGCGGTCGCCGCTGAAGTAGTCGCCGATGAGCGTGGTGCAGCATGTGAGAATCGCCGCCTCGCAGATGCCGACTAGTAACCGGCTGATGAGAATGATCGACAGATCGGCGGGGAGCCACACCGGCGCCGTTCCGACGATCGCGTAGAGGAACAACGCCACGATCAAGAGATTCTTACGGCCGATCCTGTCGGCGACCAGGCCGGCGACCGGCGCAAAGATCGCGACCATCAGTGCAGGTGCCGAGATGATCAGAAGCACGAGCGGGCTGCCGCCGAACTCTGCCAGCAGCTGCGGGATAACGGGGGCCAGCAGCACCGAGCCGAGCACCTGCATACAAGTCGCGAAAAGCAGCGGCAGGGCCTGGGCGGTGCCTGCCGTTCGGGCAGACGATGTGATTGTCATAAGATCTCCTTTGATCGTTGGCATGGGTGGTTCAGGGTGGAGCTGTGTCGGGAATGCGCTCGTCGTAACGCACGATTGGGGAACGGCGAGAGTCTGAACCGGGACCCTCAACGCCCGTCGCCGTGCCGGGGTACCCGTGCCGCAGATTTACCGTCCACGACCCGATGGCGGATCGTCCCGGGCGTCTGGGTGGGGTGATCTCGACGGCACCGGCTTGACCAGAGCCTCTACGACGCTTGGCAGCGTTCACTTTTGGGGAGCTCGTGCGCGTCAGCGATGACGGGGCCCTTAGTGCGCGCCCGGAGGGTGGTGGGCGCTGATGGAATCAGCCACTCGGCGATCGGCCAGGCGGTACCAACAGTCCTCTGCCTCCCGAACGGTGATCACAAGTTCCCGACTGCCGAGTGCATTGAGTTCGTGTTCTACGGTTTCGGGTGCGATGTTGAGGCTGAGTGCGATGTCCCGGGCGTGTCCGGGAGCTTCCAGCAGCATGGTCAGCAACACCCGCGACAGGTCACGGGACATTGCCTTGCGGACTGCTTCGTCTATTTCATCCAGCGTCCGTGACGAAACCACGAACGCGCTGGCCGGTATCGACTCCTCCACTTCCATTAGCTTTCCTCGACACGCAGCAGGGACGGGAGGGATGTTGGAGCGTGTTTCCACGTGGCCAAACATGGCGCTAAACCGGTGACGGTTTCCAGAGGCCGCTGTCTGTCTTCTGGCGCAGCATCGCGGGGATCATTTCCTCGGTGATCGAACCGCCGGTGCCCCACTGATCCTGGGATTCGGGGTCGCTCATGTCGAATGTGCGGGGTTCCCAGGTGTTCTCATCCGGGATCGTCTCGAGCTCGGTGGTGTACTCGATGATGTTGCCCTCGGGGTCATTGAAGTAGGTGAATGTGTTGTCGCCTGGACCGTGCCTGCCGGGTCCCCAGAGCGGGCGGTGTCCGCTGCGCAGGAGGCGGCCGGTCCCGCGCATGTATTCGTCCAGGCCGCGAAGTTCGAACGATACGTGGTTGAGCGAAACGGATGGGGCCTGCGCGATGGCGAGGATGTGGTGTTGGGAGCCGCTGCGCATGAAGCACATCATGTCGCCCAACCAGTCGGACAACTTGAAGCCCAGGTGGGTTTCGTAGAACGCTTTCGTGGCCTTCACATCTGTGGAGTTGATGACCACGTGGCTGAGGCTCTTAGGGATGGATTCCCGGGGCTCCAGCGCCCGGTAAGGGCGCTCCTCGACTCCGGTCGATACTTCAATCAGCCGCCCGTCAGGGTCGAAAAACCGCAGGCCGTACCCACCGCCTGGAGTGTCGAGCTGGCCGGGTTCTCGGTCCAGTTTGACGGCGGCGCTGCCCAACCGTTGCGCGAGCTCGTCGACCTCGGCTTCGGTATCGGTTCCGAAAGAGATGAGGTCCAGCCGCTGGTCCGTGTCCTTGCGAACGCGAAGAATGTAGTGTTCCGGGTCCGCGGGTGTGCCAAAAAAGGTGATGCCGCTGTCTTCGGCGACGGGCTGCAGCCCCCACATGTTCTTGTAGAACTCGACCGATTTGGCGTAGTCCGGAACTCCGAGGCCGACGTGCCGTAGCCGGGTAATTGGTTGGAAGGGAGTCGTCATTTGCTGTCCTCGCTTGATTTGGAATCCGTCCTTCGTGACGGTTAGCTCCTGATGCAAGCAAGCTAACCTTGCCTTGGCCTTCGATTCAAACGATTATTTGCGATACATCTGGATCGATTTTGACAATGAATGGACTGCACCCCCGTGAACTTTGATTTGGCCCGCATTGACCTGAACCTGCTCGTGGCGTTTGACGCTCTTATGGCAGAGCGAAGCGTGTCTTCTGCTGCGAAGCGGCTGTCCATAGGGCAGCCGGCGATGAGTTCCACCTTGGCGCGCCTGAGGCGGCTGCTGGATGACCCTGTCCTGGTGCGCGATGGACGCACGATGATTGCTACGCCTTTGGCGCAGTCTCTCGTCGTCCCGGTGGGCGACATCCTGGCGAGGGTGCGCGAGATGTTGTGGGCCCGGCAGTCGTTCGCACCCGAAAACGAGCATCGCACCTTCCGGGTGATGACCAGCGAATACTCTGCTCTTGCCTTGCTCCATCCCCTCATGGTGGCGCTGAGAACGGAGGCGCCGAGCATTCGGCTCAGCATCCAGACCATGGCGCCCGATTTTGTCGACCAGCTCAAGCACAATCAGCTCGACTTGGTCATCGTCCCCGCCGAAGTATTCCCCCGCCAATCATTCTCGCGGCAGGAGCTTTATCAAGACCGCTACCTCCTGGCCGTCGATGAAGCGAACCCGGACGTAGGTGAGGAAATCAGTCTGGAGCAGTTCAGCGACATGCCGTACCTGGCGACCCAATGGGGCACGCAACTCTCCCTGGTCGACACCCAGCTGGACAGGCTGGCGATACCGCGCCGTGTCGAGGTCACGGCAGGGTTCGGGCTGGCGCCGTTAATTCTCCGCGGAACGCTCCTGATCACCTTGATCCCCGAGTTGCTCGCGCGGCGGATCGCCGCCTTGGCGGACATCCGCTTGTTGGAGCCGCCCATGCACTTGGAGCCGGTCACCGAGACCATGACCTGGAACCCAATGTTCGACGACGAACCCGGCCTGCAATGGCTCCGCAACCGGCTTCTCACCGAAGCGCTCAAGCTGAACAACCGAGGTGAGCAGAGCCGCCAAATACATTGATCAGATCGATCGATTGACATCGAAACTTACAGCTTCTGTTGATGGGACCCCTCCCGTATCGTTGCCAAACACCGGGTGTTGAAGGTCACACGGTCAAGAATCTAGGAGCTCATATGTCAGTCACTACGTCCAATGGCGCGCGAGTTGGCGGACTCCTCGACCGCGTCGAGGAATCTCTCGCAGACGGCCAGGTGCCGGTCGAAATATTCAACGACGACGAAGTCTTCCACGCCGAGATCGACAGCATCTTCGGGACATGCTGGGTCTTCGTCGCCCACGAGAGCGAAATTCCGAAGGCAGGAGACTTCGTTCAGCGCCGCATCGGTCTCGATCCCGTTATCGTCACTCGGGACGGCAAGGGCGGCGTCAACGTAATGTCGAACTACTGCCGCCACCGTGGCACACAGGTGTGCCAGACGGATGCAGGCAACTCACGCTTCTTCAAGTGCCCGTACCACGGTTGGACCTACAACAACGAGGGCGATCTCGTGGGCACGCCGCACATGCACGATGCCTACGGGGAACGGCTGGATCCCAAGCATTGGGGACTGAAGCGCGCGCCCCGCATCGCCGTTCGTTCCGGATTCATCTTCGCGTCCCTCTCCAAGGAGGGGCCCTCGCTTGAGGAGTTCCTCGGCGGATCCGGCTGGATGCTGGATCTGATGGTGGGCCTGCACCCTGACGGTATGCGCGTCGCCGGTCCGCCGGAACGCTACAGGGTCAAGGCGAACTGGAAGATCGCGGCGGAGAACTTCGCCGGCGACGCTTACCACGTCGACACGCTGCACTGGAGCAACGAGGAAGTGGCGATGGTTCAGGGCTTGCAGGGCAACTGCGAGATGGCCCATCTATACGACTTCGGAAACGGCCACGCGAACATTGCCCACCCCTGGCCGGACATCATTCACCCGGGCTATGTGCTGTGGGGCTACCCCCCGGAGATCACCAGCCGCTTTGACCTGTCAGGTCTGGACGAGGCCCAGCTGCAGGTGGTCAACAATGAACCACCGACCACGGGGACAATTTTCCCGAACTTCAGCTACCTCCGAGTCAACTCGCCCACGGTACCTAACGGACCCATGACAGTGGTCACCACCTTCCGGCAGTGGCAGCCGATCGGTCCCGGAGAGATGGAGATCTGGAACTGGCAGTTTGTGTGGAACTTCATGTCCGAAGAAGAAGCACTCGAATCAGCCGTCGCCGGCCAGTTCGTCTTCGGTTCCGCAGGCACCTTCGAGCAGGACGACACAGTCGCCTGGGAGGGTGCGCCTCAGGCAGCTCGCAGCCCGTGGATGCGCCGCGAAGGCATGGCCTTCAATTACCAGCAATCACACCGGACTCCCGTTGATACCTCACCCGATCCGGACTACCAGGGTCCGGGCATCAAGCGGAACAGCGGCTACGGGGAACACAACCAGCTCAGCTTCTACCGCTCATGGCTGAAGACAATGCGGTTTGGTGCCCAGGCTGCGACCGGAAAGGAGAACGAATCATGACGACCGCCTTGGACCCCATAGCCGCTGAGGCTTCCGCCGAGACACACACGTTGGCCGCCCAGTTCCTGGCCCATGAAGCGCAGCTGCTGGACGAGGGACGCGAACGCGAGTGGTTCGCCCTTCTCGACGATGACCTCCTTTACACAATTCCGATCCGCCAGGCCGCTGAACCGCGCAGCAAGGAGATCGACCGCAAGGCCTTCCGTGTCCGTGATACCAAGGCGCACGTCCACACGCGGATCGAACGCCTCGCAACCGGCATCGCCTACTCGGAAGTGCCGCCGTCGCGCACCATGCGCCTGGTCGGATCCATCCACGTGACGCTCACCGGTCGACCCGACGTCATCGCTGTGACCAGTTCGCTGCTCGTTTACCGCCAGCGCGGAATCGACCAGCACTTCGACCTCATCCCTTGCCGCCGCAACGACACCCTTCGACTCACTGATGGAGCCGTCCGCTTGCTGACCCGGGAAGTCATCCTCACCGAAGTTGCCCTCAACACCCCGAACCTGGGCCTGTTTCTATGAGTGAAGGAATCGATGTCCACCTCGACGACAAGCGTTGCCGGATGTACGGCATCTGTGTCTCCGTCCTGCCTGATGTCTTTGAGACACCTGCCGGCAGCCCGACCGCCATCTTGCTGCGCACCTCGGTCGGGGAGGACGAACGTGAAGACCTGCAGGAGGCCATCCGATACTGCCCCGCCCAGGCCATCTCGATGCAGACTGTGAGCGGGCCATGAGCAGCGCTCCGCAACGAGTCGTGATCGCCGGAGGGTCGGCGGCCGGGCTGAGTGCCGCGGACGGGCTCCGCGAAGGCGGCTTTGACGGCTCCATCACCGTGCTGAGCGCCGAACGCCACCCGCCGTATGACCGGCCAACGGTGTCCAAGGATCTGTTGACCGCGGACGCCGAGCCGGAGGTCCTGGAACTTCGCACGGCAGAACGGCTCGCCGAGAACCGGATCTACCTCCGCCTCGGCCAGGAAGCCGTCGGCCTGGACATCGACCGGGGCTACGTCGTCACCAGCAACGGGGAGCCTCTACCCTGGGATGCACTCGTCATCGCCACCGGAACGCGCGCACGCCGCCTGCGCACCGTCGACGGAACCCCGCTGCCGGTCCTGCGCACCATAGATGATCTGCGGCTACTCAGGACAGCCATGGCGCTCTACGGCGAGATCACCCTCATTGGCTCCGGTTTCATCGGTTTGGAAGTCGCTGCCGGGCTGGCACGAAAAAACGTGAAAGTCACCGTATTCGATGCTGCCCCCCTGCCATTGGAGCCCATCGTCGGGCCCGAGGTGGCCACCGGTATCCGGAAACTGCACCGTGATCACGGTGTCGCCATGCACGGCGGGGTAGCAATCACCTCCGTTGAAGGGAAACCCGGGAACTACCGCATCGCCTTCGCCGACGGGACCGCACACCGCACACCCTTCGTTCTCGTCGGAATCGGCGTCGAAGCCAACACCGACTGGCTGATCGGATCCGGTGTGAAGCTGAACGGCGGTGTCACCACGGACCCTGCCGGCCGGACGAACATCCCGGGAGTCTGGGCGGCAGGTGATGTCGCTGCCTTCGAGCACCCACTGCTTAATGCGACCGTCAGGGTGGAGCACTGGACGCACGCCATCGAACAGGGCAGGCACGTCGGACTGAACATCATGCGTGCCGAACCCGTGCCCTATGGCATGCCGCCGTACTTCTGGAGCGACCAGTACGGCAAACGCTTCCAATCCTATGGACGACGCCGACCACAAGACCGCACGGTGGTTGCGGAAGGGGCACTCGACTCCGATGAGTTCCTGGTCCTGTACGGCGACGAACACCTGCACGCCGTATTCGCCTGCGGGCGCGAACGCTCCCTGCGTCCCTACCGGCGCTTGCTGGAACGGCGGGGAACCTTCGCGGAGGCCCTGGAGATCGCCCGTGCAGCGGATGGATCGCAGGTGAGAGTTTCATGAATTCAAAGACGCCCGGCAAGGGTGGCAAAGGAGAGGACAGCCCGATGGGACTGCTGACTGACCATGTGGTCCTGGTAACCGGAGGGGGTTCGGGCCTGGGGCTCGGAGTGGCCCGCTACCTGCTCGGGGAAGGCGCCCAACTCGCCATCCTGGAATACGATGCAGCCAAGGTCGCAGATCTCGAACGCGAGTTTGGCGCCGATGTCCTCGTGATACATGGCGATGTCCGCAACATTTCCGACCTGGAAAGCACCCGCGCGTCCATCCTCGAACGGTACGGGCGACTCAGCGCTGTGGTCGCCACCCAGGGGATCTGGGACGGGAACATCCGGCTCATGGACATTCCTGTTGATGAAGTCGATTCGGTTCTCGATGAGGTGCTCGCAGTCAACCTGAAGGGCTACGTACTGACAGCCCGCATCATGTTTGACCTCCTCAAAAAGGAGCGCGGAGCGATCGTCTTGACCGGCTCCAACGCCGCCTTCGCCGCCGACGGCGGTGGCGTGCCCTATACAACGAGCAAGGGCGCGGTCCGCAGCCTCGTTAACCAGCTGGCTTTCGAATTCGCCCCGGACGTGCGCGTCAACGGCGTTGCACCCACGGGGATCGCCAAGAGCCAACTGCGCGGTGCCGAGACGCTTGGGCTGGGTGCTACTAAACAATCCGACGTGCCGGCAGACCTCTTCCGGACCCACTTCGAATCCGCGGCGCCCCTGGCCTACCTGCCAGAACCGGAGGACTACGGCCCCCTCTACGCGCTGCTCGCCTCCAGCCGCAACCGGGTGATGACCGGACAAACCATCCTCGCCGACTCGGGCCTGTTCAACCGCGCGTTCATATCGGCAGGCGGATAACAAAACCCTCGCACCGGCACGAGCGCCGAGCAAGGAACCTGCTCCAGCCTGCCGGGCCCTAAACAGGGACACGGCTCGCAAGTCCCCAACAACACCACCCTCAACCCGTACCGCCGAATGGCATCGACGCCGGACGACTCGTCGTTCTTCCTCGCTGTCATGCTGCGCGCCCCGAGCCGCACCCTGTAGAAGGAACCGAACATGACCACCCTTTCGGACACAACGTTCATTACCGATAACGATGTCGCGATGCTCACCGACTGGCCTTCGGCGGTGGCGGCCCTTCGACGGGCTTACGCCCATGAAGGCCAGGCAAATTCGGTGCCGCCCCGTTCGATCGCCACAACAAGCACCGGGTGGCTTCGGACCATGACGGCGGCGCCCGGCGCGACCCGCCTGATCGGCACGAAGATCATCTCGGCATCCACCGCCGCTGGTGCCGCGAGCTACCTCATCGCACTTTTCGATCGCGAGACGTCCGGGCTGGTGGCCCTCGTCGACGGCAACCGCGTCACGGGGATCCGCACCGCGGCGACGTCGGCCGTTGCAGTTGACGCGCTGGCCCCGGACCGGGCGCTGCGCGTGGCGTTTATCGGGTCCGGGTTTGAGGCACGATCGCATTTCGCGGCACTGGCGTCCGTGCGCGACATCGCCTCCGCTACCGTGTTCAGCCCCACTCCGGCGAACCGCGAAGCATTTGCGCGTGAACTCGGGGAACAGCATGGCGTGGTCATCGTCCCTGTCGAATCCGCCCGGGAAGCGATTCGCGGTGCGGATGTCATCGTGTGCGCGGCCCGGTCCCGCGACGAGTCACCCACGCTGCTGGGGGAGTGGCTGGAACCTGGTACCACCGTGGTTTCGATCGGCTCCACGGTGCCTTCCCAGCGTGAGGTCGACCCTGAGGTCATCCGCAGGGCATCGGTCATTGTGGCCGACGAACTGGACGAGGTCGCACGAGACACCGGCGACATGATTGCCGCGGCTGAAGCCGGCATCGACTTTAGCGACAAGTTGATTTCGCTCAGCGAATGTCTGCGCCTGGGAGTGCCGGGCCGCGAAGGCATCAACCTCTACAAATCGACCGGATCGGCGTTGCAGGACATCGTTATGGCCGAAGTGCTCTATGAGAGCGCGGTCTCGACCGGACGGGGCGCCGCCCTTCCCACCGGCGTCACGATCAATAAGAAGTAGCCGTCAACGACGGCCATAGTCAAGGAGAGATCAGCATGATCGATTACACCAAAACAGAGGCCCGTGCGTGGGCCAAGAAGAACTTCGTTGGAGTCTGCGGGGTGACGCATCCGACGTTCACCAGCGACCTGGAACGGATCAACGAGGCGGCCATTGTCCATGACATCACCCTGCTGAAGAAGCTCGGCTACGACTCGACCCTGCTCGTGACCGAACTGGCAATCACGCCGGAGGAAAATGCCCGCGTGGCTGAAATCGCGAGTGAGGCCGCCGGCCCGGACTTCGGCCTTTTCTTCCACGCAGCCTTCGGCACGCTCGAGGAAAACATCCACGCCGCCAAGCTGGCCCAGGATGCCGGAGCAGACCGCGCCCTCCTGTCCTACCCCTCCGGCTTCTACCCCACCACCGCCGACGAGATCTACGAGTACACCAGCGCCTTCTGCAACGCTACCGACCTCGCCGTCATGCTCTTCCCAATTCCGCTCTGGGGGTTTGAGCGAATCCACCCGGCCGGCATGCCGGTCGACTTCGTCCGTCGCGTCGTCGACACCATCCCCAACATCGTCGCGGTCAAGTCCGAGCAGGGCTTCCCGTCCATCCCGGGCGTGATGGAGATGTACCGCCACTTCCGGGACGAGATTGTCATCAGCGCCCCCATCGAGAGCGATGTCATTCCACTGATGTCGGTGCTCGACCTGCAGTTTTCCGGGACCAGCAACACCAGCTGGATGAGTGACTACTTCCCGAAGGCCTTCGACCTCGCCCGCAAGGGCGAATGGGATGCGGCCATGGAGCTTTACTGGAAGGTGCATCCGGCCCGCCAGGCCAACGGCGCAGCGGCCTCCTCGTACGCGTCGGGAACGAACATGCTGAATCGAACCATGTGGAAGTACCAGGAGTGGCTCGCCGGGTTCAACGGCGGACCTCTGCGCGCCCCGGCGATGCGCATCCCGGACCGCTTCATGTCGACCTTCCGCAAGAGCCTGGAAGCTTCGGGGCTTCCGGTCACCGACAGCGAGGACCGCGAGTACTTCATCGGACGGAACCCGGCATGAGCCTTCGAATGCCGGAGACCGGTCTTTACATCGACGGTAAATCCATCCCGGCGGACGATCTGGCCGAATTCGACGTCTTCAATCCCGCCACCGAACAGCCTCTGGCGCGGGTCGCCTCGGCTTCGGTCGACGATGCCAAACGTGCGGTCGACGCAGCCGAGGGGGCAGCCGCCGAGTGGGCAGCGACGCCGCCGCGGCGCCGGGGGGAAATCCTCCGCCGGGCTTTCGAGCTGATGACCGAACGCGAAGACTACCTCGCCCGCCTCATTACCCTTGAAAACGGCAAGGCATTGCCCGAATCAGTCGCCGAAATCCGCTACGCAGCCGATTTTCTCCGGTGGTACTCGGAGGAAGCGGTGCGGATCATCGGAGATCTGAGCGTCGCCCCGAGCGGAGCGAATCGGATGCTGGTGAGTTACCAGCCTGTCGGCATAGCCCTTCTCATCACGCCGTGGAATTTCCCGGCAGCGATGGTCACCCGGAAGATCGGGCCCGCCCTGGCGGCAGGGTGCACCACAGTGTTGAAACCCGCCTCCGAAACACCCTTGACGGCCCTCGCTCTCGCCGAGATCCTCACTGAAGCAGGCGTCCCCGCCGGCGTTGTTAATGTCGTGCCGACACGGCGCACCGGGGACGTTGTCTCGGCGCTGCTCGACGATGACCGGGTGCGCAAACTCTCGTTCACCGGATCCACCGAAGTAGGAGTCCGCCTGATGGAGCAGGCAGCCCCGCAGGTCATCCCGTGCTCCATGGAACTGGGCGGAAACGCGCCGTTCATCGTGCTCGATGACGCCGATCTCGAGGTTGCTGTCGCCTCCGCGATCACGGCAAAGCTCCGCAACGGCGGGCAGTCCTGCACCGCGGCCAACCGGTTCTACGTTGCCCGGCCGGTCCTCGACGATTTCACGACCAGGCTCACCGAAGCCATGGAGGACCTTCAGCTCGGGCCGGGCCTCGATGACGGGGTCCATGTCGGGCCCCTTGTCAACGCGGCCGCTGTTGCCAAAGTCGACTCTCTCGTTGCCGATGCGGTGGCTCGCGGAGCCAGAGTCGTCACCGGAGGGTCGGCGCCTGAAGGTGTGGGCCATTACTACTCCCCAACAGTCCTGGCCGACGTCCCCGCCGACGCCCGGATTGTGCGGGAAGAGATTTTCGGACCGGTGGCACCGATCGTTGCCTTTGACTCCGTCGATGAGGCGGTCGAGCTGGCCAACTCCACACCGTTCGGCCTCGTGTCCTTTATCCAGACCGGAGATTTGGCGAAGGGGCTCGCCCTTGCTGAGCGGATCGATTCGGGCATGGTCGGTATCAACCGCGGTGTCGTCTCGGACGCGGCCGCCCCGTTCGGAGGCTGGAAGCAAAGCGGTCTCGGTATCGAGGGCGGGCACGCCGGCCTCATGGAGTACCTGGAGACGAAGTACGTCGCAGCAACCTGGTGATGCTGCCCGGAGGGGCCCTCGTGCATTGAGGGCTCCTCCTCTATAAGCCATTCATAACTGGGATTCGCTGGGCCAGGGTGCGGCAGGATTCATTTCCCCGGTACCGGCCCCTACAGCATTCAGATGACGGTGGCGGCCATTGTCCTGCTGCCGGGACACATGGTGCTCGTGACACTGCCGCGCTACCCGCACGGTACGGAAAACCAGGTCGACGAAGAGTCGGCCGCTTCTATGGAGATGTGATCGTGGAAAACATGATGGTGGAACAGGAAAAGCAATCGGGCGCGCCCGAGTTGCAGCAGGTGGCTCCCGGGGTATGGGCTTACATCCAGCCCGATGGGAGCTGGATGGTCAACAACATGGGCTTCATCGAGAGCTCCCGGGGCAACATCAGTATCGACGTGACGTCAACGGAGAAGCGCACTGCCGCGTATCTGGCAGCGATGGAGTCAGTTACGGGCCAGGGCGTGCGGTACCTTGTCTACACCCACGCGCACCCGGATCACAGTAACGGCGCCTCCTTGCTCGAGGACGCCGTCGTCGTGGCCCATGAGAACGCCCGGACGGAGCTGCGGGCAAGCCAGCCCGTTGCGGGACATATCTTCACCCCGTTCGATCAGGGGTCGGTCCGGCCCAGGGAACCTGAAGTGACGTTTACCCACTCGATGAGCTTGTACGCGGACGAACGAGAGGTGCAGCTGATCCATCCGGGCACCCGGGCCCACACGCAGGGTGATTCCTACGTCTGGCTCCCCGGCTCCCGGGTCCTTTTCGCCGGCGATCTCGTCTTCAACGGAGGGACCCCGTTTCTCATGTCGGGTTCTGCTACAGGATGGCTCGAGGCCTTGGCCCAACTCAGGTCCTTGAACCCCGGTGTCATCGTTCCCGGACACGGCCCGGTCGGAGGTCCTGAACTGCTGGATGCGATGGAGGACTACCTTCGATTCGTCTGGGAAGCCGCCGCAGAGGCCAGGTCCCAGGGCCTCTCGCCCCTGGAGGCGTCGCGCGCACTGGACTTGGGCCGGTTCGCGGGGCTGCTGGACTCGGAACGAATCGTGGGCAACCTGCACAGCGCCTATGCGGAAATGTCCGGCGAGCCGGTGGATCACCAGGCCGTCTTCCAGGAAATGTTCGAATACAACGGCGGCCGCCCCCTGACATGTACAGCCTGAACCATCGACTGACCGCTCCGCTCTCTAGCGGAGCAACATATGAAGGGAGCACCACATGGTGCGTATAGCTCGCTGGGCACACGGAGACAAGATCCGCTCGGGTTTCGTCAAGGAGTCCCTCGCATACCCGCTTGCCGATGGACTGACGACTCAGGCCCTGCTGGACATGGGGCTCGAGAAGACGCTGAAGTTAGCCGAGGAAACGTGCACGGGCGGAGCAGGAATTCCTCTGGATGATGTGGTCCTCCTGGCACCGTTGAAGCCGGCATCGATGCGGGATTTCGTGACCTTCGAAGAGCATGTGGAAGGCATCGTTAAGACCATGGCCGGCGGGCACGTTGTGGAGGAGTGGTACCAGGCACCCACCTTCTACTTCACCAACCCGCACACCGTCAGCGCCACAAAAACCACCGTCGGCATACCCGCAGGGTGCGAGGAGCTCGATTTCGAAGCCGAGGTCGCGGCCGTGATCGGCCATGTCGAGGGCAGCGACGGAAGAAACTTGAACAGCGGCATGGCCGGGCGTCATATCTTCGGCTACACCATCCTGAACGACTGGTCGGCCCGGGACTTGCAGCGCCGCGAAATGAAGGTCTCGCTCGGACCCTGCAAAGGCAAGGATTTCAATAACACCCTCGGCCCCTGGATCGTAACCGCCGACGAATTCGATGTACGACACGATGAGGAAGGCTTTCTCGCGCTTCCCATCCTGGTGGAAGTGAACGATGAAGCCATTGGCTCGGATTCTCTGTCGAACATGGGATGGCCGTTCAATGAGCTCGTGAGCTACGCCTCCCGTGATTCGCGCATCGTTCCGGGCGACGTCCTGGGGTCCGGAACCTGCGGCAGCGGCTGTCTAGCGGAGCTCTGGGGACGCAACGGAGAAAAGCTGCCTCTGCCCCTGAAACCGGCGGACAGGGTCAGGATCACCGTTGACGGAATAGGTGTCATCGAAAATACGGTCGGCGAACGCAACGACTCAGCGGACCCTGTGGCCAGGGCCCGGAAGCGGCCCTACCGCAGCCGTATCGGTCATGGCTCCAACATTCCAGGAGTCCCGGAAGACGCGGCAACCCGCTAATAACCCCCACACCACCGAGCCGCGAATCGGGCGAAGGCCCGCGGATCCACTCCGCGGGCCTACAGCCAACGCGTCCCGTCCCCTCAGACAAAGCCGCCGGCCGGCGCCCACCCCTTTGCCCCGTCCCACCGAAGGCAACGTCCATACCCCCCCGATTTGAACGGAGAGATTCTATGTCCGCCCGCCGCGGGTACACCGGCAAGCTCATCGTCGGTGAAGACCTTCTGCAACTGTGTGTCGGCCGCTGATCGACCCGCAGCAGCCGACAGACATACGCAACGGAACCGGATCCCAGCGTTGCGAAAAGGTTCGATCGACACAGGAATGCACCCGAGCGACGCCCCGCTCCGCGAGTTCTTCATCGGCAGGAACGCGGAATGATCGCCGCGATCAAACGTCCGATCCCGAGGCAACCGCCGCAGAAGCAGCGCAATGCGTCTCCAGCTGGGGGCGTTGGGGTGGTCACGATGTTCTCAGGACATTGAACATCAACGACGTCAACGGAGAGATGGCGCAGCAGTGACCACACATCCACACATCCACAACACACACTGGAGGAAACGAATGGCACGTGTAGGAATAGTTGGCGCAGGAATCGGCGGCCTGACGGCGGCTATCGCGTTACGTCGGGGCGGGCACGAAGTCGTCGTCTTCGAGCAGGCGGCGCAGTTCTCGCGGGTTGGAGCGGACATCAACCTCACCCCGAACGCTGTTCATGCCCTCGACAGACTCGGAATCGGCGGCCTCCTGCGTGAGACTGCCGCGGAGCCCGACTACACCATCAGCCGCATATGGGACACAGATGATGAGACCATGCGACTGGCAATGTCAGGCACCGCGCTTGAACAGTATGGCGCACCCCAGCTGACTATGCACCGTGCCGATCTAATGCAAGCTCTCGAATCCGCGCTGCCGCCGGATATCATCAGATTCCGTCACCGCTTGGTTGCCCTCCAGCCAGGCGATACCGGAGTGACTGTCTCCTTTGAGTCCGCGCCAGATGTACTCGTCGATGTACTTATCGGGGCAGATGGAATTCACTCCGCCGTTCGAAATGCCCTCTTTGGCGCAGAGCACCCCACCTTCACTGGTGTCGTCGCGTATCGTGCGGTCTTCCCAGTCGATCGTTTGACCAATACGACTAACACCAACAACTTCATCAAGTGGTGGGGCCCGAACCCCGAAACCCAGATCGTGACGTTCCCCCTTAATCAAGGGAAGGACATGTTCATATTCGCTACGAAAACTCAGGAATCCTGGCGCGACGAGTCGTGGACGCAACCCGGAGACGTCGCTGAACTGCGTGAGAGTTACAGCACGTTCCCCGCCGAGGCTCGCGCGTATCTGGATGCGTGCGATTATGTTTTGAAGTCTGCTCTCTATATCCGCGAACCGCTTGCCAAGTGGAGTGTCGGTGCGGTCACACTTCTCGGCGATGCATGCCATCCCATGATGCCCTTCATGGCGCAGGGCGCCGGCCAGTCGATCGAGGATGCGGTGGTGCTCGCGCGCTGCATCAATGACTCGGAGGAAGCCGGGATCCCTGGGGCACTGCTTCGCTACGAGAGGGCCCGTCGCGATCGCACCGCGCAGATCCAGTTGGCTTCTCGCGAGAACAGCTGGCTGAGGGACAAAGGAAACGGTGACTGGGTATTCGGGTACGACGCATGGAGCGTCGCCCTTCCGTAAAGGCGCGATCGCACAATGCTGCGTTCTCGGCTCACCCGCCATCCTCGACGTTGCGATCTCGATGCCAGCAACACTGAGAGGAACAGTCATAGCTGAATGACTGTGACAGTTTTGGATGGCGCCGGCAGGACCGTCACACCGGTCCTAAACGAAACTGCCATATTCAGGAACCTCCAGTGTCGATGCGAATGCGCAAGAGTCCTGCGATGCTCTTGGTGCCGAGCGAGCTCTGGAGCGTATGGCGGGTGAGCTTGCGCTCGAGGGGAGGAGCTCGCCTACACCCTATGGGTCGGGATCAGTGACATCCTGCAGCCATCATCGGACACCCTTTCACAAACGACCACTCATGAGACGGCACAGAGGTCGCGTCCCAGATCCGGCATCCCTGGCTCATGATCCGTGTCCGCTATCCATGTGTTGGGACTAGCGACTGTGGACGGGACGATCGAGAAGCTGGCCCGCACCCCCGTGCATCTCAAATACGATCGTATTTTGCGATGCCCGGGAGGCGGCCGTCAACGCAGGGCTGGTCTCCCGCGACGCCTTTAGTCAAGTTGGGGCCGGGCGATTCGACGATGCTTCGGGGTCGCCACGAGTCGTGGTTTCCGGGCGTGGAACCGCATGGATTGCACCTACCAGGTCTCTTTGCGTGATCTTGGTTAGAAGTCTCTGTCGGTTGTGCCGGTTTCGGCGGCAGGTGCGAGGGAGCACGCGGTGCCGGCTGTGGTGGTGACGGAGGATGTCGGCGTCCATACCATCGCGGCAGCGGTAGTGGTGGTGCGGATACTGCTGCTGCCGCTGGCCACGCTGCCCAGTTTCACGGTGACTACTGTTCTCGGGACGCCGGCGATTATGACCGTGGTGGCTGTCATGGTGGCGTTGTAGGTGACGGTCTTGCGGTTGTTGGCGAAGTTGGCTTTGGTGTTGACAGTTCCCAGGTTCACGGTGCTGCCCGGCCGCTGGACGTCCAGGGTGTCCCCGCTATTGCCGGTGCCCAGGATGTTGCCGTCGCGCAGCCGGAGCGTCACGGGCAGGGCAGCGCCGGTCCATCCCGGAGTGACGGAGGCGGGGTTGACCTGCTGGCTGTAGGTGAAGCTCAGGGTGTCGCCGGCGTCGAGCCTGCCCGGGATGCCGGTGCTGTTGGCGGCCTGGACGTCGGCGCCGCGCAGGGGGCTGTTGTCCACCCGCCGGCCGGCCACGATGGCGGAGATGGTTTCCTTGCCGGCGCCGTCGGTGAGGATGGCACGGAGATCGTACTGCCCGTCGGCCACGGTCCGGGTGTCCCACACGCAGGAGTAAGGCGCCGCGGCCAGGGTGCAGCGTGTGGTCCAGGTGCCGGTTCCGGCCGGTGCCGTCTGGATCCGCACATTGCTCACGCCCGCCGTCGAGTTCGCAGCAGCGGTGAGCGTGGCGTTACCGGTCAGGTAGGCGCCCGGATCCTCCACCGACACCGAGGACACGGTGTTGTCCACCACCCTGTTGCTGACAGCGGGAGACGTCGTACTGGTGCCCGCCTCATCCGTGGCGATGGCGCGGAAACCGTAGGAGGCGTTGGGCAGGGCGGTGGTGTCGAACCGGCAGGAATACGGCGCCACGTACACGGTGCAGAGCGGCGCCCACGCCGTGGTGCCAGAGCGGGCGTACTGAATTTGCACCTGGGCGACGCCGGAGTGGGCATCCGTGGCGGCGGCCGCAAAGGTGGCGACGCCGCGCAGCGGGGTGCCGGGATCGCTCATGGTTACCGTGGGCGCCTGGTTGTCCACGAGCACGTCGGTAATCGTTTCCGAGTAGGTGGACGTGGGCCCGGAGACGGCCACGGCACGGAGATCGTAGAAGTCATTGGCGAACGTCCCCGTGGCCCAGGTGCAGTTATACGGAGCCGCCAGATTCTGGCACAGCGTGTTCCACTTGTTAGCCCCGGCCAGGGAATACTCCACCCGGACGGCGTAGTTGGTGGTGCCCGGGCTGTAGAGCGCAGCGGAGAGGTTCACGGTGCCGCGCTGGATTTCGCCGGGATCGTTGAGGACCACCGCGAAGCTGTTGGCCACCGTGGTCTGTACTTCGGCGGAGGTGCTGGTGAGACCGGAGTTGTCCGTGGCCACGGCCCGGAGGCTGTAGGCACCGTCGGGCATGCCCTGGGTGTTCCACACGCACGAATAAGGCGCCGCCGCCGCCGTGCACAGCGCTGTCCAGGCACCGCTGGGCCCCTGGTACTGGATGGCCACGTTGCGGACGCCCGTTTCGGCGTCGCTCGCTTCCGCGGTCAGCGTGACGCTGGCCCGCACCATCGTCCCGGGGCTGGCCAGGATGACCGCTGGCGGTGTCCAGTCCGTGGCCGTGCTGAACGTGTTGGCGGCGTTCGCGGTGGTGGCCGTGAACGCGGCTGAGGAGAAAGCGGTGGAGGTGGCTATGACCAGGACAGCCAGGGCAGCGAGGATGCCGACGGCTGCGCCCGCCTTCAGGCCGGAGCGATCAGCGGGGGGAGAAGGCTCAACCGGGGGTGTGCCGCCGTCGTCGGTCGCGTTGTTATCCTCTGTGTTGTCTTCCCCTTCGGGGGATCGGGCGCCGAACACGGCCACGACGACGGCGAACAGCGTCAGCACGCTCCACCAGGCCAGCGCCGGGAGGTTACCGCTGGTCAGCCAGAGACCCGGCAGCCCGACTGCGGGGACCAGGAGCCTGGCCTGCCCGGTGATCTGCCCGCGCCCCAGCGGGGTGCTGTCCACCTCGGAGTTGGCGTCTCCGGCTGTCACGAAGGTGCCGTCCGGGTTTTCGGCCACGATCCGATGCAGCCGGGTCTTTTCCACCCCGCCCGGCTCTGCCTCGGCCGGGCTGGTGAACTCCACGACGCCGCCCACCGGGACCTTCCCGGCGGCGTCGAAACCGGCGGCCAGCACCACGTCGCCGGCGCTGATGTGCGGTTCCATGGATCCGCTCTGCACCACGGTGCCATGCCAGCCCAGCAGGGCAGGCAGCACCGCAATCAGGGCAAGGCTCAGCACCACACCCAGATACAGCCGCGACACAACAGACGCCAGGAACAGCCCCCACCCGTCAGCGGAAACCAGCGGACCCCACCAGGAGGATACCCGGGCGGACCCGGGTTCCTCCCGGTTCACAGTTTTTGCTATTCCCGAAGCCTCCCGGCTACGGGATTACGGGGGACTCGTCCGACTGGAGCTCCCACACCAGGTCGATGCCCACACGGGCTCCCTGCAAGGCGTTGATGTCGTCCTGGCTCAGGCCGGTCGTGTCGAAGCGCCAGGTGCCGCGGTAGCTCTGCGTTTCACCGGGGCTGCCCGCGGTCTGCCAGGGGGCGCCGCCGGTGGCGAAGTCCCTATTGACGGACGCCAGGGTGGAGAGGGGCAGCTCGGGGACGGTGTTGGCCGTGGGCGTGAACTCGGTGCAGTCGTTGAAGGACCCGCCCGTACCGCGCTCGAGATCGAAGTAGATCCGGTTTTCCAGGCCCTTGGAGCTGATTAGGTTCTGCGTGTAGCCGCGGACCTCACCCTGGACGTTGGACTGGGACGTAACCACGATGCACTTCTGGCCGGTCTGCCCGGGAACAATGTTCTCCACCGTGAACGCGGCGGCGCCGAGGTCATCGTCGGTGAGGACCACGTTGCCGGTGCTCCACGAGCTGCCGGCATTGCGGGTGGATGCCGTGAAGGCTGCTTGGGAGCCCTGCCAGACCATGCCGCCGGCGATCAGGACAGCAAGTGGGGCGGCGGCAAACGTGGCGATCTTACGGGTGCGCGCAGAAGGAGTATTCATGACGGAGACCTTGTCTTAGAACCGAAGATAATTTGGATTGCCCGGTTCACCTGGCGGACCCTCCCAGGTATCCGCCAGCCCCAAGCTCTGACGCTCACATCTTACGGGACAGTCAACATACTTAACACCAGTAGTCACACTCTCGATAAACCCGAAAGGCACGCCCCGGGCAAGGGCGACAGCCGTTCGCTTTCCAGTCGGAGGACGATGGCTCGGCTGCGACGTCGGTAGGGTCAAAGACGACCAACTTCGGGAGAGAACCCACGGAACTGTCGATATTCTTGTAATCGAGGAAGCAATCTCTTTGGGCATCTCAAATAGCCGAAAGAGGGACCTCACGGGAAGAAACTGGCACGGAAGGTTCCGGTATCAGAGTTATCCACCCATGCGGGGGGTTGTATTTAGCCGCCCGGCCACAAGTGCAGCCCGAGGAATATGGGAGCCGGGGTAAACCGAGCGGCGGACGGGGAANGGGGGGGGGGGGGGGGGGGGGGGGGGGGGGTTGTCCGGGTTCGCTGGACCGGGATAGGTCGTTCATGGATGGTGCCCTGGGCAGGGGAGGGAGTTCGTCGATGAGCTCGTTGGCTGCCTGGGCGAGCAGGTCCCGCTGCAACGGGGGAAGCGACAGCAGGGACTGAATGTAGGCGTCGACTTCGTACTCTCCTACGGCGCCTCCGTTGGTGAAGTACCGCATCCAGAGCTCTCCCGTGGTGATATCGGAGCTGTAGAGGGCCTTGCGCAGATGCCCGCTTTGGAGTTGTCCGCGCCCTGCCGGATCGTCCGGAAGGTTTCCACTTCCGATCATGGATGATCCTCTTGGTGACCGTGTTGGTGCTGTTCACCGGGTGGTCCCCTGTGGGGGCGCCGTTCCTCATCGGTCATTATTCCGGGAGCACCAGCCGGAATCCGCACGGACATTCCATCACGCGGACGTCCAGGTACACGGGTGAGGCTCCCGGGAACTCTTCCTCCACTAGGCGACCTTCGAACTGAAGCACGCTGGAAGCGGTTTTTTGCATGGCCTGCCCGCAGTGGATGTACTGTCCGCTGAAAACAAGCACTCGTCCGAGCCCGGGGAGACGTTGAGCGCCCCGGCGAACTGGTCCGCATTGGCCCGATGGCAATAGGACAGCCGGCACCTGATGCAGGTGTAATAAACAGCGATCCAATTGCTGGAGGGCTGCAGTGGCGGCGCGACGGAGCTGATGAACAAAGTAGAAGGCGCCCCGCAGTGCGGGCAACACAGCCGGGGAGGCTGCGGCTCGGAGCCCTGAGGTAAGCGACGTTCGGGGTTTCTGGACATGGCTACAGCATCCTGAAAAACGGACTGCCGGCAATGTGCCAGGCGCCAGCAGGGCCGGTAATACCGGGCCCGTGACCAGGGCGGAGGGTGAGGTTTTGGTTTCGCGCCGGGTCCTGGCGCCCGCATCGTCCGGCCAGCAGCACGCAGGGACGAGCAGAGGCCAAAGGATCCGCTGGCACAGCTGTTGGTTCGAAGAACTGCTTAGAACACGTGGCGGCCATCGCGGCCTTCTTTCGCCAGGTGCATCGTCGCCGCCGTTCGGCTACAGCAGCACGCCCTTGCCGGTTCTGCACCGACCGGCAAGGCGGGCCCCGCCCCGGGGGCAGGGCCTGAATCCAAATTTACCCACCGTGCCCGGTACTGTACAGAAAAACTTACAGGATCCCGCCGATCGGAGCAGCCATCCCTGTCATCAGCTGGCAGACCTGGACGCCGAACAGGCGCCGGAACAGGCATGGGTACTGCCTTCCCGCCGGAGTGGTCGACGCCGTCTACAACGCGGCACGGCGCTCCGACCCCCGCTCAGGGTTCATGAAAGTACGAAACTCGCTGAGGGCACTGAGAAAAATACCGGGAGCACAAATTGCCCGCCGCCGCGGACGCACCTTCGTCATCAACAAGAAAAACCCCCGGATGAAAGCCCGCCAAGGCTAACCCAACGCTGCGGAGCGGTGGACATCGCAGGGGTGATCCAGTCAGGATGTCCGTTTGCCTAGGATCCTGTGATGCGATCGATGGCCGGGGCAATATTGATAACCCATATGACGATCCCGGCGGCGATCATTACCAGGAGGATGCCGACGCCCAGCATGATCAAGGGAGCGTTTTGACGGTCCCAGAAGCGTGGTTCGCGTTTTGATGACATCGGAGGCACCTGACTGTTCGGGGCTTGACCAGCGGATCTGGTCACGACGCTGGGCGGTTTCGGAGATGCAGGTCTGGCGTCAACAGCAGCATCTCTGCGAGGCCCTGAGGAAGTAGATGTTCGCTCAAAGTGATCATGTTGAGCCGCCCTTCATTAGTCGGTACGAGTGTCGCTCGCAACCGAGGCTTTTGGCAGGCCGCGGCCGCCGTCGCGTCCGCGGCTACCCCAGTTCAATTATGGTGGGCTCGCCGACTGTGTCTTCCATATGGATTGCCTGTGGAATTGCTGTGCGGATTGGTTGGAGGTTCATAGGGCGTAGCCACGCGGGGAGTTGTCGTACTCGGTGATTTACAGTATCGAAACGCACCGTGGTGACGTGAGTGACGACGTCCTCGGATGGGCCCGGGCCGTGCTGTACAGCATCGCCCAGCGGCCCGGGTCTTGTTCCAAAATCTAGAAAACATCAGCTACCCGCTCACATGCTTCACTCATCAACATTTGGCCCTACCTGCGCGGATGAGTTCGCCGAGGCGATGCTCCAGGTCTGCCCGCGCACGTTGTACGCATGGCCTCCTTTGTGGCGTATTGGCTATAGACCACAGTGCGGGAGACACCTGCCGCGCGCGCGACATCTCCATTGAAGTGGTCCGGGCGATCAACCGCTTGCAGGCCCAGCTGCTGGAATACTTCCCGGCCCTGGAGCGGGCCTTTGACTACAGCCGCTCCAAAGCCGCCCTGTTGCTGCTCACCCGACACCGGACCCCGGACGGGATCCGGCGCACCGGCCAGACCAGACTCCACGCCTGGCTAAAGAAACACGGCGCACACCACCGTCCCGGCCCAGCGCCTCGGGGAGCTGATCGTCGCCGCCCTCGCCCAGGAAATCATCACCCTGGACAAAGAACTGGCCGACCTGGACGCCTCGATCAGCGAGAGAGTCACCGAACACCGGTACACGCAGACCCTGCTGAGCATGCCCGGCTTCGGGCCTGTCCTCGCCGCGAATTCCTCGGCGCCACCGGCGGAGACCTCGCCGTCTTTGAAACCGCGGACCGGTTCGCCGGCATTGCCGGACTCGCCCCGGCTTCCCGGGACTCCGGCAGGATCGCCGGCAACCACCACCGCCCCCGGCGCTACGACCGCAGGCTCCTCCGCGTGTTCTATTTGTCCGGGCTCTCGGCACTGAAATCCTGCCCCGCCTCGCGCGCCTATTACGACCGCAAACGTGTTGAAGGGAATACCCACATCCAGGCCATACTTTCCCTCGCCCGGCGCCGCCTGAACTTCCTCTGGGCTATGTTCCGCGACGGCACCACCTACACCCCGGTCCCGGCGCCGACAGACCGTCTGGCTTCCTGAGCAGGATCCGGCGGGGGGCTGCGCCTTTTCTTTGACCGTGATCAGTACCAGCCCGCTCTGGAACGAACGCATGAACCGGTGACTCTGACCAAGTGATGGTCCGAGGAGTGGACACGCAGCCATGGCGACACGCCTGCGGCCGGGGAGGCTACTATCAGCGTTATGGAAAAAGACGGGCAGGCCGACGATTTTCGGCGGCTGCTCGGCCTGGTCGACGGCGCCGGGAACATCAAGGATTTACTGGACAGGATGGCCGCCCTGGCTGCGGCGGCAATGGGCCGGGCGACGGGGGCGCGGATCGGGTGCGTCCTGACCCTGCGGCTGCACAAGCATCGCCCTACGATCGCCGGCAGCAGCGACGCGGCAGCTGAGCGGAGCTGGGCCCGAAACAGCAGCGATCTCGCCGCAGCGGGAAACCCTACCGCGTTGGCCGTGCCCCTTCAGCTACGCCAGGCTGCGACTGCAGCGCTGAACTTTTCCGCCCCCGCCACGGGCCTGTTTACCGGGGATGCCGTTGCCGTGGCAGTCGACTTTGCGGACGCGGCCAGTGATGCCCTGCGCCTGAGCATCAGGATCGCCGCGGCGGATCTGCTCAGCGGTAATCTGAAGGCCGCGCTGGAGGGTAGAACAGCGATCAACATGGCCTGCGGGGTGATCATCGCGCAGAACCGGTGCTCGCAGGAGGAAGCCTTCGGCGTCCTCCTGCGGGCCTCGACCAGCCGCAACCAGAAGCTGCACACCATTGCCTCAGAGATCCTCGCACGCTTCACCGGCACCACTGGGACGACGACCCACTTCGAGGCCTAACCACACCTCAAGCCCGCAGGACCCACCCTAGGGCAACGGACCATCCTCCGATGCGCTGGAGCGGAAACGTTGCGCCGACATTTTTCCGAAGTCGCCTGCCCGGAATGTCCAAAGTCGTCTGCACAGGTGTTCTGTGTCCTTTTGGGGAACCAATAAAGCGCATGTTGCCAGACTATCGATCAGGCACTCCCGTTGGACGGAAACGTCCGACGTTGAGGGCAGCATTCGATTGAACCCGTCGTCCGTTTCGCGCACGCTGGGAGCGGCTTCGATGACAAAAAAAGATTCTGATACCTTCAAATCGAACTTTTGCGACGATAGTTCCATGAACGTCGTATTCCGTTTACAGGCAGGGGATCGGTGCCATGCTGAGCCCATCGTGGTCGCTTGGGCTGTAATTGAGCAAGGGGTAGTAAGATGCAATGGACCAGGGAGAGAGACCCGGGAATCCTTAGCCACAGGAGATGGTCATAACCGTAGACGACCACCCACTGGCCCTGAATCTGCTGCTATTCGTCCGCCACGTCTGGTCGCCTGCACTCGATGCTGACATTCCGGAACTCACGCCAACCTGCCTGTGGTCGCCGCCGGGCATAGGGACGGTATCAATGTTAGTGCCGAACCGGCGGTGATCGGAACCGAGGAGTTAGCCCTGGCTTCGAGACCCGCTGTCAGTCTGCATTCCGCCGGAGACGGGACGGAATTCCCACGTATAGGAGCCGTCAGCCTTGAGGCTCATCCGTAGGTGACCCCAGGTGTCGCTAAATTTCCGCTCCACATAAGAGGGGTTGCTGGTGAACTCCCGGAGGCCGATTCCACCGGTGGACACCTGAAATTGTTGCATCCCGTCCGCAACGCACTCGTCCGCGTTGTTTATCGGGCAGGTCCGCTCATAATTGTGCTGTGAGCCGGACAGCAACACACGAACGCGGTTTGTCCAGAACACGTCAATCCACGGCTTCATCTTAGAGAAGCGCTTATGGCTCGACGTGTCGCTGGTGAAATACGGATCATGGTAGATAACCGCCAGGTGCTTTCCAGCGGCCTTTGCCGCTTTCAGGTCGGCATCCATCTCCGAGGTCATCGCTCGAGCCCGCGTAGCGTCATAACGCCAGGTGGCCGTGGGCGCCACAAGAATGTGCCAGTTGCCCTTGTCGAACGAATACCATTCAAGTGCGTCCTGGAACCGTCCCAGATCGGAGCTCGTCGCGCTCTTCTCCGTGGACACGCACTGCCCATCCATGTACCGGTCAACGTCATTCCCGCCGGGTTCAACATCATGATTCGGGCCAGCGGTCCAGTACGTCTTGGCCTTGGCCGGACCCCACAACTTGTCGTAATCCCTGAGCGCGGAACAGGTGCCCTTGTCATACTGGAAATCGCCCAACGCAAGGAAGTTGTCCAGCGAACCGTCGTTGAGACCGGCAATGATGCTGGCAGCGTTCTTACCACTGTGCGACGCGGCCGACGTGTTACCTTCAGGGTTCATATCTCCGGTGGCGGCGAACTCAAACGACTCACCGGATGGCGGGGGAGGGGGAGTAGTACCGGCTGCCGTAGTAGGCGCCGCCGTCGTTACTGCCGGTTGAGTTGAAGGGGCCGAGCAGCCGGCCAGGAAGATTGCCGCCACCCCAAGGGCGAGCAAGTGTTTACGCATACGTCAGATGATAAGGGCATCGCGCGGCGCTGCCTATGTGACCGCTCCCAGAGACGTTGTGCGCGCAGCTCGTTTGCCATTGCTCGCCCGGCCAGCCGGCGGCGGAACCCCGAATGCCGCCGGTGACGAGGAGCCCGGGAAGGCAATGAGCGTGTACCTCGAATTCCGGGCACTGGAGTGTCCTTGTGGCTTCCGGCTGCTGCTCCCCGGCTAGACGCCGCGCCGATATCAGGCAGCCCGCTGTAGGCCGAGTGCTGCATCCGCACGGAATGCTGCGCCGCCACGCCCCGGGGAAAATCCTGTCTATCGCGACATCAAAACACTGACCGGGTCGCTGGCTTCGCCCGGCGGAATGTCGCTGCCACCTCAGCCGCCATCGCGGCGGCGGTTTCGGCGGACTCCAGCGATGACCTCTCACAGCGACTTTGTTTGGAGCCGTGCTTCTTGGAAGCGCGTTCCCGACTACGCCCGGAACCGGGAGGACGACGGTTTGTCCGTAAGCGTCCGTTACCGGGTGTCCGACATGGACTCAGCACCGCGCATATCGCAGCTCGGGGCGGTAAGTTCGCGCTTGCGATCTGTCAGTGGATGCTTTCTCCTTGAACGAAATGAGCCCTCATGCTAGGCCTGCCCGCAGTTATCGTTTTCGACGTCAATGAAACACTGTCCGACATGTCAGTCTTGGGTGGACGGTTCGCCGAGACCGGGGCGCCGTCCTTTCTGGCCAAGGTCTGGTTTTCCGGGGTGCTGCGGGACGGGTTTGCAATGGCCGCGGCGGGGGACCGGGAAAACTTTGTGGAGATCGCGACGGGCTACTGCAGGTGAGCCTGGCGGGATTGCCGTTGAACCGTGGTGTCGAGGACGCCGTCGGGCGCATCATGGACGGATTCGACGATCTGGTGCTGCACCCTGACATTGTCGGCGGGGTCAGCGACCTGAAAGCGGCAGGATTTCGTCTGGTGACCCTGTCCAACGGCTCCGCCCAAGTGGCGGGGAAGCTGTTCGGTGATGCCGGGATCGGTGAGGACTTTGAGGCCCTGCTGTCGGTTTAGGACGGGCCGGCCTGGAAACCGGTTCCGGAGGCATACCTGCACGCTGCGCAGTTGTGCGGTGTCGAACCAGGACGAGTGCTCTTGGTCGCTGTCCATCCCTGGGATATCTACGGGGCAGCGCGTACCGGGCTGCGCACGGCGTGGATTAACCGCAGCCGAACATCCAGGCCAAGCGCTCCCTGGCCCGGGCCGCCTGAGCGTCCTCGGGACCTTGCTCCGTGACGCGTCCTTAGCCGCGGTAGGAGGCGAGGTGCGGCATATGAAGTTCAGTCAGGCGCTCATTGAGGACTAACGCCAGGAGGTTGCAGTCGTGGGCGGGCAGCGGCATCAGTCCGTTCAGATATGCATCGATGACCCACCGATCCTTGTTGCCCCCATACCCGAAGTACATTAACCAGGTTTCACGGACCTCAAGGTCCGCGAGCAGGAAAGCAACATGCGTCAGTTTCTGCTGGTATGCAGCCATCAAAACCCATCCCCCCGGGGATCGCACACTTCGGAGTGCGCGACGTCAAGCCCCTGTTTGACGGCAGGAGAAACATCTCCACTCGCTCTTTTGAGGCACAATTGCGCCCGCACCGCGTCCACCGTCTCCATAAGAGGCTATCTCGCATGGCAGTTTTGACCCAGGGCCGAAGTGCCTAAACGCTTCACACCCCCGTCGAGTATGGCCAGGGGCTCCCGGTCCGCCTTCAGCGGAGGGATGAGGCCCCGCCGGCACCCTGGACGTGGATGGCAGTCCAGCGACAGCCATCGAGGTCTTCCATCGCGTCCTTCTCGGCGGAGTCCAGTGACGAAGGGGAATTGACAGGGGACAAGGGCCGCTGCGAACGGCGGCCGTCCGGTGTCTTCGCCACCTCTGCATTGCTGGGCGCACCACCCAGACGCGGAGGGTATAGCTTTGGCTGCTGCGCGGGACGGATTCTCCGTGGCGGTTCCGAAGGATTGGCTGCCCGTAGCCCCGCCGAAGGGCTGGTTGATGGCGCCCGCCAAAGGATGGGGAGTCGTCGTGGCGTAGGCTGCCGGCCTGGTGAATACGCTGCCTAATTATATCACGAGGGGTACCGCCCGCGGTTTCGCCGTAGCTCTGGACCTGTCCGCTGTCGCCGCCCTACCCAAGTCCGCGCTCTAGGGGGTGCTCTACTGCGTATCCGTCAGGTAGGTATGCTCGGCAAATGAATATCTTCAAGCAAGCACCGGAAACAGCGGTTCTGGGAACGCACGCGTGCTGGAGAAACCTTCGGTCCGCTTCCATCGGTCGACTGGCGGTAACTGGCAGCGCCGGACCTGAAATCTTTCCCGTGAATTACCTGCCGGAGGATGGATCACTGATTTTCCGAACAGGTCCGGGAACCAAACTGGACGCTTTGCTGGAAGGGGGAGCGGTCGCGCTGGAGGCTGACGGCCTCAATCCCTACGGAACCATTGCATGGAGCGTCGTCGTGAAAGGCCGTCCTGAAGCTGTCCCGGATAACGAACTCGATCAGGACAACGTGGATCAGAGCCTGTCTCCGTGGGAGCCAGGGGCAAAGGATCAGCTGTTCCGTATTACGCCGACGGAAATTACAGGACGCCAGTTTGCCATCACCCCGTCGGCACGATGGTGGTCACCACGGGAGCCCTGAGGTCGGCCGAGGCTTAGGCAACCCCGAATAAGGAATACGTGCTCGCAAGCTGTCGGCACGGTCCCTTGCTCAGTAGTACCAAGCCCTGATGAGCGCCATGGGGAGCGTGTGGACAGCCGTGAAGACGGTCGCCGCGCTCAGGTACATCCAGGGTCGGTACCCGGGGACGAATCGGAGCGTGGATCGTAGACCGATACCCACGAACAGGATGATCGATGTCCACGCCAAAGCGGTGAAGCCGATGGCGCTGGTGCTCCAGGCGCTTGTGGGGGCCCAGGCAACGGCGGCCCAGGCCGCAGCTTAGGCGCCGAGCCCCAGAAAATATGCTGGGAGCAATGGCCGGGAAGGGGCCTCCCGCAGTGACAGCGGCATGAGCAGCGGGGCACCGAGGACCACGCCGCGAAGACTGGTCTCCAGTAGCGAAATCCAGTCCGGGATGTCCGGTCCGGCACTGCCCGGAGCGAGGGGCGCGGGAAGCACATTAACCAGCGCAAGGTTAAGCACCAGCATGGGCACAACCAACCAGAACCGGTTCCGCAGCAGCTGCGCCCAGGATCCTCGCGCAGCCGAACCGGGCGGGGCGCCGTCAGGAGGACTGTCCGCCCGGGCGCTCATCCCTGAGCCCCGGCGCGCGGTGCGGCCACGTTGTATTCGATGGAATCGAGAACGAAACGCAGGTAGGAGTAGTCCCCTGACGGTGCGTGCCAGATCCCTTGGCCGAGTCCCATGAGCTGGTGCGCGCTGAAGCCTCGGTAAGCGGTCAATGGAGTTGACCACGGCATCTTGGTAAATGATTTTCCGTCGGCCGATGCCGCACCCCGTCCGTCGGCGACGAAGTTTCTCAGTTCCCCTTGCTCGTTGAAGGAAAGGACGGCGCGGATGGTGCGGCCGGCATTGGTAAAGGATGCTTCGACAGTTCCACCGTCGATCTCGTGCCATTGAATGCTCTGATCGATCAGCGCGCCCGGCGCGAACACGCAGAGATCGTTGAACAACGTCACCGTCTCTGCCTCGTCCATTTCGGGGCCTTCCGCATTCACTACGGTGGCGACCGATGCGACGTCAGCTTGACGGATCAAAGCACTGATCTGCAGACCCGTGAGCTGGAGACTGCGGGGTGCGAGCGGATCTACAAGGACCAGGGGATTAGCGGGACGCAGGCAAGGCGTCCGGAGCTGGACCGGATGCTGGACCGTCTCGGTCGGGGTGACGAGGTCGTGGTGTGGAAGCTGGACCGGCTGGGGCGCAACACCCGCCACCTGCTGGAGCTGTTGGATGACTTCAAGTCGCGAGGGATCAAGTTCCGCTCGCTGCGGGATGGCATTGCCACTGACCCGGACAGTGAGATCGGGGGCGCGATGGCCCAGGCCATGGTCACCATCATTTCCGCTTTCGCCCAGCTTGAACGAGACCAGCTTTCCGAGCGCACCAGGGCCGGCATGGCTGCCGCAGCTGCCAATGGACGGAAGGCAGGACGACGGGAGGTCACGGCTGACCACGAGAATGTAAAGCGGGCGCATGAATTGAAGACAAGAGGGCTCAAGCCGGCTGACATCGAAAAGATCATCGGGGCCAGCCGCGCCACGGTGTACCGCTATCTGAGCATGGAAAGCAACGAGCTGACCTGACGATGGCCGAGGCGATGCCATAGACGGCCGGGATGGGCGCCTCGCCCGGGAACCCGGGGACTGCTGCCGCGTCGATGTGTCGCGTAACTAACGGTGAATACACCGATTCAGTCAGAAGGTTCCGAGACATAGTTACGGGAATCACCGACGGTGGACGAACCCACACCGTTTCGCAAAATTGAGCGCTCGGGAGTTGCACTTGCCGCTGAACGGCAGTCGCGGCCCATGCCGGGTGGACCTGACAAAGGATGGCTTAGTTCACCGTCCGCCTGGCGTTGTCGCACAGCGGCCGATTGCGGGGGACTGTGAATCCCTTCCCTTCGGGGTTCGCAGGTTCAAATCCTGCCAGCGCCACCAATGTTCCTCGGGCAATTTCCGGATATACGTTCGTGCACCGCGCGGAATTGTTACGTTGGTTCTGGAGGACAACCTCCAAGAACGCTTGAGGAGCAATTTATGGCTGATGTTTGGGTAGCTGCAGGCGACGTTCTTGTTCGCGCCGATGCGATCTTGGACATCAAGGGCCTCGCGTGCGGCGAAGAGGCCCGCGTGGCTGTGAAGACAGTCCTCGACAGCTACGTCGTATCTGTTACGGCCATCCCTGAGGGCGACCCGTCGTCACCGGAGGACGTGCGAGCAGTGGCGCTGAAGAAGGCCACAGAGTTGGCCGACCAGATTGCCCGTCACTCCGATGATGACCACTACCACCTCGCCGTTATTGATCTTGATGCGGTTGTGCCGGTTAGCTGAACCACAATTCGGCGCTGACAAGCCCCGGCATCGAAGAGTCCACTTCACGGTGGGCTCTTTTTTGTGCCCATGAAAGGAAACCTTGACGACTGAATCTCGCACGATCGAGTTCCACCACGCGTTCGGCCACCCGGTCCGCTCGGTGTCGCAGACGCTTTCCCGCGAGGAGGCCCTGCTGGCTTTGCGTCTGATCGAGGAGGAGTTCTGCCCCGCGACGGTCGCAAGGTCGTCATTTGCGGTGTTCCGGGCGCCGTCAAAAACAAAGGAAAATTCCGTGAGCCATCTAGTACTACAGTCGCGTTTATGGGGTGTGTCCGCGGGTCCTGTAATGACTATTTCGTGCGCGGTGTTGGTGTTTTCGTCGCCAGGTTGAGTGTTCCAGGACGTGTTTCGGGCTGGTCGTGCGGTGCCAGACGAGCCGGACGAGCAGGCGCCTGATTTCGGGCAGTGAGAGCCGGATCAGTTCCCCGTCTCCGGCGGCAGCGCCCCTTTTTTGGAGCGGATCACGGTCAGGAAGGACTGGGCGAACATGGAGAGGGTGATGTGGCGGTACCAGCCGGTGTATTGGCGGACCTGATAGTGGTCCAGTCCGGTTTCTCCCTTGGAGGTTTGGAAGGTTTCTTCGATCGCCCAGCGGGCGCCGGCGATCCTGACCAGCTCGGCCAGTGAGACCCGGTTGGGGCCTTGGCAGATGTAGTAGGCCAGATCGGTCGGGTCTTTCAGGGAGCGGCGGGCCAGTAGCCAGTGTTCCCCTGTTTCGGCTGGTCCGTTGATGCGGGTTCGTGCCCAGGAATACCGGCGGTCGCCTTTGGTCCCGGCCCCGGCGGTCCGGGTCCGCCAGGCATTGGCGCGCAGCGGGGCGATGAGTTTATCGGCGCGCCATTGCTCGCCGATCCCGGCTGTGGGGGCGATGACGTTTTGGTTCGTGGGAACCGCCAGCACGTAGTGCAACCCCTTGGCTTCCAGACGGCGGCGCAGCCCCGTGTGCTGCCCGTAGACCGCGTCCCCGGTGGCCCAGCGGGCAGGGATCCCGGCATCCCAGGGCGCGGTCGATCATGTCCGCGGCCAGTACCGGTTTCGTGGCGAATTCGCGGGTTTTAGGGATCCCGGCCCGGGTGCATCTTTCCCGGTCATCGGCCCAGGTTTTGGGCAGGTAGAGTTCCCGGTCCAGAAGGGTGCGCCCGGCCGGCGCGGAGTACGTGAGGAATACCCCGATCTGGCAGTTCTCCACGCGACCGGCGGTGCCCGAGTACTGGCGTGCGACCCCGGCTGAGGCGGCGCCCTTCTTGAGGAATCCGGTCTCGTCAATGATCAGGATCCCGTCGGGATCGCCCAGGTGGCGGTTGACGTAGGTGAACAGGTCATCCCGCACGGCATCCGGGTCCCAGTCGGTGGTCGAGAGCAGGCGTTGCATGCCATCCGGAGTGCCGTGCCCGGCGCGTTCAGACAGGGTCCAGGAGTTCTTGCGTTCCTCGTCCGAAAGCAGCCCTCGCACATACCCCACGGCGTTCGGCGTGGTCGGACCGGACGAACCGCTGCCCAATCAGATCGCCGATTTCTTCCAGACCTTCGGCCCACTCTTCTACGTCCGCCACACAAATATCATCACTCACCACCAACGATTAACAGGCCGCGAGCGGAAAGTCCGGTTAAACCGCCGATACAGCCCAAATTAAACGCGACTGTAGTACTAGGTAGGTTTCGACCAGTGCTGCATCAGAAGATTCTTGGCTTCATCTTCAGCGAGTTGGGCGACCTCGGCTTCGGTCATATGCAGATTCTCGATAAGTCCCTGAGCGAGCCAACCCGGGAGGGCGGGAACAGCTCTTGGCTCAGGGTGGGCTTCAATGTCGTTGAATAGCGAACCCATCTTCTCGATGACTTCGACTAACGACAGCGCCTGCGGGTTGCCTGATGACCTGAGTTTGACCAGGCGGTCGTTCATTTCTGTGTAGACTTCACTGTCATTCCGGGCACCTGCTGCCCAGACTTCGGCGATGTCGAGGACCGGATTATGCTCGGTGTCGGTTGTTTCACGCCAGACGATGCGATAGTCGCGATCCCCGACGGCGATCTTTCGGAAACCTATGAGCGCCCCCACTAGTGGTTCGCCGGCGCCCGATGAACGCTCCAGGAGAAGCATCTTGGCGAAAACGGCCCGAACTATCTGCGGGTCTTTTTTATTCAGGCGATAAAGATCCGAAATAGCGTCTTCGGTGAGACGTACACGACATTTAGGTTCTGGCAGAGTCACACACTGAGCTTAGAGGGTGTGAAGACCGTTCTCGATTTCGGTTTCGAGTTCGGCGCGGCTTAAGCCGAAGGCTTCCATGGCTCGATCGAGATCTGTGCGGACACCCGAATCAGTAGCAAATCGAACCATGACCAGAGCTGCATCTCTAAGGGTTTCCCGATCCCGCCTGAGACCGGCGATCTCCTCGGCGGAGACAATCTCAGCTACAACATGCCCATGGCGGGAGAGGGCGATGTCGATACCGGCCTCTGCGGAACTTACCAGTCCGGAGACGCCAGTGCGCGAAGCTTCTGTGATTGTCATAGTGCACATGCGTCCAAGCTACACAGATTTCTACACAGAATCAACCGTGGGTGCTCGGAGCTGCGGACTCTGGTCCGGTTTAGTCGGCACCGGGGTCACCCTCAACGTCGCTTGCTAACAACGCCCCGCAAGACCCATGCATGTTTCAATGCCGGACGCGAGAGCATGGTAGCGGAGATCATGCCTCCATCGCCAGCGACAAGCCGCTCCCGGTGCGCATGACCGACACAAGTTGCCCTGCGACGCACCCAGGGGGCCAGAGATAACCGTCCTACCGGGCACCCAAACCTGTCATAGTCAGATCCCACAGCAGGCGGTCAGAGATGCCTCCAGACTGTATCAGTCAGCCGAAGTCATGCCTGGGGTCGGCGGGGCCCGGTCCGGGCGTAAGGTGCCGGTCGGGAAGTGGATGAGGGGACCAATACAGGCTGAATAGGGCTTTCGCGCCTGCAACCAGGGTCCCATGGGTCCCATGCGGGTACGTTCCGATGCCCGGTGGAGAGTGGGTAGGGCGGGGCTAGTGACCTGAGGGGTGATCCGTTGTGTGTTCCACGCCCGGTACCGGGCCAGGGTTTAGGTCGCCTCCCGTGCCACTGATCGCCGGGCCGAATATAAATGCGGACACCACGAACATTGCGGCGAAGATCAGCAGCCCGATGGCAGGCGCGACCCAGGTTCCGAAGCGCCGGTACAGGCGCAGGAGCAGTGGGATTGAAGCGAGTAATCCCAGCGCGCCGAACAGCGCGGTGCCGCCCGACCCTGCGACGAGTGCCGTACCGGCGAGAATCCCAACGTGATGCAGGACGTGCGGCAGGAGACCGACCACGAATCCTATGACTGCGACGACAGAGTGCCAAAGGGCTTGCAACCGGCCACTCCACGTCCGTTGTCCCGTTGGATCTGCATCGATGCCGGAGGGCGAGACGCCAGACTCATGCAAATGATGGGAGTGATCATCCGTCATGGTATCCAGTCCTGTCGCTTGTTCCTCGTGAGCTCAGAGGCCAGTCTAAGCCCGCTTCCGGTTAGGCTCCTGCGCTCCCACTTATCGCAGCTCTCGACTGGCAGAAGCACCGAACCACCGCTGGCTGGTTCCTCAGCCCCCTCCGCGACCGGCGGAGGGGGCGCCTCCGGGTGCGCCGCTGGGGGGATCCCGTCGACCGAAGATGTTATCCAACGTCGAGGATGCCGTGCCTGGTCCTGACGACGAGCACGGCACAGGCGGCGTGGTGGACTACCTGCGTGGACACGGATCCGAGCAGCAGCCCGGCGAATCCTCCGTGGCCACGGGAACCAACGACCAGCAGGTCGGCGTCCTTGGAAGCATTTACAAGGACGGTGACTGTAGGCCCTTGGAGGACGTCACCTGTGATGTTGACGCCTTCGGTGTCCATCCCCTTCAAAGTGTCGGTCTGCATTCTCCGGGCAGTCGGCTCGAAAATGTCTGGATCCCAGATCATCGCTTCCATCCCGGCCGTCTCGGGCGGATACTCCCAGGCGGTTACGGCCCGTACCTGGCCGTGGCGGAGACGGGCCTCCGTGACGGCCCATTCGAGAGCGAACCGTGATTCCGCCGAGCCGTCCACCCCAACCGCGATCGTGAATCTGTCGCCGCCGCTCATGACCTCCGCCGTCCGTTGAGGTCCTGCCTGGCTGGTTGCCATCAGCCCCCGTAACGGGTTTCAGCAGCAAGGTACCTGTTGAAGATTGCACTTAATGAAGATGCTACGCCGCAGGCCAGCCTGCCGGCGACTGGTGATGCGAGGGGTTCTCAGTCAGGGCATCTGCGGTTCCCTGCCTCGGCCTGAAGCAGGACCTGTGGTTATCGGCGAGTGCTTCGTCGGCCCTGTCGTGGTTTCTTTGAGTCCTGTGCTCCAAAGCATTCCTCTGAGCATGTCAAGTATCGCGCTCGTGCCCGCTCCCAGTGTCGCGGGCTGGCGTTCCGCCGAGGGTTCTTCCTCCGGTACAGGATCCGGTCGCTGTTGCCCCGCGTCTGTCCGCTGGTACAACGGAATTGCCGTGATATGGCTGACCTCGGCTATGTTGGCCATGCCGGTGAAGACGGGTCCCGTAGACCATGCGATTACGGGCGTAAGCAGGAACCCGCTTTCGGGAAGTGCTATGGCGGGGAGTGTGCCCAGAATGTGCACGCTGCCCGGGTCCAGTGCGGTTTCCTCAGCGGCCTCGCGCAGTGCCGTAGCGGCTGGCCCGTGGTCGCCGGTTTCAGCAGCCCCACCGGGAAAAACCAGCTGACCTGGGTAGTTGGTTAGATCGGGTGCGCGTTCAGTGAGGAGCGCGGTCGGTCCGTGTGGGCTGTCGGTGAGCAGCACAAGCACCGCCGCTTCCGTCAGCTTGACCGGGGTCTGTTGCCGGTTCGACAATGGACGATCAGGTCCGGTCAGCCGGGCCAACGTGTCGGCCCATGGCGGCCGCACGGACGTTCCAAGGCTCAGCTGAGTCCGGCCGGGGTCGGAGTCCAGCCATTGGACTTGTCCGGTTTGTACGCGCAGCAGCCCCACACCTGGAGCGGAGTTGGCCGGTTGGACCAGGCGTGTCAACTGTCCAAAACCCGGATGCCCGAACAATGCACGGGCGGGACGGCGGGCCGCCAGATCGGTTGGCTCTGAGAAATCGGCGGGGTTGTTGGCTACTGCCACAAAGGCCTGGCCGGTCCCAACGAGGTTCGCCACCGGGCCGCTAAAGGCGACGAGGGTCTCGCTCATGGCGGGGACCAGCAGGAGGTTGGCGCCGGCTTCGGTCAAGGCGTGCACGGCGTGAGGGTTAAGAAGGTCCCGGCAGATAGCGAGCACCAGATGCCATCCGTCGTCGCTGACATGGACGCGCAGCTGGGGCCAGCCCTGAGGCTGGATGTCTTCGTTGACCGGCCGGTCAGCTGGGGAATGCTTGTCCTGGGTTAACGGGGTGGGGACGCCGCGGAGGTAGGCGACGGCCGTGTTACGCCGCCGCGGCGACCCGTCGTGCACGTCGTCGTGATGGTAGCTGCCTGCGACCAGCATCCTGGGCCCACCGGCCCGGCAGGTCCAGCCCTGCAGCCGCGCGGCCAGCGGCTCGGTAACGCACAGCTCGGGAAGCACGACAACGCTCGCGCCGGCTGTGACGGCTGCGCTGATCAGCCGGTCTATCTCCTGATGCTGTTTCTCTTCATCCTTTGGGCGGACCGGGAAGGTCCGCCCGCTGGCATCCGCCGGGAAGTGGAACTCAGCCAGAGTGCGGTTTGGGTGACAGGTTGCCACGATGGTGTCGGGACCAATGATCCCGATGAGCTCGCGGGCGAGACTGTAGTCGAAGATGACCTGGAACTGTGTGGCCCATTCCCCGGCAAGCCGGACATGACGGGTCTCATCCAGACGGTTGGCAAGCCGCCAGGGCGGAGAAGTCGCAGGCATTGCGGTCACTTCCCGCAGATCGGGACTGTCCAGCGGGACAGGATCGCCTACGCCCGGCTGGTACGGGCTACGCCGGCGAAAGGACTCGCGGAAGCTTTGGCCGCAGTGCTCATCCAGCAGCTCGGCCAGCAGCCGCGCCACCGCCACGGCGGGAACGTCAACGCCGGCGGTCAATGACGCTGCAAGAGCACTGCGTACCTCCGGGCCCAGCTCGAGTCCGGTTGATGTGGCGGGCAGCACCGATCGGACACCGGCGACGATCAGCGCTGCTCTCGCGCGGCATCCAGGGTCCTGCATCCGCTCCTGCAGCACCCGGTGCTCGTCTCGGCACAGCTGCAGTAAATGTGTGAGGGTTACCAACGGTTCCCTCTCGGCTGCAATGGCCACCTGGATTGATGCGACGCGCTGGGGCAGCGGCAATGGTCGGGCCACGCAGGGGGCACACTCAGTCATGGATTCAAGGTGCGCGCACTGGCCCCCGCCGTCCCCGCTAACGTTCCCCGGGCCGGGATCGACGTCCGGAAAAGGGGTGTGCCCGCCGGTGTTCATCGCCTCCGCATCGCAGCTGGATCTTTCATGAGGCTCCTTCCGTGCAGCCTGCCGAAGAAAGTTGAGGCCCATCGGGCAGTGTCTCCGTGTTGCAGTCCATTATTGGCGTACCTGCCGGGGGCCGGCGGAACCGTGGGGCCGACACCGCCGGGGACTCTGGCCCGCAGCCGGATCCTTTGCGGCACGCGGAATGTTGCCCGCTCATCGGTGTGAACCCCCGGTACGCCGCGATGTCCAGATCAGATAGGCGCCAAGCGCACCGCCTGCACCGATTCCGGCCCTCATCAGCGGTTTCTCCCAGTTGTCCCAGCGCTCCTTGTCCCCCGCCATCAGAGCGCTCACACCCCCGATCAGGGCCGCAGCAATCATGCCTCCTACCAGGCGGTTGCCGATGCGTTCCACCCGTCCGACGAGGGGTTCGAGCTCCGCGGCGCGTAAATGGACTTCCAGGCCTGCTGTGTCTAGGGTATCCACGACTCGGCGGAGTAATGCCGGCAGGTCCTCGGCTAGTTCCGCTGCGTCAGCACCGGCTGCGGCCATGCGCTTGGCCAGGGCCTGCGGCGCAAAGCGGCCCAGCATTAGTTTCTTTGCGTAGGGGGCGAGCACCACGCCCAGATTAAAGCTGGGATCCAGTTCAACTCCGATGCCTTCGGCCATGATCATCATCTTCAGGAGCTTCGACAGTTCCTGGGGCATCTGCAGGTGGTAAGTGCGCATCAGCGTGACCGCTTGTGTGATCAGCGGCCCGATTTCGATCTCACTGAGTTGGCGGCCTTCGTAGAGGGCAATAAACCGGGTGACGTCCGCGCGGTACCGGCTGCGGTCCACAGGCTGCCGGGTCACGGAAAGGTCCAGCAAAGCGGAGCCGACACGGCCCGGGTCCCTGCGGGCCAATGCAATCAGCAGGACGCTGAGCTGGCCGCGCAGCTTGTCATTCACCTCGCCAACCATGCCGAAGTCGATAAGACCTATGCGACCGTCGGATTCGATGAACAGGTTGCCCGGGTGCGGATCGGCATGGAAGAACCCGTCTTCGAAGACCATTTTAACTGCTGTGCCTGCGGACCGGACAGCCAGCGCAGCACGGTCGATCCCGGCACAGTCCAGGGCAGTGAGATCATTGACCTTCATCCCCACAATTCGTTCCAGCGTCAGCACCCGGGACGTGGTCGTTTCCCAAAAGACGCGGGGAATGTGAATGTCGGGGTCGGAGGCAAAGTTCTCGGCGAATCGATCCGCATTCCGCCCTTCCTGAAGATAGTCGAGTTCTGCCCTCAGAGTCTGTGCAAAATCCGCTGCTATGCCGGGGAGATTGTAGTCGGCCGCAGCCTCCCACCGGTGGCTGATCTGAACCGCGAGGTTCTGCAGGATATCCAGGTCTGCCTCGATCGTGGGAATGATGCTGGGCCGCCGGACTTTTACGACGACGGGTGTTCCGTCATGGAGAGTGGCTGCATGGGCTTGGCCGATAGAGGCACTCGCCAGGGGTACGAGGGTGAAGTCCGCAAACAAGTCGTCCGGCTCGGAGCCGAGCTCTTCGCGGATTAGTTGACGGATGGCTGCGCCTGGCACAGGTGGGGCAGCGTCCTGGAGTTTAGCCAACTCCGTCTGATACTGGGGCGGCAAGATGTCAGGCCGGGTGGACAGGAGCTGGCCAAGCTTGATGAACGTCGGTCCCAGCTCTTCGAGGGCCACCCGCAAGTGGTCTGGATTCGAGTAGGGCTCGGCCCTGCGTTCATGGCCCAGGAGTCCCTGGTGGAAGGGTACCCACCGCTCGAGTCCGGTGACGCCCATAAGGAAGCCCAGCCCGTGCCGGGCGAGAACCTCGCTGATTTCCTTATAACGGTGTACACGTACGTTCGTTGTCATGGTCTGTTCTGATTTCCGTGTGATGTTGGAAGCTTCGATGTGGCACGGCGTGCCTCGCGTTCCTGCAGGCCTTGGCATTCCATGCGGCGTGACCGCGTTCTACTGTCCACGGGAGCTTTCGGCCCTTTGCAGAGTGGGCTGTTTTCGCGGCAGCACGAGGACGAGCATGGACACCAGAACCAGGGTCATGCCGGCCAAGGTCCAACTGTTCTGGCGTTCGCCCAAGACAACCATGGACAGCAGGATGCCGAACACTGGGACCAGAAAGGTCCATGCGGAGACTGCGTCCAGACGGCAGTGCCGGATTTCTGTGAACCAACCGAGAAAGGCCGTAGCGGTGCCCACGAGGGAGACATAAAGGAGAATGACGATGAAGCGCACGCCCCAGTTGATCGTCGGCACCCCCTCGGTAAGCCCGGCGATGACCGCCAGAATTGCGCCGCCAACGAGGAAATGCCATGCAATCACCGGCAGGATATCGGCCTTTATCTGCCTCGAAATCAGGGTTCCTGCGGTGACTGCGAGAGCCGCGGTAATGGACAGCCACGCACCGGTGCCCGTTCCGCCGGGCAGGGCGACTGCCAGTAGCCCTGCGAAGCCTGTCCCCATCGCTGCCAGCGTCCGCACGGACAAGCGCTCCTTGTATATCCACCAGGCCGGAAGCACTATGAGCAAGGGCTGTGCGTTGGCCAGGACGGAGGCGGCTCCAGTTGAGAGACCGGCCAGACCGCCAAACATGGTAGCGAATGCCAGTGCGACATTGACAATTCCCATTACTGCTATAAGAGTCCAGGTCCTTGCCCCGCGCGGCGTCGGTTCCCCCCGGAAACCTGCTGCGATGAGGAGTGCCCCGCCGGCTATGAGAGCGCGGAACGCGGCGAACCACAGCGGCGGCGCATCCTTCAGACCGATGCTGATTGCCAGAAAGCAGGAGCCCCAGGCGAACGTGATCCACAGCATCCGTATAGGCTTGGGTCGGCGAAGGTCTCCGTCCTGTCCCGTACTTGCTAGGGCCGGGGGGATGCGCATAGCAACTCCTTCCACGGCGTGATCCCGGAGAGGATTTCGCCCGGCATGGGGTAAGGCATAGTAATCCTCCTGTCGATGAGGGAAGAGGCCCCCGCCGACGAGTTCGGCCCTTCATTTGCCGGCTCTGGCCCGCACCGTGGGTGGTCGCGTCCTAGACTCCCGGACATATTGATCTGCCGCTCTTGGCTGAAGAGCTTGCCTTCCCGGTCCAGATCCCCGATGCGCCGGCTGACTCCAACCGTTATCCTGCAGTCCGCCGGCCCCCAGGCCAGATACGCCGAGCGCTGTTGAACCATCAGAATTCCTCTCTCAGGGTCCCGCCCCGACTGAGGCAGGCCGGCGACACCACAATTTCAGCCCTATGCATGGAGTGCCCGACTGGCGGCGCCCGCAGGCCGAAGTATGGCTACTTAGGGCGTTTAGGGCCGTGAACGTCCGGTACATCTTTGTTTTTGCCGAACCGGGGGATAAAACCTGGAACGTTGCGGGCATAGGCGAGATACGCCGCTCCAAATTGGCCCGCCATGTCCTTCTCTTCGTGTCTGGCAAGGCGGTGGTAGACGAGAACCAGGATCGGGAACATGATCAGGGTCAGGAGTGTGGGCCACTGCAGCAGGAAACCAAACATGATCGTCAGGAACCCCAGGTATTGCGGGTGGCGGAGCCGGGCATAAACACCAGTGACCGCCAACCGGTGCTCCGTCTGTGCCGCATACAAAACCCGCCATGCCTGATACAGCAAAATGAAGCCAGCAGCTATGAGCACGTTGCTCAGCAGGTGCAGGGGGTTGAGATGCGGATCTCCTTGCCAGCCCATCAGGTCCTGCCACAGATGCCCTGAATTGTGAGTCAGAAGGTTGAAATTCGGGAACTGGCTGCCCAGCCAGCCGGAGAGAAAGTAGATGGTCAGCGGAAAACCGTACATCTCCGTGAACAACGCGACGATGAACGCGGCGAACCCCCCGAAGGCCCGCCAGTCGAGTTTCGTTTTCGGTTTGACGAAGCTGAACGCGAAAACAATAAATATTGCAGAGTTCAAAATCACCAGGAACCACAGGTCGTACCCGTAATCAGTTGCCATTGCCCGCACTCCGTCCCGTAGTTCCATCGTGGCTGTCTCCGTGTCCCCCATGGCCGCCGTGTCCTCCGTGTCCGAACAAGTGCATCGCCAGCATCCCCACCACGAATACGTAGGGCAGCGCGTCCAGCACGTGCAGCCAATGGCTGTTCAGCAGGTAGATCACGGCGATGATAATCAGGACGGTCAGCCCGCCACGCAGATACAGGGACCGGCGGTCCTGAACGGGAGGCGGCGCCTCAGGCTGGTGTTCGGCCGGGTGTCCGTTGTGATTCACGGCTGGTCTCGCGGCAGGACGGGCAGATTTTCGGCGAGGAAGTCCTGCCGCATGCCCAGGGTGGAGTCGGTAATCCCCATGGACGTCGCCGCGTCCGGGGCTGACCCTGACAGGGCGCGGATAGCATCGATGGTTTCGGGCACGACGATCGCCTCGTTGTAGACCTGGTACGTAAGGTAGGCCTCATCGCCTTCAACGGTGACAAGTTCCTCCCAGACCGCGACTTCCCACATGTCCCCACGGGGCCGGCCGAGATCCTTCATTAATTCGATTGTCGAGTTCAGCGCGACGAGTCCGTCGGCCATCCGGATGAAGGCTATCCGCGGTGCGGCTCGCAGTGCTGCGATGACCTCCTCCCTGCTGGCGGCCCGCGTGAGCTGAAGCGTCCAGTAATGGTTATGGGTCTGCGTGTGCGCGCCCTTGGCTGCGATGGTGACGACGTCCAGATCGGGAAGGACGGTCCGGGCATCAGGACCCTGGTGTGACGGAATTTTTGATTCCGGGACCATGGTGTTCATGATCCCGCCGAGATGTGATTCCCAGGGGTCGGTGGCGCGGCGGATGAGGACTCCGCGGGCCTTGGCCAGCAGGCCCGCTTCCTGCAGGGCACCGAGTACCCTGATGATGCTGGTCGTGTTGCATGAGACGACGCGTGTCATGTCCCGGCCCAGTGCGCTGTCGTAGTTGGCCTGGGCCACGAAGGAATGCCCTGTGGTGTCGTGGGATTCACCGCCCTGCAGGATGACTTTCACCCCTGCCGCCCGGTAGCGGGGCAGATTGCCGGCCGCCACGTGTTTGGGGGTCGCATCGACGACGACGTCCGCCTGGGCCAGCAGGTCATCCAGGTCTCCGGAGATGGTCAGGCCTGCCTGTCCCATGGCGTCCCGTGCTTCGGCGGTGGATGCGAACAGGGGAAACCGTCCCGCGGCGGAGCGGATCCGCCAGTCGGTGATGATGTCGGCGACGCCGATCAATTCCATGTCCGGCTGCAACAGGACCGCGTCGGCTACCCGCTTGCCGATGACTCCGTATCCGTTGACGGCCACTCTGGTTTTATTCATTGGTATGCCTTCCCACTTGCGGTTGCGGTGTTTTGTTGATGGCGGTTTTCCGGCCCTGCGGATCTTGGGTTCTTTAGTGTCAGGGGGAAGTTCATGTCTTCCCCGCCGGCGAGCTGTGCATAGGTTCCTTCGACGCCTATCCGCACAGCGGGTGCGCTGCAGGGCTGCAGCCGGATCCGGAGGTTTTCCGCGCTCAGGGACACATCGAGGCGGTGGCCCCGGTACTGGATCTGGAACCGGGCGTTTCCCAGCCGGGCCGGGAGCCGGGGAGAAAAGGTCAGCGCGTCGGCTTCTGTCTGGAGGCCGGCGAAAGCCCGGGCGACGATATCGACCGTTCCGGACATGGCGCCGAGATGGATACCTTCCCGGGTCGTGCCGCCCTGGGTGTCGTCCAGGTCGGAGACCAGGGCCTCACGGAAGACCTGCCAGGCCCGGGATTCATCAATCCGTGCCAGTACCGAGGCGTGCACCACCCGGCTGAGGGTTGATCCGTTGGCGGTCCGGGCCAGGTAGTACTCCACGGTGCGCTCCAGATCGGGCTCCGCGAAAGGATAGCCGAGCCGGTGCAGCTGCCTGATCACGCCTGCGGGCCCCAGCAGGTAGATCAGCATCAGGACGTCAGCCTGCTTGGCGAGTTTGTACCGGTTGGTGGCATCGTTTTCGGCTTCGAGAATCAGATCGAGCCGTCCGATATTGCCGTACGTGGCACGATAGCCGGACCAGTCCAGTTCTGCCAGGTCTTCGTAACCATCGAACTGGCTGAGGACTCCGTCGGCATGGAACGGCACTGTGAGCCGGCGACTGATCCTGGACCAGTGGCTGATTTCCTCCTCGGTGACCTGCAGCCGCTCGGTGAGGTCATCGCCGGGGTGGCCCGCGAGTTCACGCAGCACATCGGCGGCGCGTTCGCAGAGCCAGGAGAGAAGCACATTGGTGTAAGCGTTGTCACGCAGGCCGGTCCCGGGCGTATCCGGGTACCCGTCGTGGTATTCGTCGGGTCCCATCACTCCTGAAATGTGGAACCGCTCCCCTGCCGGATCATAGGTGGCCAGCGAGGCGAACATCCTGGTCACTTCGATGATCAATTCCCCGCCACGGGCCGCCAACCAGTCCCGATCCCCGGTGGCCTGGAAATGCTCCCAGGCATTGTACGCGACGGCGAGTCCGACGTGCCGCTGGCGGCTGGAGTTGTCCGGCATCCAGCGGGCGGACCGGGCGTTGTAGAGCTGGCGGGGCGTCTCCTCCCGTCCGTCGCTGCCGCTCTGCCATGGGAAGAGCGCCCCCTGGAGGCCCTGCGCGTGTGCGGCGGCCCGGGCAGCATCAAGCCTGCGCCAGCGGTACTCCAGCAGTGTCCGGCTGACGTCAGGGAGCCGGAGTCCGATCACGGGGAAGACGAAGAGTTCGTCCCAGAAGACGTGACCGCGGTAGCCCTCCCCGTGCAGGCCGCGGGCCGGCACGCCGGCATCCAGGGCTGCGGTATGCACGGAGATTGTCTGCAGCAGGTGGAACACATGCAGGTTGAGTACCAGCTGGGCCTGCCGGTCGCCGTCCAGGCTGATCCCGAACCGCTCCCACAGGCGCCGCCATGCCGCTTCGTGGTCCCTGAGCAGAGCGGTGAAGCCTGTGTCAACGCGGGAAAGTCCGGCCAGGGCCGCGGTCTCGGGCGAGGAGATGGCGCCGTCGCGGGAGGTTGCCAGCGACGCGGTTCTGGTGATGGTGGCTGGCTGTCCGTCGGCCAGCCGGAGGTCGTACTGCCGCTGGTAGCGTCCGCCGTCGCTCTCGGCGTCCCGGGGCGTTGCCGGCGTGGCGCCGTCTAACAACGTCCGGACGGCTACGGCGATGCGTATCCTGCTCTGGCTGGTTTGGACGGCGCACAGGACGGTGCTGCTGTCCACTTCGGTGAATTCAGGATCGGTCAGGTGCCGCTGCCCGGTGCCGGCATAGTCACGGACGTTGGTGTTGGCCACCCGGGCATCGATGCCCTCCCGGATACCCACGGTCCCGCTGAAGCCGTGGGCCGTCAGGGTTGTCTCCAGCGCGGCCAGGTGTGGGGTGTGCATGGAGACCAGACGCCGCTGCACGACGGTGAGCTGTTCACCGTCCGGGCCGGCGAGGGTTGCGCGGCGAGTCAACAGCCCCCGGCGCAGATCGAGTTCGCTTCGCTCATCGGTGACATGGGTATCCCCCGTGGACCACCACTGCCCGGCGCCGATGCGCACATCCACGGGCAGCCAGTTAGGGACGTTGACCAGATGCTCTTCTTCCATATCGCGGCCGTGAATGGCGCTCGTTGTCCGGTTGTAAACACCGGCCAGATAGGTCCCGGGATAATGGACTCCGTCGTCACTGTGTTCCGGCCGGGCGCCGCGCATTGCCATGTACCCGTTCCCCAGGGCGGTCAGCACCTCCCGGTGGCCTTCGTGGGCAGGATCGAACCCTTCGTAGGCCAGCGTCCACGGGTCGGCGCGTGAAACCCCCAGGTCCAGCTCCGCGACGTCGCCGAGTACGATGTCGGCGCCGGCAAGTTCCAGCTGTTCCCGATGTCCCGCGCGGTCGATGCCGACGACCAGGCCGAAGCCGCCGCGGCGTCCTGCCTGGACACCGGCGGCGGCGTCCTCGACAACTGCGACATGGCGGGGTGCCACGCCGAGGCGGCGGGCTGCTTCGAGGAACATGGCTGGGTCGGGCTTACCCGGCAGGCTCTGTTCGGCGGCGGTCTGCCCGTCGATGATGACGTCGAACCCGGCGTCGAGGCCGGCCGCCGTCAGCAGGGCGCGGGCGTTGCGGCTCGCTGTGACCAGGCCCAAGGGGATGCCTGCGGCCCGCAGTCGGGCCAGCAGGGCGGTGGTCCCGGGGTAGGCCCGGATGCCGTCGCGGGTCACCGCCTCGAGGAACAGGCCGTTTTTGCGGGCGCCGAGTCCGTGGACGGACCAGATGTCGGGCCCGTCTTCAGGGCTGCCGACGGGAAGCCGGCCGCCGCGGGAGTCCAGGAAGGCGGTAACTCCGTCCTCGCGCTGCCGGCCATCGACGTACTGCCGGTAGTCCGCGTCGTCGAACGGATCCCGTCTGGGGCTCCCGGCGAGCCGGGGGTCCTGAAGGAAGGCGTCGAAGAGTTGCTTCCAGGCCGCCGCGTGCACGGCGGCGGTCTGGGTGACGACCCCGTCCATATCGAACAGCACCGCCTGATACGGCAGTGCAGCGCCATGCCGGGAATCACTGGAGGGGCGGCTGCCGCCCGCATGGATGTCCGTCATGCTACTCCGGTTCCGCTACGTCATCAGCCGGGTTGTTGGCGGGGTCTGCTGCGGAGGTCCACTCCCAGTTCCGGATCTCCGGCATGTCTTCACCATGGGCGCGGATGTATTGCCGGTGCTCGATGAGCTTGTTCTTGAGCTCCTCGCGTACATACGCCGAGACGTCTTTCAGCCTGGGCACCCGGTCGATGACGTCGATGGCGAGGTTGAACCGGTCCAGCTGGTTGAGGACACACATGTCGAACGGGGTCGTGGTGGTTCCTTCCTCCTTGTAGCCGCGGACATGGATGTTGCCGTGGTTCGTCCGGCGGTACGTGAGCCGGTGTATCAACCACGGGTAGCCGTGGTAAGCGAAGATGACAGGTTTGTCCGTGGTGAACAGGGCATCGAAGTCCCGCCCGGACAGGCCGTGGGGATGTTCCGTGTCATCCTGCAGGCGCATGAGGTCAACAACGTTGACCACCCGGATCTTCAGATCCGGGAACCGCCCGCGGAGGATGTCGACGGCGGCGAGGGTCTCCATTGTGGGCACATCACCGGCGCAGCCCATGACGACGTCGGGTTCCCCGTCCGCGTCCGTACTGGCCCAGTCCCAGATGCCGATGCCTTTGGTGCAGTGCACGATCGCCTGATGCATGTCCAGGTACTGCAGTTGGGGCTGCTTGCCGGCGACAATGACGTTGACGTACTGGTGGCTGCGCAGGCAGTGGTCGGCCACGGACAGGAGAGTGTTGGCGTCCGGTGGCAGGTAGACGCGGATGACGTCGGTTTTCTTGTTGATCACATGGTCGATGAACCCCGGGTCCTGGTGCGAGAACCCGTTGTTGTCCTGCCGCCACACGTGGGAGGTCAGCAGGTAGTTCAGGGAAGCGACCGGCCGGCGCCATGGGATGTCGTTGGTCGTGGTCAGCCACTTGGCGTGCTGGTTGAACATGGAGTCGACGATGTGGATGAACGCCTCGTAGCAGGAAAAGAATCCATGCCGGCCGGAGAGCAGGTAGCCTTCCAGCCAGCCCTGGCAGGTGTGTTCGGAGAGGATTTCCATGACCCGTCCGTCGCGGGCGAGATGGTCATCCTCCGGAACAGTCCGGGCATTCCAGACCCGGTCGGTCGCGTCGAATATGGCGCCGAGCCGGTTGGAGTTGTTTTCGTCCGGGGCGAAGACCCGGAAATTGTCCATGTTCGCAGCCATGATGTCCCGGAGGAACGTGCCCAGGACGCGGGTGGATTCCACGGCCCCGGTGCCGGGATGGGTCACGGGCACGGCATAGCCGGCGAAGTCAGGCATGCGCAAATCCCGCAGCAACAGCCCTCCGTTCGCGTGCGGGTTTGCGCTCATGCGCCGCTCCCCGACCGGATGCAACCCGTCGACCGCCGCCACCGGCGCGCCCGCGTCGTCGAAGAGTTCCTCGGGGCGGTAGCTGCGCAGCCACTGTTCCAGCACGGTACGGTGGCTGTCGTTTTCGCGGGCCTGGGTGAAGGGCACCTGGTGCGAACGCCAGCTTCCCTCCACCTTCAGCCCGTCCACTTCTGCCGGTCCCGTCCAGCCCTTGGGAGAGCGCAGGACGATCATGGGCCAGCGGGGCCGTTCCGTCCGTCCGTCCTCCCGGGCGCCGCGTTTGATCTCATGAATCTCGTCCAGGCAGGCATCCAGGGTCCGGGCGAAGTCCTGGTGCATCTGTTCCGGATCCGAACCTTCCACGTAATACGGTGTGTGGCCGTATCCGCGCAACAGCGAGTCCAGTTCCTCGTGGCTGATCCGGTCCAGGATCGTGGGGTTGGCGATTTTGTAGCCGTTCAGGTGCAGGATCGGCAGGACAGTGCCGTCCCGTGCCGGGTTCACGAACTTGTTGGAGTGCCAGCTCGCGGCCAGCGGGCCCGTCTCTGCTTCCCCATCACCGATTACAGCCGCCACGATGAGGCCCGGGTTATCGAACGCTGCGCCGTAGGCGTGCGAGAGCGCATATCCGAGCTCCCCGCCCTCGTGGATGGACCCCGGCGTCTCCGGTGCCACATGACTGGGGATGCCGCCGGGAAAGGAGAACTGGCGGAACAGCCGCTTCATCCCGGCGGTGTCCTGGGAGATATCCGGGTACGTCTCACTGTAGGTACCTTCCAGCCAGGCCGACGCCACCGGGCCCGGTCCACCATGCCCTGGGCCCATGATGTAGATCATGTCCAGGTCCCGTTCCATGATGGCCCGGTTCAGGTGGGCGTAAATGAAATTCAGGCCCGGGGTGGTGCCCCAGTGCCCCAGCAGCCGCGGCTTGATGTGCTCGGGGCGCAGCGGTTCGCGCAGCAGAGGGTTGTCCATGAGGTAGATCTGTCCGACGGAGAGGTAGTTCGCGGCCCGCCACCAGGTATCGATGCGGTCCAGCTGGTCGGGGCTGAGGACGGGTATCGGAGTTTTCGGCTGTTGATGGTCTGTCATGGCAGATCCTGTCTGTCTGAGCGAGTACTTGGGTCGGGGCCGAAGGGACGGCGTTTAGCGGACGCCGCTTGGTTCCGGTGCTGGTTCAGTCTTGATCGTGCGGCCGGTGGCCTCGCCGGGCTCCGGAAGGCGCAGGCGCTTGAGGAGCAGGGCGTTGACGGCGACAATGACGCTGGAGCCGGACATGGAGATCGCGGCTATTTCCGGGCTGAGCATGAGGCCAAACGCTGGGTAGAAGACGCCGGCGGCGATCGGCAGGGCGATGACGTTGTAGCCGATGGCCCAGCCCAGGTTCTGGCGCATCTTGCGCAGCGTGCCGTTGCCGATCCGCAGAGCGATGGGAACATCCAGCGGATCGGAGCGCATCAGGACAACGTCGGCAGTTTCGATGGCCACGTCGGTGCCGGCTCCGATGGCGATGCCTAGATCGGCCTGTGCCAGTGCGGGGGCGTCGTTGACGCCGTCACCGACCATGGCGACCCGCTTGCCGGCCTTCTGCAGTTCGGCCACCTTCGCGGATTTGTCCTCGGGAAGCACCTCGGCGATGACGGTGTCGATGCCGAGCTGGGCAGCAATCCGCTTCGCGGTGGCCTCGTTATCTCCCGTGAGCATGACGACCTCCACGCCGCTTTCATGCAGGGCGGCCACTGCGGAGGCAGCGGTCTCGCGGGCGGCGTCGGCCAGTGCGATGACACCGGCGGCCCTGCCGTCCACGGCCACCAGAACTGCCGTACGGCCGGTCGAGGCTAGAGCCTCGCGCTGTTCGGCTACCGGTCCGATGTCAATGCCCTCGGACACCATCAGCTTGCGGTTGCCGACGAAAACCTTCCGCCCGTTTACCGAGGCGCCGGCGCCGTGGCCTGGGACGTTACGGAACGCTTCGGCATCAGCTGACGGAACGCCGCGGGCAACGGCGTAGTTGACGACGGCGGCGGCGAGAGGGTGCTCAGATTCGCGTTCGACGGCGGCCACAAGAGCCAGGAGTTCGTCCTCGTCAAAACGGTAGGCGATAAAGTCGGTGACTTCGGGTTCACCCTTGGTCAGGGTTCCGGTCTTGTCCATCACAACCGTGTCGATGTGTGCTGCGGTTTCCAGTGCTGTGGCGTTCTTGAACAGGACGCCGCGCTTGGCGCCAAGGCCGGTTCCGACCATGATCGCCGTCGGGGTTGCCAGGCCCAGAGCATCCGGGCAGGTGATGACAACGACCGTGATGGCAAAGAGGATCGCTTGCGGAACGGTTGCTCCGGCCAGCCACCAGGCGAGGAAGGTGGCGGATCCGCCGATCAGGGCAACCAGGACAAGCCAGAATGCGGCGCGGTCCGCAAGGCGTTGGCCGGGGGCTTTGGAGTTCTGGGCTTCCTGTACGAGTGCGACAATCTGCGCGAGTGCTGTGTCTGCGCCGACCTTGGTGGCGCGGACACGCAATGTCCCCGTCGTGTTGACGGTGGCGCCGATCACCTCCGAGCCCGGAGACTTGGCCACGGGCAGGCTTTCACCGGTGACCATGGACTCATCAATGTCGGATTGGCCGTCTTCGACGGTGCCGTCCGTGGGAATCTTTGCCCCGGGGCGCACCAGCATCAAATCACCGGGCAGAACCTCCGAAGTCGCTACCTCCACGGGCTCACCGTTTCTGATCACCAACGCCTTGGACGGCGCCAGCTCCAGCAGTGTGCGGATGGCGTCGTTTGCCCCGCCCCTTGCCCGCATTTCGAACCAGTGCCCCAGCAGCACGAAAGTCGCCAGGACGGTGGCTGCTTCGTAGAATACTTCCCCGCCGCCGGTCAGAGTAATAATGAGGCTGTACAACCAGCCCGCCCCCACGCCAACAGCGACGAGGACCATCATGTCCAGGGTGCGTGCCTTCAGCGCCCGGTAAGCGCCGTCGAAGAAAATCCAGGCCGAGTAGAAAATCACCGGCAGGGACAGGATCAAGGCAAAGACATCGTCCCGAAGCCCGAACGGGGCCGGTACCTCGAAACCGATAACTTCGCGTCCGATAGGCGACCACAGGGTGATGGGCACGGAAAGGAGCAGCGCAATCAGAAAACGGTTCCGCATGTCCCGGATCATCGACTCCATAGACATTTCGTGACCGGCGTGGCCGCCGTGGCCCATGACTTCCTGGGCGTCCCTGGGGGCGCGTTCGGGGTGACCGGTATGGGCGCCGGCCCCGCCCTCATGACCCGCATGGCCCTCATGGCCTTCATGGCCCGGTCCGGTATGGCCGTCGTGGGCAGGCGGATGGTGCTCGGCGTCAGTGCGGCCCGCGCGTTCGGACGGCGCGGAACCGCTCTCGTGCATCGGATCACAAATATGCTCGGGCACTGACTGGCCAGCACAGTGGTAGCCGCAGTCCTGCACCCAGCTCCGGAGGTCGGCGATAGAGGTCTTGTCCGGGTCGAACGTGACGTTCGCGGTCTGCGAGACGGGGTTCGCTTCCACGCTGAGCACACCCGGCCGGCGGGAGAGCGTGGCTTCGGCGACGGACTTTGACGAGGCCCAGTGAACACCTGCCACCTCCATGACCACGGTTTGTGTCTTACTACTCATGACAGAAATTCCTTTCGGGACTCGCTAACTGAGGATGTGTCTCCGGCCGTCGCTCTCGTGGCGCACGCTGAGCTCTGCAGCGACAGTCGCCGCGCTTGGAAATGAGGTTCGCTCCGCCACGACGGTTCAGGGCGTCACCCGGGTACAAGGTCGCGCCTGGCCGCAGCGGCCGGTCTTCGATGCCTCCGGTCAGCGTTCGGCGGAGGGCAGACTGCTCCTATACGCGGCTGATGGAAAGCCGAATGAGCGAAACAGGGTGGAGGGGCTCCCCCGGAACCGCGGGAAGCGCCCCGGCTGGCTGTGCTGCCGCAGTGGCGGCGGACGTGCTGCCGGGCTCTCCCGGGACAGATGAGGGAGCGACGGCTGAAGACAACACATCAGGGCACGCTACAGACAAGCCCAGGTTCATGGGGCAGTGTCCCGTACGGAACGGGACGCGTTGTCCCGCGCTGTCATTGTCGACAGCCACGGCGGTGTCAGCGGAAAGGACGAGCTGGATGCCCGCAAACGCAGAGCCTTCCAGACCGGACAACGCGATGGTGTGCGATGTGGCACCCGGGCCGGTTTCTTGAGCAGACGCGGTCGGCGGGTTCAGAATTCCCGTTATGGCGAGGAGAAACGAAAGGACCGCGGTGATTGCGGCCAGGCTGGAAAAATCATGGTGCCATCCCATGGAATGACGCACGTTTCCCCACCCCCGTGGTAATCGCGAACAGGGCTAGTTGGTTTCGCCCTCTGCAGTGATCCTATCGAGCCGGGTGCGGGGAACTACAACTCCTGGTCACAAACGGCCCGGGTCATCGTCGTGCGCCACCGTCCCGGTTCCCGGAGGACGAGAAGTGAATCGCACCGGGTTTGATGGAGACATCGATTACCCGGAAGGATGATTCCCATGCCAGCACAACGGAAGTACCCAAACGAGCTGCGTGAGCGAGCAACGCGGATGGCCATTGATGCAAGGAAGACCCTGCGACCAGGACCGGCGCGTTCCGCCGGATCGGTGAGCAGCTCGGGGTGAATCGCGAGGCGCTGCGGACCTGGGTGAGTCGGGCCGAGATCGAGGAGGGCCTGAGGCCGGGCACGACAACGGCGGACGCGGACCGGATCACCGAACTCGAGCGTGAGGTCCGCGAGCTGCGCCGGGCGGACACGATCCTGAAGCAGGCTCGGCTTTCTTCGCGGCGGAGCTCGACCGCCCGTCGAGGTGATGTGCGCCGTCGTGGACAAGCACCGCGATGAACACGGGGTCGAGCCGATCTGCAAGGCGCTGCAGATCGCCCCGAGCACGTACTACGCCCGCCGTTCCCGGCCGGAGTCCGCCAGAGCAGTCAGCGACCGCGAGCTGGGGGAAAAGATCGAGAGCGTCCACGCTCAGAACTACGGCGTCTACGGCGTCCGGAAGATCCACAAGGAGCTGCAGCGGCAGGACATCCCAGCGGCGCGCTGCACCGTCGAGCGGCTGATTCGCCAGAAGGGCCTGCGCGGGATCTCGCGGTCCAAGGGGCCGCGCACCACGAAGCCAGCACCGGAGACCGGCAGGCCCGCGGACCTGGTCGAACGCCGGTTCCAGGCCACGGCGCCAAACCGGCTGTGGGTCGCAGACATCACGTATGTCCGCACGTTCGCCGGCTGGGTCTACGCGGCGTTCGTCATCGACGTCTTCTCCCGCAGAGTCGTCGGCTGGCAGGTGGCCACCAGCCTCTACACCGATCTGGCACTGGACGCTTTGGAAATGGGCATCTGGGCCAGGACCCGGGACGGCGCAGACCTTACCGGGCTCGTGCACCATTCCGACCGCGGAGTCCAGTACCGTGCGATCCGCTACACCCAGCGACTGGAAGAAGCAGACGCTGTGGCCTCCGTTGGGTCCAAGGGCGATAGCTATGACAATGCCCTCGCCGAGGCGTTCAACTCACTGTTCAAGTCCGAACTTGTCCGCAACAAGGGCCCATGGCGGGACATCAGCCACCTCGAGGTCGCCGTGGCTGAGTACGTAGATTGGTTCAACCACCGGCGTCTCCACGGCGAGATCGGCCATGTCCCGCCAGTCGAATACGAGCAGCTCCACGCAGTCCACCCGGCCCCGGAACTGCTCTCAATTTCCAACTAAAAACGCCTCCACAAAACCCGGGGCTTGACACCTGGCTCCAGCTCGCCGCCCTACCGGACGGCCACCGCGCCAAGGCCTGGGACATCAAACGCTGGCGCTACCGGCTCTTCGCGACCGCCGGGAAAATCATCACCCGCGCCCGCCGCAACCAGCTGCTCCTGCCGGATTCCGCGCCGGAGAAAGACCTCCTGAAACTCCTCCTGGAGAACAACGCCCGGCTCAACAAAGGACTCGTTCCTTCCACCGGCTGATCGTGGACCTCATCCCGTCCCAACGAACAGCACGATCACCGGAAGTGGAACCGGCGCCAACCCAGGCGAACCAACAGGCCACACCGGACTGCCCGAAAACAGAAAACAACCGCCCACCAGCCGCAGCCACAAATTAGCGGCCATCAACGAGCATCATGAAAAATTGAGGCTAGAACTGCTCCATATTGATGAGTGTCCCAATTCGGTCAAAGCGTACGAGCGACTTGAAGCAGCTCTGACCGCCTGGGGGCGTACCGATGTCGAAGTTCACATGCGCCCTTCTAGAGTCCGTAACAGATATTGAGGGCACCGGATTTTCGGGTTCACCGACCATCACTGTCAACGGATCCGATGTCTTCCCGGATGGAGCATCCGCCAGCGATTTGGCCTGCCGTATCTACATGACGCCCAATGGCTATGCCGGCCTGCCCACGATTGACCAGCTAACGGAGGCTCTCAGGAATAGTGGACTCTAACTCCGCCACCTGCTCGTGCTGCGGCAGAGTGATGCAGCGTAGGAAATTGCATGCCCTTGGGTCTGGGCCTTCCTACATATGCCGGCGGTGTGGCCTGTGGGTTGCCATCCGGCTCCGCCCGGATAGCCCCGGACGACGCTGAATACGGCGCTGCACTTGCCTGGGTCGTCACTCCACACCTCTTACCGGACTTCGATAGCGCCCATCATGCCGAGGTCTTCGTGGTCCAGGATGTGGCAGTGGTAGGCCGAGCGGCCGCGGAAGTCCGTAAAAGCCACCCTGACCTTTACCCGCCCGTTTGCAGGTACGTTCACCACGTCCTGCCAGATTGCGGCGTCCGTCCCTTGGCCGTTTTCCTCGATGATTTGCATCGGCCAGACGTGGAGATGGAAGGGGTGGTCCATGGGGCTGGTGTTGGTCAGCGTCCATTCCTCCACATTCCCGGCCGCTACCGTGGTGTCTGTTCTTGTCTCGTTGAACTCCCTGCCGTTGATGGTGAAACGCATCATGCCGGCGCCCATGCCCATGCCCATACCGGCGGCCAGGACGATTTCCCGGCGGGCCGCTACGGCGGCGGACCGCAGGTCTGCCAGCCCCTTCTGGGCCGGAACGGGCGGCAGGGCTGCGACCGGTTCGCCGGCTACGCGGAGGGTGGCCAGTGCGGCGCCGTCCGGCTGGTCTGGAGGGTTGCGTGCGCCGGATCCTGGTCCCATCATTCCCGGCATGCTTCCCCGGTTCTGGTAGAGCGCGCGCAGCACGGAGTCTCCGGTCGTTGTGGTCACGAGTAGGTCTGCCCGGTTTCCGGGTGTAAGGAGAAGTTCGTCCACTGTCTCGGGTGTCGGGAAGCGGCCGGAGTCCATGCCGAGGAGCTGCAGCTGCTGTCCGTCGAGTCGTAGACGGAGGTAGCGGGACACGCATGTGTTGATGATGCGCCATCGTTCGCGTTGTCCTGGGCGGGCGCTGAATTGGGGGTTGCTTTGACCGTTGACCAGGATCAGTTCACCCTCCCGGCCCATCATTCGTTCCATCGCCGGGACTGCCGGGATGTTCCCCAGTCCGTCCAGGGTGGTGTCCGAAATGACCAGTACCCGCTCAGCACTTGCCTCGATGGGTTCAGGGTCCTCGACGATGATCGCTCCGAAGAGCCCGGCGAAGATCTGGTCGGCCACCATGCCGTGGTGGTGGGGGTGATACCAGTACACGCCGGGCGGATGGTCCCCGGGAAGTTTGTATTCGTAGTCGAAGGTGCTGCCAGGTTCGACCGAGACGAAGACGTTGTCTCCGTTGCCCTCGGGGGAAACATGGAGGCCGTGCACGTGCAGGTTGGTGGCCTGGGTCAGCTTGTTGACGAGCCCGATCCTCAGGACATCGCCGGCGCGTACGCGCAGTGTCGGGCCGGGGATGCCGTCGTTGTAGCCAAGGGCCGCGGCCTGACGGCCTGCCAGCAATATCTGTCCAGGCGCGGCTTCGAGCCGCACCTGCAGCTGGCCGTTGGTGCTCCGCTCCTCCGGAGGCTGGGTCAGTTCGCCTCCCGCAACGGGAGCCGCCTGCGACGACAGGGTCCAGATCAGCCCGGCACCGCCGGCCGCTGTCCCCGCGATGCCGAGCCCGCCCAGCAACACCGCCTGACGGCGACTGATGGGCTTCACTACGGGCCCTCACCGAGAACCTTGAGTTGCTCGCGGTACTGGTCCGCGGTGAGTTCTCCTCTCGCAAAGCGCTCATCGAGGATCTGGCGTGCCCCGCTCCCTCCGACAGGCGGCGGCCCGCCTGGCCCCGGGGGGCCCGGAGGTCCGTACCCATTACGGCCGCCGCCGCCAAAGACTCTTACCGCCAGCAACACCAGCAGCGCAATCCCAATGAGCAGCAGAGGAATCCAGAGCCACATCCATCCCATGCCTTGTCCGTAACCCCACATCATGATTTGTGCCTTTCGTTTCCAAAGTTACTTCCGACTCTTCGCGCAGCCTCGGCCGACAGATAGAGTCCGAGGTCCCGGTCCACTCGGGCCGGTTTTCTACGCACGACACCGGTCAGAGGGTGCCCAGCAGGTCCTGCATTTCCTTGATTTCCGCTTCCTGGGCGGTCACGATGTCTTTGCTGAGTTTGATCGCGTCGGCGTTCTTGC
>NZ_JBWZCJ010000017.1:0-111385 GCF_059383535.1 Pseudarthrobacter sp. HLT1-3 | reverse complement strand
AAAACAGACACAACCAACACCCCCGGGAAAACGGGACATGCCAGCTGCACAAAATTTGAAACCAGCTGTAAAAACCAGACCACACCACGGGGTGGCGGACCTGGTCAATTCAACCAATTCAATACAATAAATTGGTATCAACAAACTTGGCACACTATTGAGTTCTCAAACAACAGACACATTCAAAGTATTCACAGAAACAATTCAAAGTAATTGAATTCTTTTGTTTCAGCTTTTCTTCGCTGCGATATTTCAAGCTTATTTCATTCATATCCACTTTGCAAATCCGGATTTTCATCCAAATTTCATTCAGTGGATCGAATGAACCCACCAAAATGTGAAGCAAATTATTCATTTCTGCACAGGGGCTCCAGGGGAACCGAAAGCGCTAGAAGAATTGCTTCTCATATTTTTGTTGGGGTGGCCGCCACTCATCGGTGGCGACTCAAAAAATAATACACGCTCCCCCCCCAACCTTGCAAGTGGATCGGGGAGGAGCGTGCGGATGTCACAGCAGTCCGGCCGGTGGTCGGACTAGAGCGCGGATACTTCCACGGTTGCCAGGTTCTTCTTGCCCCGGCGCAACAGCAGGTAGCGGCCGAGCAAGAGCTGGGCCGGGTCGATAACAGCATCCGGATCAGCCACCTTGGCGTTGTTGACATAGGCCCCGCCCTCCCCCACTGTGCGGCGGGCGGCTGACTTGCTCTCCGACAGACCGGTCGCCACCAGCAGGTCCACGATGCCCAGGCCGGCGGCGTCGACCGTGGCGGACGGCAATTCCGCGGTGGCCGCCCGAAGCGTGGCCTCGTCCAGGGCACCGAGGTCGCCGTTGCCGAAAACTGCGGCCGACGCTGCGATGACTTTCTCCGTGGCCTCCACGCCGTGGACGAGGGAGGTCACTTCGTAGGCCAGCTTCCGCTGGCCCTCCCGGGCAAAGGGCCGCTCGGCAACGGCTGCTTCCAGGGCCTCGATCTCGGCGCGGCTCAGGAAGGTGAACACCTTCAGGCGTGCCGCAACGTCGCTGTCCGCCGTGTTGAGCCAGAACTGGTAGAACGCGAACGGGCTGCACATCTCCGGATCAAGCCAGATGGCGTTGCCCTCGCTCTTGCCGAACTTGGTGCCGTCGGAGTTGGTGATCAGGGGCGTCCCCAGAGCGTGGACATGCTCGCCCTCGACCTTGCGGATGAGATCGGTGCCGCTGGTGAGATTGCCCCACTGATCCGAACCGCCGGTCTGCAAGACACAGCCGTAATCCCGGAACAGCTGAAGGTAGTCCATACCCTGAAGGATCTGGTAGCTGAACTCCGTGTAGCTGATCCCCTCATCGGAGTTGAGGCGGTTGGCAACAATGTCCTTCTTGATCATGGTGCCGACCCGGAAGTGCTTGCCGATCCCGCGCAGGAAATCGATGGCGCTCAGCGGCGCCGTCCAGTCCAGGTTGTTGACCATCCGGGCAGCGTTCTCCCCCTCGAAGCTGAGGAAACGCTGGACCTGATCCTGCAGTTTACCTACCCATTCGGCGACGGTCTCAGGAGTGTTCAGCACCCGCTCAGCGGTCTGCCGCGGATCACCAATCAGGCCCGTGGAGCCTCCGACGAGGCCGAGGGGCTTGTGCCCCGCCAACTGGATCCGGCGCATGAGCAGCAACTGGACCAGGTTTCCCAGATGCAGGCTCGGTGCCGTCGGATCGAAGCCGCAATAGTACGTCGCGGGATCGCCGGCGAGAAGTTTTTCAAGCTCCGCCTCATCCGTGGAGACGTGGACCAGGCCGCGCCATTTCAACTCCTGCCAGACATTGGCGAAGCTGGGGTCATTCTGCTGGGAACGGAGATCATTTAGCTGGGACACGCAATCAAAGGTAGCAGGATCAAGGCACCCCCAGCGCGTGTGACCGTCAGCCACCCGCCGCCGGACCGCGGGCTGCGGGTCCTACTCTTCGATCCCGGCGGGCACAACGGCGGCGGCGATGAGCCGCAGCCGCTGGGTGGGACGGGTCATGGCCACATACAGGTCGCCGACGCGCCCGTGTTCATGGTTCAGCATCGCGGACGGCTCCAGCACCACGACGCCGTCGAACTCCAGGCCCTTGGCCTCCCGAGGACTGATCACCACGATGTCCTGCACGTAGCTGCCGGCATCCGTCCCGACGCGGCGGCCGTAGACAGCGCGCAGCGCGGCAGTCGCCTGCGGAAGGAGCTCGCCGTCGGCAATGACGGCCAGCAGGCCGCCCTCCAGCGCGTCGAGCTCCTCCGGCAGAACCTCCACGAGCTTGCTGATGATCTGGCCCGGCTCGACCCGGTCGATCAGCGGCGCCCAGCGCCCCTCACGGACCGCCTTCGGCGCGGAGACGACCAGCCCCGCCGCGTTGGCCATCCGGGCTGCAGCTTCGGCGATCTGCGAAGGGGTCCGGTAGTTGACAGTGAGTTCCTCAAGCTGCCACCGGTCGCCGAACATGGGCGCCAGGGCGCCCTGCCAGGAATTGGCGCCTGCCACGGAGCTTGTCTGGGCAATGTCGCCCACGATGGTAAAGGATTTCAGCGGGCAGCGGCGGACCAGCAGCCGCCACTGCATCGGCGACAACTCCTGGGCCTCGTCCACGACGATGTGCCCGAACGCCCAGCTCCGGTCAGTCGTGGCGCGCTCGGCGGCGGTCAGCCTGGACTCGCGTTCCTGGTTCTGGTCCACGAGTTCTTCGGCGGAGATCAGGACGTCCACGCCGGCGGTTTCCATGTTGACCAGCGTCTGCTTGGCGTTGGCAAGATCGCGGGCCCGGTCGTGCTCCTGCTGGGCCAGTCCCCGGCCGGCGGCGGCGTCGAGTTCGCCGAGGAGCTCGGCGGCCTCGTCCAGCAGCGGCACGTCCGCTTCGGTCCACGGAGCATCGGCGGGACGAAGCAGCAGTTCACGTTCGGCCGGCGTGAGCCCCGGGGTGCAGGCTGCAAGGATCGCCGGCTTGCTGAGGAGTTCACCAATGAGCTTCTCCGGCGTCATCGGCATCCAGCACAGGTTGAGGGCGATGCGGACATCGCGGGCGGAGCGGACATCCTCGGCAAGATAGGAGCGGTCGGCGTTGTTGCCGAGGCTGCCGGCTTCGACAAGTTCGGTCATCTGCTCGGTCAGTTCGCGCAGCAGCATCTTCACGAACGAGACCCGGGCCTCGTTGTGCGGCTTGCCGGTGGAACGGGCCCGGTCCCTGGCGCGGCGGACCTGCCGGGGAGTGAGCAGCAGTTTGCGCCCGTCGACTTCGAGGATGCGGTTTTCCGCCGGAATGCGCTGACGGTTGGCCACGGCGTTCGCCACGACCTCGGCCATAGCCAGCCGGCCCTTGATGGCCGCAACGTCGGATTCGGGCTCCGCGACCGCATGGATGCCCGGCATCAGGCGGCCAACGCTCGCCATCACAACGCCGGTTTCGCCGAGCGATGGCAGGACCCGCTCGATGTACTTCATGAACGACGACGACGGTCCCACCAGCAGGACGCCGGCGGTCTTGAGCCGGTCGCGGTGGGTGTAGAGCAGGTAGGCGGCGCGGTGCAGCGCGACGGCGGTTTTGCCGGTGCCCGGACCGCCCTGGACCACGAGGGCACCCGAGATCGAGGAGCGGATGATCCGGTCCTGCTCGGACTGGATGGTCCCGACGATGTCGGACATCCGTCCGGTCCGCTTGGAATTCAGGGCGGCCAGCAGGGCACCCTCGCCTTGGAGGGAGTCGCTGTCGGCGAGCAGGTCGGCGTCGAGCACGTCATCCTCGATGGCCTTGACCTCGCGGCCCTGCAGGATCAGGTGGCGGCGGCGGCGCACACCCTGCCGGTCAAACGCGGTGGCCTGGTAGAAGTGGCCGGCTTCGGGCGCGCGCCAGTCCAGCATGAGTCGCTGGAGGTCGTCAGTGGTCAGGCCGATGCGGCCGATGTACTGGGCTTCCCCGGAGTCGAGGTCGAGGCGGCCGAACACCAGCCGGTCGTCGACGGCGTCGAGCTGCGCCAGGCGGTCCTCGTACAGCGCCGCGAACGCGTCCCGCTCGGAGACGTTCTGCATGGTACCCACCGCACCGGCACGCCGTACCTGAGCCAGCTGGGCGCGCTTTTCCGCCCGCAGCTCATCCAGCCGGGCGTAAAGTCCGGCCACATAATCGCGTTCATGGGCCAAATCAGCGTCGTGCATTGAGCGTTCCCCTATCGAAAAAGACAGACCAACCATTCTACAGCCATTCCCGTCTTCCCATCAGCACATGTCTGTTTTTTGCAGGCATTCTACCGACGGGCGGAGAATCGTCCACAGTGCCCTGTGGCCCCCGCCCGCCTCCCGGCACCCTCTGCGGGCCACAGGCGGGGCTGGAGCCGGGGGCTACAGGCGCAGCAGCGAGCTGACCCGGTGGCCCTGCAGCGCCGAGCGGCCAGCAAGGTCGCCGAGTTCCAGGACCACACCCACCCCGGCCACCGCCACGCCGCAGCGTTCGAACAGCCGCACCGCGGCGCCGAGTGTGCCGCCGGTAGCGAGGACGTCGTCAAGGATCAGGACCCGGCTGCCGGGTGCGAGGTCGGTGGTGTGCAGTTCCAGCGTGGCGTTGCCGTACTCGAGGGCGTAGTCCTCCGAGACGACTTCACGCGGCAGCTTACCGGCCTTGCGGACGGTGATGACGCCGGTGCCGGTGGCGTACGCCGCTGCGGCAGCCAGCAGGAAGCCGCGGGCCTCCACACCGGCGACGGCGTCGAACTGGCCCTGGAACGGCTCCACCAGGGCATGCACAACAGCCTTCAGCGCCGCGCCGTCGGCGAAAACGGGGGTCAGGTCCTGGAAGACGATGCCGGGCTTGGGGTAGTCGGGGATGGTGGCGCACAGGCTGGTGATCAGTTCATCCACCGGCATGGCGGTCTCAGCTATGGTCATCGTGTTCTGGTGCTGCTCGCTTTGATTCACCCGTCAACCTTACTGGCCCCGTCGGGCAGGGCGGGCGGAGACCGCAGGAGGTCGTTCGCGAAACCGTAGCGGACGACGTCGAGCGCCTTGCGCAGCGCCCGCTCCGCCTCGAACCTTTGGACCGCCGCCGCGCTCACGCGGTCGTGGTCCATCGCCCAGGCGGAACGGTGGAACCGGTCGGCGTCGCCGTGCAGGAGCCGTCCGTAGAGAACGTCCTCGAACAGGTCACGTCCGTCATTCGTCGCGGGTCCCGGATCCGGATGCTGCCGGCCCTGCACCATCTCGGCGGTGAACAGGGCAGCCACTTCATCGGCCCAGTCGGCGAGCTTGCGGTCCGCCTTGTAGTTGCAGGCGCGGAGGGCCCGCACCACCAGCTTGAGGGACACGTGTTCGTCCCGGACGATGAACTTGCGCAGCAGCGCGGCCCGGTAGAGCTCCACCCAATGCCGGCGCTCCCGCTCGAGGTAATCCGTCGGCACCGGGCCGTCCTCAGCGGTGAACAGTTCGACCATACGGAAGTAGTCGGCGGCCAGTTTCTCAAAGATCTCGAGCCTTTCGAGCTCGCTGCGTGGTTTCCCGCGCTTGCCCTCACCCATGGCTCGTTTTCCTTCCCCCCGCTGTCCCGCTGTCCCGCTGCCCCGGGAACCACGTCCCCACGTCCCCACGTCCCCACGTCCCCACGATCTTGGCCTGTCAGGACGGGCGCCGCTTCGCTGCTTTGTACCGGGACACTGTCGGGTCGTCGCTGAGCCAGAAGCGCCAGGGGTAGTCGTGGGTGCCTCCGTCGCCGGAAACACCGACGCGGGGTCCCGAGCTGACGTCCCTCGGCGGTCCGGCCGGCAGCTCCAGCCGGAACGGGGTCCCGAGGGCGTCCCGGCCGCTGTCCGCCGTCGTGATCCCGAGCGCTGTCGCCAGCCGTGCCGGGCCGCTTGCCAGGTCCTTGGGGGATTTCGACGTCGGCCGGCGAAGCACCGCCAGCTCCTCCCCGGCCACGATTTCGCCGGCCCGCAGCAGCACAGCCGAGGCGGTGCCTTCCGGGCCGCACACAATGTTGGCGCAGTGGTGCAGCCCGTACGTGAAGTAGACGTACAGATGCCCGGCGGGGCCGAACATCGGGGCATTGCGGGCGGTGGGGCCACGAAAGGTGTGCGAGCCGGGATCCGGGTGCAGCGAGTCGTGCGGACCGAGGTACGCCTCCACCTCGGTGATCCGCACCGAAACCAGGCCGTCGGGCCCAGCATGCGTCAGCACCGCCCCGAGCAGCAGCGGCGCCACCCGCCGCGCGTCGGCGGACAGCAGCTCCCGCAGTCCGCCGGCGGGGAGCCCGCCGGCCGGCCGTTCGGCGGCGGAGTGCCCGGCACCGGGCAGTCCATGGCCGGTCACAGAGACTGGAGGCATCAAACCCATGCTCCGACCTTAACAAAGAACCGCCCCCTCCCCCGCCACGGCCGTGTCCGATTTCCGCTAGCAGCAGCCCCGGGAAGCTGGCAGGATGAACCCATGGACTTCTGGCAGCGCTACCGGGCAATCGACGCCCGGGACACCCGGTTCGACGGGCAGTTCTACACCGCTGTCCGCACCACGGGCATCTACTGCCGGCCCTCCTGCCCGGCCCGGACCCCGAAAGCGGGGAATGTCACCTTCTACGAGACCTCGGCCGCCGCGCACGACGCAGGCTACCGGGCCTGCAAACGCTGCCTGCCGGAAGCCGTCCCCGGCACCCCGGCCTGGAACCTGCGCTCCGACATCGCCGGCCGGGCGATGCGGCTCATCAACGACGGTGTGATCAACCGCGACGGCGTGGAGGGGCTCGCAGCCCGGCTGGGCTACTCCTCGCGTCAGCTGAACCGGATCCTGAGCCACGAGCTCGGCGCGGGACCGCTGTCATTGGCGAGGGCCAGCCGGGCCCAGACGGCCCGCACCCTGCTCGTCTCCACAACCATGAAGGTGGCCGACATTGCCTTCGCCGCCGGCTTCAGCAGCGTGCGCCAGTTCAACGAGACCATCGGCGAAGTCTTCGCGATGACCCCCTCGGCGCTGCGGGCCACCGCCCGGCACCCCCGGTCGCCTGCTTCGACCGCGGTGTCGTCCACGGCGCTGACCCTAAACCTGCCATACCGCGAGCCGTTCGATCCGGGGGTGTTTGGTTTCCTCGCAGTCCGCGCCATCCCGGGCATCGAGGAGGGATCCGCCACCTCCTACGCCCGGACGCTGCGGCTCGCGCACGGCGATGCACGGTTCCGGGTGGACTACGACGCCGGAGCCCCGGGCCGTCCGCTGGTGCTGACCATCGGCGCCGTCGACCTGCGGGACCTGCCCTCCCTGCTGAGCCGGGTCCGCCGGCTGCTGGATCTCGACGCCGACCCGGTCGCCATCGACAGTGCACTGGGTTCCGATCCGCGGCTTTCCGCCAGCATCGCCGCCACACCCGGCATCAGGATGCCGGGGGCGGTGGATCCGCAGGAGCTGCTGATCCGGGCGATGATCGGCCAGCAGATCACCGTCGCCGCGGCCCGGACCGCCCTGGTCCAACTGTCCGCGGCCGGGAGTCCTAGCCTTGTTCCGGCGGACGGGCTGGACCGGCTGTTCCCCACTGCGGCGCAGATCGCGGAGAGCGGTCTCGGACTGCTCCGCGGCCCGCAGCGCCGCATCGACTCGGTCCGGGGTGCTGCCGCCGCAATGGCCTCCGGCAAACTCGATTTCGGCTATGGCGACGACCTGCCGGGACTGGAGTCCAAACTCTTGCCACTCTCCGGCGTCGGGCCATGGACGGTGGGCTACGTCGCGATGCGGGTGATCGGCGCCCCGGATGTGTTCCTGGCCAACGACGCGGCTGTGCGGAACGGCATCCGCTCGCTCGCTCCGTCCAACGGCGCCGCCGCAGGGTTCCCTGAAACGCACCTGAGTCCTGGAACCCGTCCGAGTCCTGACTTCCGGGAACTCAGTCCCTGGCGCTCGTACGCCACCATGCACCTGTGGCGCGCGGCCGCGGCCGCCCAGGCCGCGGCACGCAAACCATCCCCGGCTCCGGCTCCGGCACTGGCCCCAACGCAGACAACACCGCATGCCCCCAAGAAAGCGAATCGATGAAAGCCCAGTTGTTGACCATGTCCACCCCGGACGGTCCGTTCACCATCATTGCCAGCGACGGCGCCGTGCTGTCCTCCGGCTGGACCGCCGTTCCCGGCGAGCTGACCGGGCAGATCCACGCGGACCTGTTGCCGGGCGGTTTCGAGACCGTCAGTGGGCTCGGCGCCATTTCCGACGCCGTGGAGGAGTTCTACGCCGGCCGTCCCGACGCGGCCATGGCGGTGCCGGTGCTGCAGAAATCCGGTCCCTTCCGCGGCCATGCCTGGGACATGCTCCGGACCGTCGCACCGGGACACCCCGTGACCTACACCGAGTACGCGGAGCTCGCCGGGAATGTCAGGGCGGTCCGCGCCGCGGCCAGCGCCTGCGCGTTCAACGCGGCCGCGCTGTTCGTCCCCTGCCACCGGGTGATCCGCACCGACGGCAGCCTGGGCGGTTTCCGCTGGGGGCTGGCCATCAAGGAAAGCCTGCTGGACCGGGAGCGCCAGCTGGCCGGGCCCCGGTGAACGCCGAAGTCTGACCTCGCGCCCATGCTCCGTCAAAACACGGGCGCGAAGTCTGGCCTCGGCGGGCTGTGCCGGGGCTGTGCCGGGGGCGTGGCGGGGCGTGTGGCAGCCTGACTAACCGGTTTGCCGCTGGCCGTAGCGGTGCCGGATGTGCCGACGGTCTTGGCGGGCCTGCCAGAACTCGATCTCCCGCGGCCGGATGGCGTAGAGCTGCCAGTCCGGGTTGTCGCTGCCGTCGGCGCCGGGCCGGGCGTGCCAGTCCGCCGCGGACGCCGCAGCGGAGAGTTCCACCACGCCGCCGGCGACGCGGACCTGCCGGCCCTGCTGCTGCCAGTAGAAGTTCAGGGCAGCCTGCGGATTCGCGGCGAGTTCCCGGCCCTTCCGCGAGGCGCGGGACGTGGCGAAGTGCCAGCCGTCGTCGTCGATGTCCTTCAGGATCAGCATCCGGGACGAGGGCCGCCCGAGCCCGTCCGCCGTGGCCAGGCTGCAGGCGTTGGGCTGCGGCACCCCGGCGTCCAGCGCCTCGTCGAGCCACTGCCGGAACAATTCCGCCGGGTCCGCGGGCGCACCGGCCGGGTCGAAGTCCGGGAGCAGCTCGGGGAAGTCCGGCAGGGCACGCAGCAATTGGCGCAAGGATTCGCTCATCCGCCCACCTTAACGAAGAAAGTCCCGGCCGTCCCGACCACGCGGGTGGGACGGCCTGGACTTCCGCCGGCGCCTACTGCCCGGCGTACCCGCGGACGGCGGCGAGCTCGGCCTCGAGGGCCAGCAGCTGGCGCTCGACGGCGGCCGGTGCCGTGCCGCCTTGGGAGTTCCGGCTGTTCAGCGAGCCTTCGGTGCTGAGGACCGTGCGGACCTCGGGCGTCAGGTGCTCGGAGATGGCGGCGTATTCCTCGTCCGTGAGGTCCCAGAGTTCCACGCCGCGGCTTTCGGCCTGCTTGACCGCCGCACCGGAGAGTTCATGCGCCTCGCGGAACGGAACGCCCTGGCGGACCAGCCATTCGGCGATGTCCGTGGCCAGCGCGAAGCCCTGCGGGGCGAGCGATTCCATCCGTTCGGTGTTGAAGGTCAGGGTCGCGATCATGCCGGAGACTGCCGGGAGCAGGACCTCCAGCGTGTCGGCGGCGTCGAAGACCGGTTCCTTGTCCTCCTGCAGGTCGCGGTTGTACGCGAGCGGCAGGCCCTTCAGGGTGGCCAGCAGCCCGGTCAGGTTGCCGATCAGCCGGCCGGCCTTGCCGCGTGCCAGTTCGGCCACGTCGGGGTTCTTCTTCTGCGGCATGATCGAGGAGCCGGTGGAGTAGGAATCGTGCAGGGTCACGAAGGAGAACTCCTTGGTGGCCCACAGGATGACCTCCTCGGAAACCCGGGACAGGTCCACGCCGATCATGGCCGTGATCCACGCGAACTCGGCGAAGACGTCGCGGGAGGCGGTGCCGTCGATCGAGTTGTGCGTGGCGGAGAAGAAGCCCAGGTCCGCGGCCACGGCCTCCGGGTCCAGTCCCAGCGAGGAGCCGGCGAGGGCGCCGGAGCCGTAGGGCGAGACGCCGGCGCGCTTGTCCCAGTCCTGGAACCGCTGCACATCGCGCAGCAGTGCCCAGGCGTGGGCCAGCAGGTGGTGGCTGAGCAGCACCGGCTGGGCGTGCTGGAGGTGCGTGCGGCCCGGCATGGCCACGCCCTGGTGGGCCTTGGCCTGATCCACCAGCGCATCGATTGTGGCGAGCACGCCGCGGGCGATGATCCGGGCGTGGTCGCGCAGGAACATCCGCCCCAGCGTGGCCACCTGGTCGTTGCGGGAACGGCCGGCGCGGAGCTTGCCGCCGAGCTGGGTGCCGGCGCGCTCGATCAGCCCGCGTTCCAGCGATCCGTGCACGTCCTCATCGGACTCCGCGGGCAGGTACGCGCCGGAGGCAACGTCCTCGTCCAGCCGGGCCAGGGCGGCAAGCATGCCCTCGAGTTCGGCGTCGTCCAGCAGCCCGGCCTTGTGCAGCACGCGGGCGTGCGCCTGGGATCCGGCGATGTCGTAGCGGGCCAGCCGCCAGTCAAAGTGCGTGGACTTGCTCAGCGCGGCGAGGGCGTCGGCGGGGCCGCCGGCGAACCGGCCGCCCCACAGCGCGCCCGTGTTCGTTTTTTGCTCAGCCACCGGGCTACTGTCCTGCGACGCGGATGTCGCGGCCGGAGGCAACCTTGGCGGACATGCCCCACAGCTCGATGAAACCGCGGGCCATCGACTGGTCGAAGGTGTCGCCGGTGTCGTAGGTGGCGAGGTCGAAGTCGTAGAGCGAGGTGTCCGAGCGGCGTCCGTTGACGATCGCCTGGCCGCCGTGCAGCACCATGCGGATGTCGCCGGTGACGTAGCGCTGGGTGTCCTCGATGAAGGCGTCGAGGGAGCGCTTGAGCGGGGAGAACCACTGTCCGTCGTAGACCAGCTCGGACCAGCGCTGGCCGACCGTGGCCTTGAAGCGGGCCTGCTCGCGTTCGACCGTGATGTCCTCGAGGTGCTTGTGCGCGGTGATCAGCGCCATCGCCCCCGGTGCCTCGTAGATTTCGCGGGACTTGATGCCGACGAGGCGGTCCTCGACGACGTCGATCCGGCCGACGCCCTGGGCGCCGGCGCGGCGGTTCAGTTCCTTGATGGCCTGCAGCGGGGTGACCTTGACGCCGTCGATCGCGACCGGGATGCCGGCTTCGAAGGAGATGGTGACCTCATCCGGGGCCGGCGGGAATTCCGGCGTGGCGGTGTAGTCGTAGATGTCCTTGGTGGGGGCATTCCAGATGTCCTCGAGGTAGCCGGTTTCGACGGCGCGGCCCCAGACGTTCTGGTCGATCGAGTAGGGGTTCTTCTTGGTGGTCTCGATCGGCAGTCCCTTTTCCTCGGCGAAGGCGATGGCCTTGTCGCGGGTCAGGGCGAGGTCGCGGACCGGTGCGATGCACTTGAGGTCCGGCCCGAGGGTCTGGATGCCTACTTCGAAGCGGACCTGGTCGTTGCCCTTGCCGGTGCAGCCGTGGGCGACGGTGGTGGCGCCGAATTCGCGGGCGGCCTTGACCAGGTGCTTGACGATCACCGGGCGGGAGATCGCGGAAACCAGCGGGTAGTGGCCCTGGTAGAGGGCGTTCGCCTTCAGGGTGGGCATGCAGTACTCGTTGGCGAACTCGTCGCTCGCGTCGGCCACGTAGGCCTCGACGGCGCCGCAGCCCAGGGCGCGCTGCCGGATCGTCTCCAGCGACTCGCCGCCTTGTCCGACGTCGACCGCCACGGCGATGACCTCGGCGCCGGTGGCTTCACCAATCCAGCCGATGGCTACGGAAGTATCCAGGCCACCGGAGTAGGCCAGCACAATACGCTCAGTCACGGAAATGCTCCTTAGTTGTTAGGGAAATAGCGGGAGTTGTTCGGGAAATAGCGGGGTCAAGCTTGTCTACTGAAAGCCTGTCACATCCCTGTGGCGGGCCCAATTTTCAAAAAATCCTGCGGGTGTCAGCCGGTGCCGGCTTCCTCGGCGAGCTGCAGGAAGCGGGCGGCCACCTCTGCGCCGCCCAGCGGGTCACGGGTGACCAGCAGCACGGTGTCGTCCCCGGCGATGCTGCCCAGGATCGAGGGCATCACCGAGTGGTCGATCGCCAGGGCCAGGAAGTTGGCCGCGCCCGGCGGCGTCCGCAGCACCACAATGTTCGCGGACGCTTCGGCGGTCACCAGCAGTTCCGCGCAGAGCCGGGCCAGCCGGGCGTCGAGGATCTCCTGGGTGACGCCGCTTTTGGCCGCGCGTTCCCCGCCCTCCCCCGGTACCGCATAGACGAGGACGCCTTCCTTGCCGCGGACCCGCACAGCGCCCAGCTCCACCAGGTCCCGGGACAGCGTGGCCTGGGTGACCTGGACGCCGTCGTCCGCGAGCAGCGCCGCGAGTTCGGCCTGCGAGCGGACAGATTCGCCGGTCAGGATTGCGGTGATCCGCGCCTGCCGGGCCCTCTTGGTCGCCGGGCTGGCCCCCGGGGAGGCGGGCGGGACGGACACTATCCGAGAGCCTTCGGTGTCAGCGCCCGGTTCGGCGCCAGCCCTTCGACCACGGCGAGGCCGGAGCGGTGCATCAGCCAGGCCATCAGGGCTTTCTGGGCGTGCAGCCGGTTTTCGGCCTCGTCCCAGACGATGGACTGCGGGCCGTCGATCACGGCCGCGGCGATCTCGTAGCCGCGGTAGGCGGGCAGACAGTGCAGCACGACGGCGTCCGGCGCCGCGAGCTTCATCGCCGCTTCGTTGACGGCGTAGTCGCGGAACAGCTGCAGCCGGGCTTCCTTCTCGTCCTCCTGCCCCATGGACACCCAGGTGTCGGTGGCGACAACGTCGGCTCCGAGCAGCGCTTCGGCCGGGTCGATGGTGACGAGCACCGAGCCGCCGGTCTCCGCCGCGCGGTCCTCGGCCGCCGCGACGATGGCGGCGGACGGCAGGTAGCCGTCGGGGCCGGCGATGCGGACGTGCATGCCTGCGCTGACGCCGGCCAGCAGGTAGGAGTTGGCCATGTTGTTGGCGGAGTCTCCGAGGTAGGCCATAGTGAGGCCCTTGAGGTTGCCCTTGTGCTCCTTGATGGTGAGCAGGTCGGCGAGCAGCTGGCAGGGGTGGTAGTCATCGCACAGTGCGTTGATGACCGGCACGCGGGAGTTTCCGGCCATGGCGACGAGCCCGGAGTGGGCTCCGGTGCGCCACACGATGGTGGAGACCATCCGTTCCAGGACCTTGGCGGTGTCCTCGACGGATTCCTTGTGGCCGATCTGCGCCTCGCCGGGGTTGATGATGAGTGCGTTGCCGCCCATGTCGGCCACGCCGGTGGCGAACGAGACCCGGGTCCGGGTGGAGGTCTTGTCGAAGATCACGGCGACCGTCTTGCGCCCGCTGCCGTCCGCGGCGAAGGGCTGCACGCTGTAGGGGGCGGCCTTCATCCGGACGGCGAGGTCCAGGACCTCGGCCTGCTCGGCCGGGCTGAGGTCCGTGTCCTTGAGGAAGTGGCGGGCCCGGCTGGTCGAAGTCACGGTCGGATTCTTGGTCGCGGTCACTGGGCGTCCTTTGCGGTCTGGAGGAGGGCGGGCAGTGCCGCGAGGAAGCGGTCAGCCTGTTCGGTGCTGAGGATCAGCGGCGGGGCGAGGCGGATCGTGTGCGGGCCGGGGCTGTTGACGATGAAGCCCGCGTCGAGGCCGGCGGTCACGACGGCCGGGGCGATGTCGGCGTCGAGGTCGAAGCCGATCAGGAGGCCCTCGCCGCGGACGTCGGTGACGCCGTCGATGGTGGCGAGGCCGGCCCGCAGCTGCTCCCCCACCGTCCGGACGTGGTCCAGCAGCTGCTGGTTCTCGAGGACGTGCAGGGTGGCCAGTGCTGCGGCGGTGGCGACCGGGTTCCCGCCGAACGTCGTCCCGTGCTGGCCGGCGGTCAGCAGGGCGGACGTTTCCGGGCCGAAAGTGACGAGGGCGCCGATCGGGAAGCCGCCGCCGAGGCCCTTGGCGAGGGTCACGGCGTCGGGCACGATTCCTGCGTCCTCGCTCGCGAGCCACTTGCCGGTGCGGCCGATCCCGGTCTGCACCTCGTCCAGGATCAGCAGCGCGCCGGCGGCGCTGGTGGCCTCCCGGGCGGCCTTGAGGTAGCCGGCGGGCAGCGGGCGGACGCCGGCCTCGCCCTGGATCGGCTCGAGGAAGACGGCGGCAACCGTCTCGTCCACCGCGGCGCGCAGGGCGTCAATGTCGCCAAACGGGATATGTTCGACGCCGCCGGGCAGCGGGGCGAAGGGCGCCCGGTAAGCCTCCTTCGCGGTGAGCGCCAGGGCGCCCATGGTGCGGCCGTGGAAGGCACCCTCAAGCGCGATGATTTTGGTGCGGGGCTTCTCCGGGCTGTCCGGGCTGGCGCTACTGGCCGGGGCTGAGGCGTCCGGGCCGGCGCCCTCCGGGGCGCCGCCGGTGTTGCGCCGCGCCAGCTTGAAGGCGGCCTCGACGGCTTCGGTGCCGGAGTTGGCGAAGAACACCTTGGAACCGGCCGGGGCCCGGGTGATGTCCAGGAGTTTTTCGGCCAGCGCGATCTGGGTGGGGCTGGTGAAGAAGTTGGAGACGTGCCCCAGGGTGGCGAGCTGGCTGGAGATCACCGAGGTGACGAAGGGGTGCGCGTGGCCGAGGGCGTTGACCGCAATTCCGCCCAGCAGGTCCAGGTATTCCTTGCCGTCGGCGTCCCAGACGAGGCAGCCTGAGCCGCGGACCAGGACCCGCTGCGGGGTGCCGAAGACGCCCAGCAGAGAGGAGGAGTAGCGGGACAGCCACTGCGCGCCGGAGGCATGGGAATGGACGAGTTCCGCCACCGGGGAGGGCTCAAGGTCCGTGGGTGTTTCGATCTGGGTCATTTGCTTTCCTCGTCCGGGACAACCTGCGTGCCGATGCCCGCTGTCGTGAAGGTTTCCAGCAGCATCGAGTGCGGCAGCCTGCCGTCCACGATGTGCGCGCGTTCGACGCCGCCCTCGACGGCCTTGAGGCAGGCTTCCATCTTTGGGATCATGCCGGACTCCAGGCGCGGCAGCAGCTCGCGCAGTTCCGACGCGGTGAGCGAGGAGATCAGCGAGGAGCGGTCCGGCCAATTGGCGAAGAGTCCCTCGACGTCGGTGAGGATCACCAGTTTGGAGGCGCCGAGGGCTTCGGCCAGGGCCGCGGCGGCGGTGTCGGCGTTGACGTTGAGCACCTGGCCGGTGGTCTGGGCCTGCCTGGAGCCCGGGTCGCCGCTGCCGTCGTCGAAGATCTCCGGCGCCACGGTGGAGATCACCGGGATCCGCCCGGCGGCGACGATGTCCAGGATTCCCTCCGGGTTCACTCCGATCACTTCACCGACGAGGCCGAGGTCCACCTCCTCGCCGTCGACGACGGTGCCGGTGCGGACCGCGCGGAGCAGCCCGCCGTCCTCGCCGGACATCCCGACGGCGTACGGGCCGTGCGAGTTGATCAGGCCGACGAGCTCGCGGCCGACCTGGCCGGTGAGGACCATCCGGACCACGTCCATGGCCTCGGGCGTGGTGACCCGCAGGCCTCCCTTGAATTCCGATTCGATGCCCAGCCGGCTGAGCATGGCATTGATCTGCGGCCCGCCGCCGTGCACCACAACGGGGTGGATGCCGACGTGGTGCAGGAAGACGACGTCCTCGGCGAAGGCGCGGCGGAGCTCGTCATTGACCATGGCGTTGCCGCCGTACTTGATCACCATCGTGGTGCCGGCGAAGCGCTGGATCCAGGGCAGTGCCTCGATCAGGGTGCCGGCCTTGCTCTGGGCATCGGCCATGGAGGTGGTCTCGCGCGTCTGGGTGTTCATGCTGTTCGTCCCTCCGGGAACTGCCTAGCTGGAGTAGGCGCTGTTTTCGTGGACGTAGTCGGTGGTGAGGTCGTTGGTCAGGATCGTGGCCTCGGCCTCCCCGGCCCGGAGGTCGATCTCGACCAGGACCTCGCGGGGTTCCAGGTCCACAAGGCTGCGGTCATCGCCGATGCTGCCGTTGCGGCAGATCTGCACGCCGTTCATGGACACGTTGAGCTGGTCGGGCTCAAACACCGCGTCGGTGGTGCCGACGGCGGAGAGCACACGGCCCCAGTTTGGGTCCTTGCCGAAGATCGCGGTCTTAAAGAGGTTGGAGCGGGCGACGGCCCGGCTGACCACCTCGGCGTCCTTTTCGCTGGCGGCGCGGAAGGTGCGGATGGCGATGTCGTGGCTGGCGCCTTCGGCGTCGCCGATCAGCTTGCGGGCCAGCTCCGCACAGACCTGCGTCAGGCCGCGGCCGAACTCGACGGCGGAGGGCACCGCGCCGGACGCCGCGGAGGCCAGCAGCACCACGGTGTCGTTGGTGGACATGCAGCCGTCCGAGTCCGCCCGGTCAAAGGTGACCCGGGTGGCGTCGCGGAGCACGACGTCGAGCATCTCCGGCTGGACGTCCGCGTCCGTGGTGAGGACCACCAGCATGGTGGCGAGCCCGGGGGCGAGCATGCCGGCGCCCTTGGCCATGCCGCCGATGGTGAATTCCTTGCCGGCGGCATCGGCACCGGTGAAGACCGCCTGCTTGGACACCGAGTCCGTAGTCATGATCGCGGTGGCGGCATCGGATCCGCCGTCAGCGCTGAGCGCTGCCGTGGCGGCGCCGATTCCGGCGAGGATCTTCTCCATCGGGAGCTGCTCGCCAATCAGGCCGGTGGAGCAGACGACGACGTCGGTGGCGGAGACGCCCAGCGCCGCGGCGGTCTTCTCGGCGGTGCTGTGCGTGTTCTGAAACCCCTGCGGGCCGGTGCAGGCGTTGGCTCCGCCGGAATTGAGGATCACGGCGTCGACGCGGCCGTCCTTGACGACCTCGCGGGACCAGTGCACCGGCGCTGCGGCGACCCGGTTGGAGGTGAACACGGCCGCGGCGGACTTGGCGGGTCCGTCGTTGACGACGAGGGCAAGGTCCGGGTTGCCGGAGGTCTTCAGGCCGGCCGTGACGCCGGCGGCGCGGAATCCCTGGGGGGCGGTGATGCTCATGGTGCGACTCCCTGCAGTTCGAGGCCGGCGGTTTCCGCCAGGCCGAGGGCGATGTTCATGGACTGCACGGCCCCGCCGGCGGTCCCCTTGGTCAGGTTGTCGATGGCACAGGTGACAATCACGCGGCTGGTGTGCGCGTCCAGTGCCAGCTGCATCACGGCGTGGTTGGACCCCTGCACGGACTTGGTGGAGGGCCAGCGGCCTTCCGGCAGCAGGTGGACGAAAGGCTCGTCGTCGTAGGCCTCGGTCCAGGCGTGGCGGAGCTCCTCCTCGGTGACGCCGGGCCGGATTTTCGCCGTGGCCGTGGTGAGGATGCCCCGGCTCATGGGGGCCAGCGTGGGAGTAAAGGACACGGTGACCGGAGCGTTCAGGGCCTTGGAGAGCCCCTGTTCGATCTCCGGGGTATGCCGGTGCCCGCCGCCCACACCGTACGGGCTCATCGATCCCATCACCTCGGCGCCGATCAGGTTGACCTTCGCGGCCTTGCCGGCCCCGGAGGTGCCGGAGGCGGAGACGATGACGACGTCGTCCGCCTGCAGCAGGTGGTTGCTGAAGCCGGGAGTGAGGGCCAGCAGGGCCGACGTCGGGTAGCAGCCCGGGACGGCGATCCGTTTGGCGCCGCGGAGCGCGTCGCGCTGGCCGGGAAGCTCCGGGAGTCCGTAGGGCCAGGTGCCGGCATGCGGCGACCCGTAGAACTTCTCCCAGGCCGCTGGATCCTCCAGGCGGTGGTCGGCCCCGGCGTCGATCACGACGGTGCCCGCCGGCAGCTGCGCCGCGATCGCCGCGGAGGCACCATGCGGCAGGGCCAGGAACACAACGTCGTGCCCGGACAGGTTCTCCACCGTGGTGTCTTCGAGAATGCGGCTGGCCAGACCGTGGAGATGAGGCTGCAATTCGCCTAGTCTGGAACCGGCGTTGCTGTGCGCCGTGATGGCGCCGATGGTGACATCGGGGTGGCCGGCGAGGAGCCGCAGCACCTCGCCGCCGGCATAACCGCTTGCGCCGGAGACGGCAACAGAAATAGTCATAGCTAGGACTATACAGCAAGAGTATGCATAGATGCCGATATTTATGCATCCATTGCCGCGTGCCCGCCCCTGCGGCAACGGCCGCGGTACCGTACGGCCGGGGGGACGTAGTGATGAAGGCATTTTTCGACAGATTGCCACTGTGGGCGCTGATCACGTCGCGGGTCCTGGCGGTGCTGACACTGCCCATTGCGCTGATCGCGGCGGTTGCCGCGGTCAGCGCCTTCGTTTTCAGCTGGGGACTGGACCATGACATCTTCTACATGCGCACCGAAGCCACGCTGATAAGCTTCATCCCGCTAATTTTCGTGGTGATCGTTTCACTTTTCATTCGATGGTTTGGATCCCGAAAAGTTGCGGCCCGCTTGATGGGCTTTTCTTTGGCAGCGCTTGTCCTTTTTGTAGGTACGGCCGCAACCTTCGAGACAATCAATACCAGGCCTATCGTTGCCGCAGCCGGCACCTTCAAAGAACTTCCGGGGCTGACCCGCGAAGTTGGCACCAATGGCGACCGGTTTTCTGCTGCCCCCGGATTCGTGCCATGTGTCGACATCATGGGCGACGGATGCCCGAATATCAGGCGCACGTGGACTGCGCCCGAGGATAAAGAGTTCACTGTTGCCGATTTGCAGAACGTGCTGGATGCCAGCGGCTGGTCGGAGGTAAAAATACAAACAGGCGAATGCGATCTGACCGGCACTAACGGTGGACGGTATCCGTCCTGTGTGGCCGAGGGCCTGGTTGGCGGCTACAAGGCAACTGTCCGAATCCTGAAAATACACAAGTGGGAATTGAGAATGTACCTACGCCCTCCAAGCAACGTCAGATAGTTGCACTCCAGCAGGAACGGCTGATTTTCCATGCTCCGGTAAGGAGCGATTTTCCGCCTTCCGGCAAGGGGCCCGGGCGGCCGGGTGGGGAAGCTGGCGTAATCCCGCGGGGCGTATGCTTGGTTAAGGGTGATCCAGACCGTGCTGTCCGAGTGTCGGATGCAGCGTTGCCCGCAACAGTCTCGAGGCACTCGCTCCATGACCCTGACCACCGCCACCCCGGAGCGACCGAAATCGCGCGTCCGCCAGCCCAACGCCGTCGTCCTGAGCTACTCGGAACTCCTGAAGACCGTCAAGGCCGCGGGCCTGCTCGAACGGCGCGTGGGTTTCTACGTCACCGTGTTTTCCGTTCTGGTCCTGCTGATGACCGCCACCTGGTTCGGTTTCGCGCTGATCGGTGACAGCTGGTTCCAGCTCCTCATCGCGGCGGCTATCGGCATCCTCTGCACCCAGCTGAGCTTCCTGGCCCACGAGGCCGGGCACCGGCAGATCTTTGCCTCCCGCCGCGCCAATGACTGGGCAGCACGGCTCCTGGCCACCTCGGTCGCCGGGATCAGCTACTCCTGGTGGGAGCAGAAGCACGGTGCGCACCACAACCACCCGAACGTCATTTCCAAGGACCCCGACATCGCCACGGGCGCCATCGCGTTCTATCCCGAAGCGGCGGCGACCCGGCAGGGACGCTTTTCCTACCTGACCCGCAAACAGGGCTGGCTTTTCTTCCCGCTGCTGTTCCTTGTGGGCCTGGGCCTGCAGATCGACTCGATCAAGTTCATCTTCCAGCGGGCCAAGGTCACGCACCGCTGGGTTGAAATCCCGATCCTCGTGGCCCGCCTCAGCGTGCTCCCGGTCCTCGCCTTCACCTTCCTGCCCTGGGGCATGGCGCTGGCGTTCATCGCCGTCCAGCTCGCGGTGTTCGGCTTCTACATGGGGGCCTCGTTCGCCCCGAACCACAAGGGCATGCCGGTCCTGCCGGCCGACAGCCGTGTGGACTTCTTCAGCCGCCAGGTCCTGACGTCCCGGAACATCTCCGGCGGCCGCTTTATGGACATCCTGCTCGGCGGCCTCAACCGCCAGGCCGAGCACCACCTGTTCCCGGACATGGCCCGCCCCCAGCTCGACAAGGCCGCAGTGATCGTCCGGGAGTTCTGCGCGAAGCACCAGGTGCCGTACACGGAGACCACGCTGCTGCAGTCCTATGGCATCATCGTCCGCTACCTCAACGACGTCGGCCTCTCCGCCGGACGCCATTTCGAGTGCCCGATGGCCACGGTGACCCGCCGCTACTAAGCGGCAGTTCGATAAAGCGCTGTTTGACCCGGAGTGACGGCCGGATACCGGCCGTCACTTCGTCGTTGCCGCCGGGTGTCCCTAGGATGGGTGCAGGATCAGGGCCGGGACGTTTCAGCCCGGGCAGGTCAGGCCAGGCAATTCAGAAGCCGCAATTCAGACCACGCAAGGAGCCACATGATGCATGCAATCGTCGCCCGCGAGTCCGGGGGCCCGGAAGTCCTCACGCTGGCCGAGGTGGAACGCCCGGTTCCGGGGCCGGGCCAGCTGCTGGTCAAGGTCGCCGCCGTCGGCGTGAACTTCATCGACACCTACAAGCGCAGCGGCAGCTACAAGGTGCATTACCCCTTCACGCCGGGCTCCGAGGCCTCGGGCACCGTGGAGGAACTGGGCGAGGGCGTCACCGGGTTCTCGCCGGGCGACCGGGTGGCCACCGCCGAGGGCATCAACTGCTACGCCGGCTACGCCCTGATCGACGAGGACAAGGCACTGCCGGTCCCCCGCGGCGTGGACATCTTCACGGCCGCGGCCCTGCCGCTGCAGGGCATCACGGCGCACTACCTGATCAATTCCTCGTTCAAGGTGGAGCCCGGCCACACCGTCCTGCTGCACGCCGGAGCCGGCGGCGTGGGCCTGCTGCTGATCCAGCTGCTCAAGGCCAAGGGCGCCCGCGTCATCACCACCGTCTCCACCGATGACAAGAAGCAGCTGGCCCGCGAGGCCGGCGCCGACCATGTGCTGCGCTACGACGGCTTCGCCGCCAAGGTGCGGGAACTGACCGACGGGACCGGCGCGGACGTGGTGTACGACGGCGTCGGGAAGGACACCTTCGACGGCTCGCTCGCTGCCCTGCGCATCCGCGGCACGCTGGTGCTCTTCGGCGCCGCCTCCGGACCGGTGCCGCCGATCGATCCGCAGCGGCTCAACGCCGGCGGCTCGCTATACCTGACCCGCCCGACGATCGCCCACTTCGTGCTGAATGCCCGGGAACGCCGCTGGCGCTCGGACGAGCTCTTCGCCGCGGTGTCCGCTGGTACCCTGACGGTCCGGATTGGCGCCCGCTACGACCTGGCGGAAGCTGCCCAGGCCCACGATGACCTGGAGCAGCGGCGCACCACCGGCAAGGTGATCCTGGTCCCATAACCTCCCCGGCACCCCCGGGAACACAGTGTGCGAACGGTCCGACGGCCGCCAAATGTGAACGCCAGACGACCCCGGACACCCTCCGTTCATCTACGCCCGAGAAGATGCCCCCGTGACTGAGCAACCGCAGCAACCGCAAGAAGCCGACTTTCCGCAGGGAACCGCCACCGTCAAGCCCGTTTTCGGGGCGCAGCTTCCGGGCTCGCTGGCCGCACCGCCGGAGCGGACCCTGGTTGACATCCTGCAGGAAACCGCCGAGCGCTTCCCGGATGCCTCAGCCCTGGACGACGGCCACGAGTCGCTCAGTTACGCCCAGCTCATCACCGCTGTCCGGGCCAGGGCGCTGGAGCTGCACCGGGCCGGTATGGGAGCCGGAGACAAGATCGGGGTGCGGATACCCTCCGGCACCAACCTGCTCTACGTCTCGATCCTGGCCATCCTGATGGTCGGCGCGGCGTACGTCCCGGTCGACGCGGACGACCCGGAAGAGCGGGCCCGACTCGTCTTCGGCGAGGCCCGGGTTGCCGGGATCTTGAGCGGAACCGGGGAAATGGTGACCGAGGGCGAGCGGGCCCGCCCGTTCCCCGACCCCCGGCCGGCCGGCCTCGACGACGACGCCTGGGTCATCTTCACGTCCGGCTCCACCGGGACCCCCAAAGGCGTCGCGGTGCAACACCGTTCCGCGGCGGCCTTCGTCGACGCCGAGGCCCGGATCTTCCTGCAGGGCGATCCGATCGGTCCGCAGGACCGCGTGCTGGCTGGTCTCTCGGTGGCCTTCGACGCGTCCTGCGAGGAAATGTGGCTTGCCTGGCGGCACGGCGCCTGCCTCGTCCCGGCACCCCGGGCCCTGGTCCGGACCGGCATGGACCTCGGCCCGTGGCTGATCAGCCACGGCATCACAGTCGTTTCCACGGTCCCCACCCTTGCGGCACTCTGGCCGGTGGAGTCGCTGGAGAGCGTCCGCCTGCTGATCTTCGGCGGCGAAGCGTGTCCGCCGGAGCTCACCGAGCGGCTCGCGGTCGAAGGCCGCGAGGTCTGGAACACCTATGGGCCCACCGAGGCGACGGTCGTCGCCTGCGCGGCCCCGCTGGGCGGTCCGGGTCCGATTCGGATCGGCCTGCCGCTGGACGGCTGGGACCTCGCCGTCGTGGACGCCAATTCCCTGCCGGTCGGGGAGGGGGAGGTCGGCGAACTGATCATCGGCGGCGTCGGCCTGGCCCGTTACCTGGACCCGGCCAAGGACGCCGAGAAATATGCCCCCATGCCGTCGCTGGGCTGGGCACGCGCCTACCGCTCCGGCGACCTGGTCCGCTACGAAGCCGAGGGACTGATCTTCCAGGGCCGCGCCGACGAACAGGTCAAGCTCGGCGGCCGACGGATCGAGCTGGGCGAGATCGACGCCGCCCTGCAGGCGCTTCCGGATGTCGCCGGCGCGGCCGCGACGGTACAGACGACGGCGGCCGGCAACCAGATCCTGGTCGGCTATCTCGCCCCTGCCGGCGGCCGGGAGATCGACCTGGCGGCCGCACGGGAGCTGCTGGGCGCCAGCCTCCCGGCCCCGCTGATCCCGCTGCTGACCCTGGTCGAGTCGCTGCCCACCAAGACCAGCGGCAAGGTGGACCGGCACGCGCTGCCCTGGCCACTGGCCGGGGCCGGGGCGGCCGACACCGAAGCGGCCCCGCTGAACCTCCCGGACGACGCAGCCTGGATCGTCGAGCAGTGGAGTGCGGTGCTCGGAAGTGCAGTGTCCGGCCTCGACGCCGATTTCTTCGCCTACGGGGGCGGCTCGCTCGCCGCCGCGCAGCTCGTCTCAGCACTGCGGGTGCGCTACCCCACCATCACGGTGGCTGACATTTACGCCACGCCCCGGATCGGGGCGCTCATCGACACCGCCCGCCAGTCGCTGCCCGAGGGCGGCGCCGGGCCGGCCCCGGAGCGCACGGTCCGGCGCACCGCACGCAAATCCCAGGTCTTCCAGACCCTGATGGGCGTTCCGCTGCACATCCTGGTCGGCATGCGCTGGCTGACCTACCTGATGGCGGCGAACAATCTGCTCGCCTCCTTCGCCGGCTTCACCGCAGCGCCCACCGTGTCCTGGTGGTGGGTCGGTGTCTCCTGGCTTGTTTTCGTCAGTCCGGCGGGCCGGATGCTGATCTCCATTGCCGCGGCCAGGATCCTGCTCCGCAAGGTCGTGCCGGGCACGTACCCGCGGTCCGGCCGGGTGCACCTGCGCCTGTGGCTGGCGGAGCAGATCCAGGACCTCGCCGGCGCCGTCAGCCTGGCCAGTGCCCCCTGGGTGCCCTATTACGCGCGGGCCCTCGGGGTCAAGATCGGCAGCAACGTCCAGCTCCACTCGCTGCCGCCCGTCACCGGCCTGCTCTCGCTTGGCACCGGCTGCAACGTCGAGCCCGAGGTCGATTTGTCCGGCTGGTGGATCGACGGCGACATCGTCCATATCGGTGCCATCCGGATCGGGCCCGGCGCAACGGTCGGTGCCCGCAGCACGCTGATGCCCGGCGCCACGATCGGCGCCGGAGCCCGGGTGGAACCGGGCTCGGCCGTGCTGGGCAAGGTCAAGTCCGGGCAACTTGTCGCCGGGTCCCCCGCCGAGCGGCGGGGCAAGGCCAAACACTCCTGGCCGGACACTCCCCCGGAGCATCCGCTGATCGGCCGGCTCTGGTTTGCCGGCTTCGCCGCCGCCTCGGCCGTCCTGGCCCTGATTCCCTATTTCTCCGCCTTTGCCGCGGCCCTCGTCGTCTTTGGCTTCATCCGGGGCAACTCATCGCTGGGCGCCGCGCTGCCGCAGCTGGTGCTGTCCCTTCCGCTGGCCGCCCTGGTCTGGCTCCTCACCAACCTCGTGCTGATCCTGCTGACCACCCGTCTCCTCGGCGTGGGGCTGGCCGAAGGGTATTACCGGGTGCGCAGCAGGATCGGCTGGCAGGTCTGGGCCACCGAACGGGTCCTGGACCTGGCCCGTGACCTGCTGTTCCCGATTTACGCCAGCCTCTTCACACCGGTCTGGCTGCGCCTGCTGGGGGCCAGGATCGGCAGGAACGTGGAGGCCTCGACGGTTCTGCTGATCCCCAAGATGACCACGGTGGGCGAAGGCGCGTTCCTCGCCGATGACACGATGGTGGCGTCCTACGAGCTCGACGGCGGCTGGTTGCGGATCGCCCCCGCCAAGATCGGCAAACGCTCCTTCCTGGGGAACTCCGGGATGACGGCGGCGGGCCGGAATGTGCCCAAGAACTCCCTCGTGGCAGTGCTTTCGGCCACTCCGGCGAAGGCGAAGGCCGGGACGTCCTGGCTGGGCAGCCCGCCGGTCCGGCTCCGGCGCACCGCCATCGCCTCCGATGACACGAGGACGTACGAGCCACCGCTGAAGCTCAGGATCGCCCGGGCCCTGTGGGAGCTGTGCCGCTTTGTCCCCGTCGTGGCAACGGTCGCCATCGCCGCCGGCGTCTTCCTCGCCTTCGACTGGCTCGCCGCTGTCTTCAATTACGGCATCGCGGCCGTCCTCGGCGGAGTGGTGATCCTGCTGGCCGGGGCCGTGGCAGCGGGCAGCGCTGTCGTGGCGAAATGGCTGCTGGTGGGGCGCATCCGCCCGGGCGAGCATCCGCTCTGGAGCTCGTTCATCTGGCGGAACGAGGTCGTGGATACCTTCATCGAAATGGTCAGCGCCCCCTGGTTCGCACGGGCGGCCACCGGCACCCCTGCCCTGGTTTGGTGGCTCCGGGCCCTGGGCGCCAGGATCGGGGCCGGCACCTGGTGCGAAAGCTACTGGCTGCCCGAAGCGGACCTCGTGACGCTGGGCCGGAACTCCACGGTCAACCGTGGCTGCGTGGTGCAGACCCATCTCTTCCACGACCGGGTCATGAGCATCGACACTGTTACGCTCGATGACGGGGCAACGATGGGACCGCACGGAGTCATCCTCCCGCAGGCCCGGATCGGCACGGGCGGCACGGTGGGCCCGGCATCCCTGGTGATGCGCGGTGAAACGGTGCCGGCCGCGACCTACTGGATGGGCAATCCGGTGAGCCCCTGGGACGGGCCTGCGGTGCCTGCCGCCAAACTGAAGTAGCCCCTGCCCGACCGCACCTGCAATCCCGAAGGTCCCCGTTGATGAGTTCCACCCCTCTCACGTCCACTGCCGCGTCCGGCACCGGAAGCGGCCTGCCCGCGGACGACGCGGCCGGCTCCCCTGATCCGTACCTGCCCGGTCACGGCACCGATGCCTACCGTGTCACCCGCTATGAACTTGAGCTCGATTACAAGCTCAGCAGCAACCGGCTGACCGGGCGGGCCGTGGTGCACGCCGTCACGCAACGGCCGACGTCGGCCCTGGTCCTGGACCTGGCCGGACTCCGCGCCACCAAAATCCAGCTCAGCGGGAGGCGGGTGCGCAGGTTCAGCCAGCGGGCCGACCAGCTCGTTATCGTTCCTGATGCCGCGCTGCTGCCGGGGGAGGAATTCACCCTGGACATCCGCTACGAGGGCAACCCCTCCCCCCGCCGCGGGCTGTGGGGCGAAGTGGGCTGGGAGGAACTCACCGACGGCGTGCTCGTCGCGGGCCAGCCAAACGGCGCACCGTCCTGGTTCCCCTGCAATGACCACTCGCAGGACAAGGCAAGCTACCGGATCTCCGTGACCACGGATGCCAATTACCGGGCCGTGTGCAACGGAATCCTGATCGGGCGCACCAGCCGGTCCAGCCGGGAAACCTGGGTCTACGAGCAGTCAGAGCCGATGGCACCGTACCTGGCCACCGTTCAGATCGGCCGCTACGAGCTCCTGGCCCTCAATCCGGTGCGCCCGGCGGCGCAGGTACCGCAGCACGCGGCCGTTCCGGCCGCCCTGGCGGACAAGGCCCGTGAGGGACTGGCGAGGCAGCCCGAGATGATGCGCACCTTCATCGATTGCTTCGGCCCGTATCCTTTCGCCGAGTACACCGTCGTGGTGGCGGAGGACGAACTGGAGATCCCGTTGGAGGCGCAAAGCCTGTCGATCTTCGGCCCCAACCACTTGGAGCAGGACTGGGAGTCCCAGCGCCTGATCGCCCATGAGTTGTCGCACCAGTGGTTCGGGAACTCGCTCACGGCGGCCTCCTGGAAAGACATCTGGCTGCATGAAGGTTTTGCCTGCTATGCCGAGTGGATCTGGTCCGAAGAGGCCGGCGTCATGCCGGTGGCCCGACGGGCCGCCGCCGCCTGGCGGAAGCTCAGCACCGGCAGGCAGGACCTGCTGATCGGCGACCCGGGGCCGGAACTGATGTTCGATGACCGGGTCTACAAGCGCGGGGCGTTGGCACTTCATGCCCTGCGCCTGCGCTGCGGCGACCTGGCGTTCTTCTCACTTCTGCACGAATGGGCGGGCCAGAACCGCCATGGCTCCGTCTCCACACCGCAGTTCATTCTCGCCGCGGACCATGCGACCGGCCTCGACACCGAGGCTCTCCTGCACCCGTGGCTGTACGAGGAGGCCCTGCCGCCGCTGCCGTCCGGCAGCTAGGCAGGTCATCCGAACGGTCTTCTCAAGGTCCTGAGGAGCCGGCACCGCCCACGGCTGCAACTCCCGGGCTATCGTGGTGCCATGCCGAGCAAATTAGCTGTCATTGCCATCGACGCGATCCGGCCACGGGTGGTCGCCGACTTCTGGTGCGCCGCCCTCGGCTGGCAAGTCGTCGAAGCGGACAGCGGTGTCATCAGCATCGCGCCGCACGATAAGACCTTGCCGTCCATCGATGTGATCGCGGTGCCCGAGGGCAAAACCGTCAAGAACCGGCTGCACTTTGACCTCCGGGCCGACGGCGTGTCCACTTCAGAGGAGCTCCAGCGCCTGCTCGCCCTCGGCGCGCGGCGAACAAACGTGGGGCAGGGGCCGGACGTCAGCTGGGTGGTACTGGCTGATCCTGAGGGCAACGAGTTCTGCCTGCTGTCCCGCTCCGTCCGGGAAGTCGAAGATCAGGAACGAGAAGGTCAGCTCGGCGCGGCTCCAGCGTTCACCTCGGGAGATTCCCTGCAGCCGACTTCGGAAAAGTGACTGGGAGCTCCTGGCAGCGAACGCTCCCAGCCTGATTGCGTCTGCTACTTCCCGTCCAGGACGGCCAGTGCCGCGGCGAAGCCTTCGGGCAGGCCGAGGGCAGCGGTGTCCAGCTCAACAAGGACGGTGCCATCGGCGGGCTCTGGGAAGCCCTCGATCGAACCCGGGTCCACCCGCAGTCCGGTGCCTCGGGCCTTGAGTAGGGCTTCCTTGCGCGCCCACACGGCTGTCCGCCAGCGGTCCGCCCGGTCCGGTGGCAGCGCTAAGAGAAGCTGCCGTTCCGCCGGGGTGAGGACGACGTCGTCGAAGCCGGGAAACCCGACGCCGGACCTGTGCTCCAGGTCGATGCCAACAGTCTCCCCCGATCCACGGGCGCCGGCGGCCAGCAGGGCCCAGCCGCGGCTGCGGGAAAGGCTCAGGCTGAGGCGGCCGGCGCTGGGACCGCGGCCGCGGGAAGGGCTCAAGCTGAGGCTGTGGCCGGCGCCCGGGCCCCCAGGATCTTTGCGCGGCCGGTATCCGGGCCGGCCGTGGTCCAGTCCTGGACCCGTGCCGCAGTCCGGGCAGGAATAGTCGGCAGTCAGCTCACCGGGGCGCACACCCAGGAGCTCCGCGGCGAAACCCCGCAGCGCGATCCGCCCGGCCACAAACTCCCGCCGGGTTTTCGGATCCCTAATGCCGGCGGCACGCGCCCGCTCGGCGGGACCGAGGAACGCCTCAGCGTCCGGTCCGACGTCGGCAAGACGAACGGACCGGACGGTGATTCCGGAAACGGCGAGGGTGACTCTGTTCCCCATCTGCTTTAGCGTTGGACTGCTCCGAAGCGCTCGTGGGCGACGGCCACGGCGGCCTCGCGGGCCGCGGATGCTTCGTCAGCGGTGAGCGTGCGGTCGGCGGCACGGAAACGCAGGCTGAAGGCCAGCGACTTCTTGCCCTCCTCGATGCCCTTGCCCGCGTAGACGTCGAAGAGCGTGACGTCCTCAAGCAGCTCGCCGGCTCCTTCGCGCAGGGCGGCAAGCACGTCTTCCGCCGGGACCTCCTGCGGAACCACCAGGGCAACGTCCTGGCTGGCCACCGGATAGGTGGAGATGTGCCGGGCGACAATGACGTCCGCCGCGGCCTCGAAGAGGGCGTCCGCGTTGAACTCGAGTGCCACGGACCGGGCCGGCATGTCGTGCGCGTCCAGCAGCTTCGGGTGCAGCTCGCCGGCGTAGCCGACGACTTCGCCGGTGCGGAGCGACAACTGCGCGGTCCGCCCGGGGTGGAAGGCCTGGTGCCGACCCTGGCTGATCACGATCTCGACGCCGAGGACGTCACCAGCGATCCTGGTGATGTCCAGGGCGTCGGCCCAGTCCCACGCCCGGGGCGTGTGGCCGGCGGCCGCCGGTGAGTCATGCCCGGTCAGCACGGCGGCGACGTACAGCGGCTGGTCCGGGACGCCGTCGTACAGGCCGTCGAGAACCTCATCGCTGGGCTTGGCGCCGAGCGGCGGGATCGAAGCAGTGCCGAGGGTGTCGCCCGGCAGGAACACGAGACCTGCCTCGAACAGGGCCAGGTCGCGGAAGCCGCGGGAGTGGTTGCGCTTGGCGACCTCGATCAGGCCCGGCAGGATCGAGGTGCGCAGGTAGCCGTGTTCCTCGCTGATCGGGTTGGCCAGCTTGAGGGCCTTGCGCGCGGAGCCCTCCGCGGGCACACCGAAGGTGTCGTTGGCGGCCTTGGAGACGAACGGATACGCCAGGACCTCGGTAAGGCCGGAGGCCGCCAGCGCCTGGACGAGGCGCCGGCGCTGCTGCTGGACGCGGGTCAGCCCGCGGCCCGGGGGCGCCACCGGCAGGGTCGCCGGAATCTGGTCATAGCCGACCAGCCGCGCGATCTCCTCGGTGAGGTCCTCCTTGGTTTCCAGGTCGTTCCGCCAGCTCGGAGGGGTCACGGTGTACCCGCCGTCGTGCTTCACCACGACGGCGCCCAGGTCCTCGAGCGAGGTGAGGATCTGCTCCTCGGTGAACTCGATGCCGATCCGTTCCGCGGCAAACGTCGCGGGCAGCTCGACGGTGACAGCGTCCGGCGCGGTCCCGACGTCGGTCCCCGCCGCATCGGCGGTGCCCCCGGCGAGTTGGACCAGGAGGTCAACGACGCGCTGGGCGGCGACGCCGGCCACCTGCCAGTCAACGCCGCGTTCAAAGCGTTTGGAGGCTTCGGAGGGCAGCTTGTGGCGGCGGCGGGAGCGCCCGATGGACACCTCGTCGAAGTGCGCCGCCTCCACGAGGACGTTTGTGGTGGAACGGGAGACCTCGGTGGCGGCGCCGCCCATCACGCCGGCGATGCCGATCGCGCCGGAACCGTCGGTGATGAGGAGGTCCTCGACGTCGAGTGCGCGTTCCTTGGCGTCCAGGGTGGTGATCTTTTCCCCGGCCACCGCACGGCGGACCACGATGTCGCCGGACAGCGTGTCCAGGTCGTAGCTGTGGGTGGGCTGGCCGAGTTCGAGCATGACGTAGTTCGAAATGTCCACCGGCAGCGAGATCGAGCGGATGCCGGCGAGCCGCAGCCGGGCGGTCATCCACTGCGGTGTCGGCTTCGTGGCGTCGACCCCGCGGACGGTGCGGGCCACGAAGCGGTCGCAGCCGGGCTTGCCGTAGATCGGGGCGTCGTCGTTGAGTTTGATGCCGTAGCCGCCGGACAGTGCCGCGGGTGTCTGAACCCTGGAGGCCGGGTCGGTGAAGGATGTGCCGGTGGCGTGGGCGTACTCACGGGCCACACCGCGGATCGAGAAGGCATAGCCGCGGTCCGGGGTGACGTTGATTTCGGCGGCCTGGTCGTAGAGACCCAGCAGTTCCATGGCGTCGGTGCCGATTTCCGGGTCGAGCCCGATCCGGGACAGCACCAGGATGCCGTCGTGGTCCTCACCGATGCCGAGCTCACGCACGGACGCGATCATCCCGGCGGACAGGTGGCCGTAGGTCTTCCGCGCGGAGATGTGGAAGTCACCGGGCAGCACGGCGCCCGGAAGCGTGACCACCACCTTGTCGCCTTCCACGAAGTTGTGGGCGCCGCAGATGATGCCCTGCACACCGGAGGGGTCGATGCCCTCGCCGGTGAGGCTCTGCTGCTGTCCTTCGGGGACAACCCGGACCTGGCACCAGTTGATGGTTTTGCCGTTGGTCTGGGGTTCCTTGACGATGCTCAGGACCTGGCCCACCACGATGGGGCCCTGCAGGGTGTCGGTCGGCCGGTGCACGGCTTCTTCTTCAAAACCGACCTTGACCAGGTCGGCCATCACGTCTTCGGCCGTCGCTCCGGCCGGTACCTGCGCGAATTCACGCAGCCAGGAAAGTGGGATACGCATGGTTAGATCTCCATCCCGAAGTGCTCGCTGAAACGTACATCGCCTTCGATCATGTCGCGCATGTCGCCGACCTCGTTGCGGAACATGAGCGCACGCTCGATGCCCATGCCGAAGGCAAAACCTGAATAGATGTCCGGATCGATGCCCGCGGCGCGGAGCACGTTGGGATTGATCATTCCGCAGCCGCCCCATTCGATCCAGCGCGGGCCGCCCTTGGCGCCCGGGTGCCAGATGTCCAGCTCCGCGGAGGGCTCGGTGAACGGGAAATAGTTCGGACGCAGCCGGACGGACGCCTCGTCGCCGAACATCTGCCGGGTGAAGTGCTCCAGGGTGCCCAGGAGGTCCGCCATGCTGAGCTTCCTGTCGATGGCCAGGCCCTCGAACTGGTGGAACACCGGGGTGTGCGTGGCGTCGAGCTCATCGGTGCGGAACACCTTGCCCGGGCACAGCACGTAGATGGGCAGTTCGCGTTCCAGCATGGACCGGACCTGCACCGGCGAGGTGTGGGTGCGCATCACGAGGTGGGCCTCGGGCGGCTCCACGAAGAAGGTGTCCTGCATTTCGCGGGCCGGGTGGTCCGGCTTGAAGTTCAAAGCGTCGAAATTGAACCACTCGGACTCGACCTCGGGGCCTTCGGCGATCTCCCAGCCCATGCCGACGAAGATGTCCGCAACGCGGTCCTGCAGCGTGGAGAGCGGGTGGCGTGCACCGGCACGACGGCGGCGCGGGGCCGCCGTGACGTCGACGGTCTCCTCGACCAGGATGCGGGCGTCGTTCTCGGCTTCGAGCTCGGCCGTGCGGTCCGCGAGCGCCTTGTTGACGCGTCCGCGGGAGGAGCCCATGAGCTTTCCGGCGGCGGCCTTCTGGTCCTTCGGCAGCCCGCCGATCCCACGGTTGGCGAGGCTCAGCGCGGACTTCTCGCCGGTGTGCGCGAGGCGTGCGGCTTTGAGTTCATCGAGCGTGGAGGCAGCGGCAATGGCGGCAACGGCCTGGTCTACGGCGGCGGTGATGGCGGCTTCATCCAGGGGATTCGGGACGCCGGCGCCCGGCAAAGTTTCAGTCATCTACTGTTCTTAGCTACGAGTCGGTTTATGCCAACGGGCACGGGACCAACAGGTGCAGGGACCCGCGCGTTGACAAAGGGCAGGGCTCGCCAAAAAAAGCTGCGGCGGGCACTCCCCTTCAGTCTAGTTGACCCCGCTCAGGTGCCCGAACGTGACGGTGCTCCCCGGGCCCTGCTACGTATCCCGCAGCCGGGTCCCCGGCTAGCATGGCGTTATGACGCCGGGACAAAGGCTGCGGCAGTTCGCCAATGTACTGAATGCGACCACTCCACTGGGGTTGTTGCTGGCCGGTTGCGCCCGCACGCCTGTCCGCCGCGGGCCCCGGGGCCTGCTGATCGCCACCGGGTACCGCTGGCGGCTGCCTTTCGCCGGCGCCTTTACGGTCGGCAATGTGGTGCTGTTCCGCGCCGCTCCCGAGGAAGCCCTGGCCAACCCGGGGCTGCTGCGGCACGAGGAGCGCCACAGCACCCAGTACGCCTGGTGCCTGGGCCTGCCCTTCCTGCCGCTGTACTTCCTCGCGGCAGGCTTGTCCCTGGCCCGGACCGGCAACCCCGGCTCGCGCAATGTCTTCGAACGGCAGGCCGGCCTGCGCGCGGGCGGCTATCCGGAGCCGAAGCGGGCACCCAAGCCCCGGATTCCAACGGCGGATGTCCCTGCCGGATCCAGAAAACCCGGATCCAGACACCGGACGGCCCCGACGACCCCAGAACGGAACGAGGCGTAAGAATGACCGACAGCCCCAGGAGCATTTCAGTCACCGGATCCGGCAGCGCGGAAGCTGTACCTGATCTGCTGACCCTCTCGATCGGCGTCGAGTGCCGCCAGGAGGACGTCGGTGCTGCCTACGGCGAGGCGGGTCGCGTCTCCGCGGCCATCACGTCGGAACTCCGCCATTACGGCGTGGCGAATCCGGATATCACGACGACGGGACTCAATGTCCGCGCCGAGGTGAACTGGCAGGAGGGCCGCGGCCAGGTCGTCTCGGGCTACCTGGCCTCGAGCGTGCTGAGCGTCCGGCTCAGGGAACTGGGCAAATCCTCGGAGGTCATCGCCGCCGCGGTCGCAGCCGGCGGCAACGCTGTCCGGCTGAACGGGCTGGAACTTGGTTTCGCCGATCCCGCCGCCGTTACGGCGCGTGCCCGCGAGGCCGCCTGGCAGGACGCCCTCACTACGGCCGGGCACTTCGCGTCCCTCGCCGGAGCCGCACTGGGCAAGGTTGTTTCCCTCACGCAGCAGACCGGGTACCCGGCACCGATCCCGGTGGCGAAAATGCAGCGGGCCGCCGCGGTGGAGTCGCTCACCGTGGAGGCGGGCGAATCCAGCGTCAGCGCCACGGTGAATGTGGTGTGGGAACTGCTCGGCTGAGGCGCCCCAGCCACCAGAAATAGGCGCCGGCAGGCTCGGGGGCGGCAGCACCCGGGGCCGGCAGGCTCGGGGGCGGCAGCACCCTGGGCCGGCAGGCTCGGGCCGGCAGCACCCGGGACCGCTAGTGCGTGGCTCCGGCGGCGAACTTCAGGTCCGCCGTCGTCGCCAGGGCGCTCCGGACGACGACGGCGAGCGCCTGCGCCAGCTGTTCCAGCGGCAGCGCCGGATCCGTGCTCCCCGGCGGCAGCTGTGCCGGCACGTACGGAACGTGGACAAACCCTCCCCGCGTTCCGGGCCTAAGCCGCAGAGCGTGCATCAGACCGTAAAAGACGTGGTTGCAGACGTACGTGCCTGCGGTCTGGGATACCTCGGCGGGGATCCCCGCCGCCAGGAGCGCCGCGAGCGCCGCCTTCACCGGAAGAGTGCTGAAGTACGCGGCCGGTCCCCCGGCGACCACCGCCTGGTCCACGGGCACGCTGCCCGCATTATCCGGGATCCGCGCATCATCGCAGTTGATCGCGATCCGTTCCAGCGAAACCCGGGAACGTCCGCCGGCCTGGCCGGCACAGACCACTAGCTCCGGGCGGTGCTCCTCCAGCGCCGCTTCCAGCACGCGAATCGCTCCCCCAAAGACGCAGGGCAGCTCCACGGCCCGAGCGTCGATTCCCTCGGTCCGGAGCCGGGCCGCCGCTTCCCGCGCTGCCGACCACGACGGGTTGATGCTTTCGCCGCCGAAGGGCTCGAAACCTGTCAGGAGAATCATCGCCCCAGCCTACAAGGCGGTCCGCCGTGGGGTCGGCCGGCGGTGCCTGAGAATGCAAGACGGCGGCCAAATCCACCCTTTCGAAAAGACTCCTGGAGATACTGACGTCAGCGCGTCAATAGGGCGCAGACCCCAAGTTCCTAAGGAGTCCCGGCATGAGCTATCTCTTCAATTCGAGCGCCGGTTTTCCGAATGCCCTGATGCTTTTGGAAACCGAAGACAATCCGGAGGTCCCGGACATCGACGGGGTGGCCAATGTTTGGCAGTCCAGCAGCATGCTGGCCCTTGCCGTTCAACACGACGCCGAAGGTGACGTTGAAATCAAGATCACCTTCGACACCCCAAGTCCCGACTTTGTGCTGCTCTTCGAGGGCACGCTCGCCACTGAGCGACGTCTTGTGGAGATCCGTACCGTGTATCTGGACCGCATCACCGGCATCAGAACTCTCACCAGGGAACTACCAGTCCGAATCTGGCGTGATGATCCACGGCAGCCCGAACACGTCCTGATCCAGTGCCTGGACATCGTGGAAATGGCGTGCGATTAGGCAAGGCCCCTCCGTCAGAGACTGTGGGCTCCGGCTGGACGTCCTTATGCTGTGGCCCCTACTCACTCCCTTAGGTTCGTTCGTCAGTAACCACAACACCAGGCAGCGCAAGGGACAGCTGAGGGCGGCAACGGGACGACGCGAGCAGAGTCGGGCCACCTGAGCAGGCGTGCTGCCGGGACCTCATGGTTTTCCTCTGGGGCACCGTCCTTTCTGTGAGGCACGTCCAGCGACTTGCCCCCAAGGGTCCTTGACTTAAACTAGAACATATATTCGAATAGGTCCATGAGATGGGACGCACAAGCACTGAAACCGGTGCCCGGAGGCACTGCCCTCGTGGACAAGGCCAGCGGGCGCAACGCCTCGGGTGGCACACCAGTTGCTACTGGTACCGGTGGGGCGGGGAGCGCATCCCCGGCGGTCCCTTCTACCGATCCCCTGCTCCCTTTGATCGGGCTGGTGCGTTCCGTGACCACGCCCGAGTTCGCCGGGGTCACCTTCCATGAGGTCACCGCCAAATCGGTGCTCAACAAAGTGGTCGCCGGTTCACGGATGCCTTTTGAATGGACCATCAACCCCTACCGCGGCTGCAGCCACGCCTGCGTCTACTGTTTCGCCCGGAAAAGCCACACCTACCTCGATTTCGACGCCGGGCTGGATTTTGACAGCCAGGTGGTCGTCAAGATCAACGCCGCCGAGGTCCTGCGCCGGGAAGTGGCCAAGCCCTCCTGGGGGCGGCAGCACGTGGCCCTGGGCACCAACACGGATCCCTACCAGCGGGCCGAGGGCCGCTACCAGCTCATGCCGGGCATCATTGGGGCCCTGGCGGATTCGGGCACTCCCCTGTCGATCCTGACCAAGGGCACGCTGCTGGCCCGGGACATCCCGCTCCTGAAGCATGCCGCGGCCCAGGTGCCCGTGGGCGTCGGCATCTCGCTGGCGATGACGGACGAGCACCTCTCCGAGGCCGTCGAGCCGGGGACACCCGGTCCCCGGGCGCGCCTGGAGTTGATCAGCCGGCTTCGGGAGGCGGGGCTGCCGTGCGGGGTGATGGCCATGCCCATCCTGCCCTGGCTCTCGGACAGCGACGAGGCCCTGGATTCCCTGTTCGGCTCCCTGGCCGCGGCGGGCGCCACCGGCGTCACCGCCGGAGCCCTCTACCTCAAGCCCGGAACCCGCGAATGGTTCATGCAGTGGATCGCCCGGGAGCATCCCCAGCTCGCCGGAAAGTACCGGCGGCTGTACGGCACCGGCTCCTACGCCTCCAAGGAGTACCGGACCTGGCTCTCCGGACGCATCCGGTACTTCAAAGCCCGGCACGGCTTCTCCGGCTCGCAGGGATTCAGCCACCGCGACCTCAACGACGATCCGGGCAGCACTGATCCGCGGGAGGAGGAAGCGCAGTACCCGGCCGGAAGCATCCCCGACACGGCGGCACTCCCGTCCGGCACGCGGGCGGCAACAGAGGCGGCGCAGCCCACCCTCTTCTAGCGGGACCGCTGGAGGGTTTCTTGGCAGGACCTTTCCAAGGCCTTCTTGAGACGCCGATTAGAACGCTTTGCGGGCCGCGGGCCGACTGTTAGAGCGCCTTCACGGCGCCCAGGACGCGGGTGAGGGAGTCCTTCGCGTCACCAAACAGGAGCGTGGTCTTCGGATCAAACAGCAGCTCGTTCTCGATCCCGGCGAAACCGGGCCGCATCGAGCGTTTCAGGAACACCACCTGCCCGGCCTGGGCCACCTCCAGGATCGGCATCCCGTAGATCGGCGCCCCGGGGGTGGACTTGGCTGCGGGATTCACGACGTCATTGGCGCCCACGATGAGCGCCACGTCGGTGTTGGGGAACTCCGGGTTGGCTTCCTCCAGCTCCTTCAACGCCTCATACGGAACGTTGGCTTCCGCGAGGAGCACGTTCATGTGGCCTGGCATCCGTCCGGCCACCGGGTGGATGGCAAAGACCACCTCGACGCCGCGGGCCGCCAGCGCAATGGCGAGCTCCGCGATGGTGTGCTGGCCCTGGGCCACGGCAAGCCCGTAGCCGGGGACGATCACCACCCGCTGGGCATAGCCGAGTTGGACGGCGACGTCCTCCGGCGAGGAGGAGCGTACGGGCCGGTCGCTCTGCACGGTGGATCCCGCCGTCGAGCCGCCCCGGAAAGCGCCGAACATAATTCCTGTCACGCCGCGGCCCATAGCGGACGCCATCACCTTGGTCAGGATGGTACCGCTGGCCCCAACCAGCGTGCCGGCAACCAGCAGGAGCACATTGCCCAGCACAATGCCTGACGCGGCGACCGCGAGCCCCGTGAAAGCGTTGAGCAGGGAAATCACAATCGGCACGTCGGCCCCGCCGACGGGAAGGACCAGCAGAAGTCCTGCCACCAGGCCCAACACCAGCAGCGCCACCGCCCAGCCGACCGAACCGGTGATGACAACGAGGCCTCCGGCGGCGACGGCCCCCAGCACCACAACACCCATTACCACCGGCATTCCGGGGAACAGCAGGGGGCGGGTGCTGATCAGCTCCTGCAGCTTGCCCACCGTCACGGCCGAGCCGGCGAAGGAGACCGCGCCGACCAGCATCGTGAACACGACGGCCAGCCGCACCCAGGGGTCCCCGCTGTGGCCCAGTTCCAGCACCGCGACCAGCGCTGCGGCGCCGCCGCCGACCCCGTTGAACAGGGCCACCAGTTGCGGCATCTGGGTCATCTGCACGCGCCGGGCCACCGGGACGGCAACTGCGGAACCGACCGCGATCGCGGCGATGATCAGCGGGATGTTCTCCAGTTTCGCGGAGAGGAACACCGTGACGACGGCCACGAGGGCGCCGGCCGCCCCGATGGCGTTGCCCCGCCGGGCGGTCCGTGGCGAGCTCAGGCCTTTCAGCGCGAGGATGAAGCAGACAGCAGCCGCCAGGTAGAACAGCGCGGTCCATCCGGGCCCGAGGACGCTCATGTGACATCCTCCCCGGCACCTGCACGGGGCCGCGAGGGCTTCCGGCTGCCGAACATCTCCAGCATCCGGTCCGTGACGACGAATCCACCGACAAGGTTGGCGGTCGCCAGCACGACGGCGATCAGGGCCACCATCAGCAGCCACGGGTCACTCGCCTGCCCGGCCACGATAATGGCGCCGACCAGGATGATCCCGTGGATGGCGTTGGCGCCGGACATCAGCGGAGTGTGCAGCTTGCTGGTCACCTTGGAGACGACCTCGAATCCCACGAAAACGGCGAGCACCACCACGGTCAACAGCGTGATCGGATCCATCATTTGAGAGCCTCCAGTGCTTCGGCGGTAGCGGCATGCCGCACCGTGCCACCGTAGGTGAGGCAGGCGCCGGCGACGACCTCGTCGTCGAAGTCCGGGACAACTTTGCCGTCGGAGGTCATCAGGGCCAGCAGGTTAGCGACGTTCTTGGCGAACAGCCGGGAAGCATCGGAGGGCATCGCCGAGGCGGCGTCCTGCAGCCCCACCAGGGTCACGGAACCGCCGTCCACCGGGATCTGGAGGTCCCGGCCTGCGACAACTCCTTCGACGTTTCCGCCGGATTCCGCAGCCAGATCGACGACGACCGAACCGGCCCGCATGCCGGCCACCATCTGCGTCGTCACCAGCAGGGGGGCCGCACGGCCGGGGATGGCCGCCGTCGTGATCAGGACATCCGCCACTGCCACGTGCGGGGCGAGCAGGGCCCGCTGGCGTGTGGCCCGGTCCTCGCCAAGCTCACGGGCGTAACCGCCGCTGCCCTCCGCGGCAGCGTCGAGGTCAAGGTGGATGAAAGTGCCGCCCATCGAGGCGACCTCGTCGGCGGAGGCCGCGCGGATGTCGTTGGCGGAGACCCGCGCCCCGAGACGTTTCGCGGTGCCGATCGCCTGCAGTCCGGCGACGCCGGCCCCCAGGACGAGCACCCGGGCGGGCGGGATGGTTCCGGCGGCCGTCATGTAGAGCGGGAAGAACCTGGGATAGCGCAGGGCCGCCTCCAGCACGGCGCGGTAGCCGGCGACGAGCGCCTGGGAACTGAGTGCGTCCATCGACTGGGCCCGGGAGATGCGCGGCACGAGCTCCAGCGCAAAGGAGGTGACCCCTGCGGCGGCGAGGGCGTGCACACCGGGCAGTTCGGACCCCGGGGAGGCGAAACCGATCGTGATGGTGCCTGGGCGGAGCCGCGCGGCGGCCTCCGGTTCGAGCGGCCGGACGTGCAGCAGGACATCCAGGGAGTCGGCGGTCAGCTCGGGAACGATGGACGCTCCGGCCGCAGCGAACGCGGCGTCCGCATACCCGGCCTCGGCGCCCGCATCGATCTCCACAGCCACGTCCAGGCCGAGGGCCCTGAGTTGTTGCACCGTCTCCGGGGTGGCAGCAACCCTGCGCTCCCCTGCCCGTTGCTCCCGTCTGACACCGACCTGCACGGGTTGCTCCTCTCGATTCGCTTCAGCGTAGTCACATGCTTGACGCTTTGGCGAGAGGTGGGGCCGCAGCGGCCGACGAGCTTTGCTCAGTTCGCGGAAACGGCCGACGGATCCGAAACCCGCAGCCTGTCCAGCAGCGCCTCGACGATGGGCAGGTCAGCCGGGATCCACGGCAGACCCAGCACTTCGTCGCGGTCCCTGAGGTCGATCCAGCGCAGCTCATCGTGGTCCTGGAGGGGGTGGGGCACGCCGTCGACCAGTTCCGCGAACCACACCCGCATCGCAGCGCGCTCGTTGAGCGGCCAGCCGTCGGCGGATCCGCCGCCCAGCTCGGCGCCGAGCCGGATGGTCACGCCAAGTTCCTCGAGCAGCTCACGGTGCAGGGCCTGCTCGGCTGACTCGCCGGACTCGACCTTGCCGCCGGGAAACTCCCACATGCCGGCGAACCGCGGGGGCGCCGTCCGCCGCGCCACGAGCAGCCGCCCGGGTGCGGCCAGGGAGTCCAGTACCGCGCCGCCTACGACGCTGATCAATTCAGTCACGCCCCAAGTCTAGGTGCGCTGCCGGCTTAGGGGAGAATGAAATGGTCCGCCTTCGGCGAGTACCCGGAATACCGAGCGTGCCCGCCCCGTTACATACATCAACCCACACAACAGATTTAATTGCCGTTTTCTCCTGCCTCGCGCCGGGGACGTCACCGAAAAGCAGACGAATGACTACCACCACCCAAGCCCCGGCGACGCCCAAGTCCGGCACCCGCCATGTTGCCCTCGCCATCGTTTCCCTTGCCATGGGCGGATTCGGCATCGGCACGACGGAGTTCACCATGATGGGCCTGCTCAAGGAGGTGGAGCAAGGGCTCGGCATCAGCACCCCGGAGGCGGGCCACCTGATTTCTGCCTATGCCCTCGGCGTGGTGATCGGAGCCCCGTTGCTGGCCGCCGTCGGCGCCAAGATGCCGCGGAAGTACCTGGCCTTGGGACTTATGCTGTTTTTCAGCATCGCAAACCTGACCTCCTTCATCGCACCCGACTACGGCACGATGCTCGTGTCACGCTTCGCCGCCGGCCTGCCGCACGGGGCCTTCTTCGGGGTGGCGGCCGTGATCGCGGCGTCGCTGGTCGCACCGACCAAGCGCGGCTGGGCCATTTCAATGGTCATGGCCGGCCTGACCGTCTCCAATGTCATCGGCGTTCCCTTTGGCACCTGGCTGGGCCAGACCTATGGCTGGCGGCTGCTGTTCCTGCTGGTGGGCGTCATCGGCATCCTCACGCTGGCGATGCTCTGGAAGTTCCTGCCGTTCCAGAAGCCGCACGCTGATGCGAGCTTCCGCCGCGAACTCGGTGCCCTCAAGCGGCTCCAGGTCTGGCTGGCGATCCTGATCGGCATCGTCGGTTTCGGCGGTTTCTTCGCCACCTACACGTACATCGCCCACACCATGACCTCCGTGGCGGGCATTCCCGCGGCCTGGCTGCCGCTGGTGGTCGCGCTGTACGGGCTGGGCATGGTGGTCGGCAACATCGTCGGCGGCCGGATTGCTGACAGGTCCGTGATGGGGACGATCTACTGGGTGCTGCCGGGCATTGCCGTGGCGCTCGTGGTTTACGCCGTCGCGGTGCACTGGCCGTGGTCCGCCTATGTGATGGTCTTTGTGGTCGGCGCCGCGGGCGCATTGCTGGTCCCTGCCCTGCAGACCCGGCTGCTGGATGCGTCTCCGGATGCGCCCTCGCTGGCCTCGTCGCTAAACCACGCGGCCCTCAATGTCGCCAACGCCCTGGGCGCCTTCCTCGGCGGCCTCGTAATCGCCTGGGGCTGGGGCTATGTCGCACCCGCCCTCGTCGGGGCCGGACTGGCCGTTCTGGGCCTCGGCGTCGCCCTGATCAGCGGGCTGGTGGAACGCAAGAGGCCGCTGGTCCGGTAGCCCGCGCTGCGGCTATCGGACCAGCGGCCCCGGACTCTGCAGGATCTCCGGCCAGCGCCCGCTACGGCGTGCTGACCCGCTGAATGTCCGGTTCGAGGTAGATGACCCGGGCGATCGGCACGGCGTCGCGGATCCGGGTTTCGGCGCCGTCGATCGCCTTGGCGATTTCCTGGCCCGTATCGGAGTGGCCGATGCTGATCTTGGCGGCCACCAGCAGTTCCTCCGGGCCCAGGTGCAGGGTCTTGAGATGGATGATCGAGGTGCCATCGGACTCGATGGCCGCCCTGATCGTGGCAACGTCGTCTTTGGTGGCCGATTCGCCGAGCAGCAGCGACTTGGTCTCGATGGCCAGCACAGCGGCAATGGCCACGAGCAGGAACCCGATCATCGCGGTGCCCAGGGCATCCCAGATGCCGTTGCCGGTGAGAAGGGTCAGGCTCACGCCGAAGAGGGCGAAGACCAGGCCCACAAGGGCGCCGAGGTCTTCGAGCAGGATGACGGGCAGCTCCGGCTGCTTGGCGCTGCGGACGAATTTGACCCAGCTCTGCTTGCCGCGGACGTGGTTGGATTCGATGATCGCGGTCCGGAAGGAGAAGGATTCGGCGATGATGGCGCCGATAAGCACAGCGAGCGGAACCCACCAGAACGCGCCCTCGATGGCATGCGGGTGTTGGATCTTCCCCCACGCTTCGTACAGGGCAAAGAGGCCACCCACGCTGAACAGCACGATCGAGACAATGAACGCGTAAATGTAACGTTCGCGCCCGTAGCCGAACGGATGCTCCGGGCTCGCGGCCCGTTTGGCCTTTTTGCCACCCACCAGCAGCAGGATCTGGTTGCCGGAGTCAGCGAGCGAGTGGATCGCTTCGGCCAGCATCGATGAGGAAAACGTCAGGAAATACGCGACGAATTTGAGGACGGCGATGGTCAGGTTCGCAGCAAGCGCCGCAACAATCGCCTTGGTACCGCCATTTGCAGCCAAGAGAGCTTCTCCTTAGGGGTTCGACCAGGTCGTGGACTCGGGCCGATGCCTGCACCCACAAGGAATACCGTACCCGTTATCACCGGATCGCAGCGCCGCCCGGATCAGCGGCGCACCCGTGGACGCGGAGCCCTGGCGACCGGGAACGGCGCAGGTCACGGGGCAGATAACGATTGGGTGTGATCCTGCTGACAAGCAAACGGGCCTATGTTAGCTTGAAGCCATAATCGGGATTCACCCTTTGAATGCCGACGAATATGTAGGAGGAGTAATGGGCTTTCTAGGCTGGATCATTCTCGGACTCATAGTTGGTGCAATCGTCAAGGCAATCATGCCTGGCAAGGTCGGCGGCGGCTGGGTAACCAGTCTCGTGCTCGGCGTAGTCGGTGCCGTGGTCGGCGGCTGGATCGGCGACCTGCTGTTCGGCGGTGGCCGGATGGAATTCTGGAACCTCGGCTCCTGGATCCTGGCGATTGTCGGCGGCTTGGTGGTTGCCGGCATTTACGGCGCTGTCACAGGCCGCAACAAGACCACGTAAAGGCACTCGCCACCGCCCGGCACCCACGGTGCGGGACGGTGAGCAACGACGGCGGGAGCCCACCATCCGGTGGACCCCCGCCGATTTTTTGCCCTGTTCCGATGCCCTCTTGCCGGGCCCTCTTTTGGGGCCCTCTTTTGGGGCTCTCTTGCCGGGCCCTACCCCGCCGAACGGGACCGTTTATCCGCGCGGGGCTGCGCCGTCCTGCTGCGAGCGGGCACTGGCGTAGAGGCAGACGGTGGCCGCGGTGCCGAGATTGAGGCTCTCTGCGGCACCGTAGACCGGAACCGCCACACGGTGGTCCGCGAGGGCAAGTTCTTCCTCGGACAGGCCCTGCGCTTCGTTGCCGAAGAGCCACGCCGTGGGGCCTTCCAGCGCATACTCGGAGTCCAGGCTGGGTGCGCCGAGCCGCCGGGCCGCGTTCTGGTCCTGCAGCCGGTCCAGGTCCAGCTGGCCGCGGCCGTCCGCCGCGAGGACCCCAATGCCGCGTTCCTTGCAGCGGGCCACGAGTTCCTCGACCTCGGCGCCGAGCACAACAGGCAGGTGGAAGAGGGATCCCGCCGTCGAGCGCACGGCCTTGGGGTTGTAGATGTCCACGCTGGACGCAGTCAGCACGACGGCGTCCGCGCCGGCCGCGTCGGCGGCACGCAGCACGGTGCCGGCGTTGCCGGGGTCGCGGACCTCGCACAGCACGGCAAGCAGCCGCGGGCCGGCGTCGAGTACCTGCTCAAGGCTGACGTCCAGGAATCCGCAGACGGCGAGGATGCCCTGCGGGGTGACGGTGTCCGCCATCGCGGCGAGCACTTCGTCGGTGGCCAGGTAGGCGGTGGTTCCCTCCGCGAGTGTCTCCAGGTCCGGGTGCCGGTCCAGGCAGGACTCGCTCGCGTAAACCTCATAGACGATGCCGGGCTCCCCCGCAGCAATCCTCTTCTGGTGCAGGGCCAGGGCTTCCCGGACCGCCTGCGGTCCCTCCGCCAGGAACTCGCGGCGCTTTAAACGGGCCGGGCGCCCGGCGAGTTGTGCCACTTTCCTCACCCGATCAGCTCGGGGATTGGAAAGGTGTACATCTTGCGGGCGCCCGGTTTCGTTCATATAAGAACCTTAGTGGCTTTTCCAGCCGGTTCTTGAACGAGGCAGTTCGTGCGAACTACGGGAGTACTACTCAGCAGCCTCAGCAGCGGCAGGCTTCTTGGCAGCCGGCTTCTTGGCGGGAGCCTTCTTGACAGCAGGCTTCTTTGCGGCCGGTGCAGCATCAGCCTGGACGGCCGGAGCCGACGTGTCGGCGGGCAGCGAATCCTTGGCGATCTTGACCAGCGCGGCGAAGGCATTGGCGTCGGAAACGGCAAGCTCGGCCAGCATCCGGCGGTCAACCTCGACCTCAGCGGCCTTGAGGCCCTGGATCAGACGGTTGTAGGTCAGGCCGTTGGCGCGGGATGCAGCATTGATGCGCTGGATCCACAGGCGGCGGAAGTCGCCCTTCTTCTTTTTGCGGTCACCGTAGCTGTACACAAACGAGTGCAGCAGCTGCTCTTTGGCCTTGCGGTACAGGCGTGAACGCTGTCCACGGTAGCCCTTGGCGCGCTCAAGAATAACCCGGCGCTTCTTGTGGGCGTTGACCGCCCTCTTCACACGTGCCACGTGCGTACTCCTTAGAAAATCTGATCCCAAGCATCTACTGCCGGAACAACCGGCTGGCCTGAGAAGCCTTTTTGGTAGTTGACTGGTGCCAGGTGGCAACAGTCAGAGAACTTGGAACTTAGATGCCGAGCATCTTCCGGATGACCTTGGCGTCGCCCTTGAAGACGATCTTGTCGCCGGCAAGGCGGCGGGTCAGCCTGGAGGACTTGTGCTCGAGGTAGTGGCGGCGGTTGGCCTGCTGGCGGCGCAGCTTGCCGCTGCCGGTCAGCTTGAAGCGCTTCTTAGCACCACTGTGGGTCTTCATCTTCGGCATGGGAACCGATCTCCTTACGTATCCGCAGACAGGGTCTGCAGTCTTTCGTGCAGCCGTCCCTGCGGGCGGCGTGCTGGTTGCTTGCCGCCGGACATTGCTGTCCGGCAGCCTGAACTAGTTGGTCTTCTTGCTCGCCGGCTTGGCGGCGGCCTTCGGGGCCGCCGGCCGTGCAGCAGGCTTCGGCGCCGACGGCCGCGGAATCGGCTTCGGTGCCGCAACCGGCTTCGGCGCAGCCGCCGGAGCGGACTTTTCAGCCTCGGGAACCTGTGCGGCTTCCGGAGCCTTAGCGGCAGCCTTGGGCGCTGCGGGCGCCTTGGCTACAGCCGGCCGGGCTGAGGCCTTAGGAGCCTCAGTCTTCGGGGCTTCACGCTTCGGGGCAGCCTTAGGAGCCCTGGGGGCCTCCTGCTTCGGCGTTTCCGTGGCCGGAACCTTGGAAGCCGGGGCTTCCTCGGCCTGGGCCGGAACCACGGCTTCTTCGGTCTTCTCGGCCGGGGCCTCGTCGACGGCGGGAGCAGCCTCCACGGCGGGGGCCTCCGTTGCCGGAGTCTCCGTTGCGGTTACTTCAGCTTCGGTTACCTCAGCCTCGGGTTCGGTACGGACCTGGTAGCCCTCCGGGAGAAGATCGGCGAGCGACTGGGTCAGGGGTGCATCCGCCGCGCCGGACGTGTCGACACGGCCCGTGCCCGAAGCCTTGGCTTCGTTCTCGGCCTTGGCTTCCGCACGCTGCGATGCGCGGCGGGCCTCTGCCTTGGCTTCCGCCTTGTTCTTCAGGGGACCGACCACCATGACCATGTTCCGGCCATCGATCCGCGGGCTGGACTCAACGACGCCGACTTCAGCGACGTCGTCGGCGAAGCGCTGGAGCAGGCGGATGCCCATCTCGGGGCGCTGCTGCTCACGGCCGCGGAACTGGATCATGGCCTTGACCTTGTCACCGGCGCCGAGGAAGCGGAGCGCGTGGCCGCGCTTCGTCTCGTAGTCGTGGGTGTCGATCTTGAGGCGGAAGCGGATTTCCTTCAGAACCGTGTTGGTCTGGTTCTTCCGGGCTTCGCGTGCCTTGACGGCGGCTTCGTACTTGTACTTGCCGAAGTCCATCAGTTTGCACACCGGAGGCTTGGCCTGCGGTGCAACCTCAACGAGATCAAGATCGGACTCGGCAGCCAAACGCAGGGCATCCTCAATACGGACAACGCCTACTTGCTCGCCTGCAGGGCCGACCAGCCGCACCTCGGGGACGCGGATACGCTCATTGATTCTTGGCTCGCTAATGTTAAGGCTCCTGTGTTCGTGAGGGGTATTCCACCGGCAAAAAGAGAAGGCCCCCAATTGCCGGAGCAATCGAAGGCCTCGAAGATCGGTGCTGCCTGCCTCGTGTGAGGCGGCATGCATCCCGCCAGGCTGACGCCCGGGAGGAATGCCCGACCAGGTACCCGGCAACCTTGCTTCTTGCGAAGCTTCCCGAAGGAGAGCGGCTGACGCGGGTGGGAGAGAACTCCGCTTGCTGACTGAAAGTCGATTCTACAGAAGAAATCCCGTCCGGCACACCTCCATGACAGGCATGTTGGTTGCCGACGGGCTCCGGCCGTTACACCGCTGCAGTATAACCGCAGGTACATAACAACTGTGAATACTTGACTACTGTGAAATAACGACATTCAGTCGGTCTGTGACAAGCTTACCAGCATGAGCACTTCAGAAAGTAATTCACACGTTTACGAGCCCGCCAGCGCCCAGGGCGACGTCTCACAGCAGATCCGCGACATTTCCGAGGTGCCCGCCATCGAGGTCATCACCACCGCAGCCGTGCACCTCATGAGTGCCGCCGCCGTGAAGCTTGGCCTCGCCGCCGAGGACAACGCCGAAGAACTCAAGGACCTCGACGAGGCCCGCAAGCTGATCACGGCCCTCGCCGGACTGGTCACTGCCGCAGCGCCCGAAATCGGTTCCCAGCACGCCGGCCCGTTGCGCGACGGCCTGCGGTCCCTGCAGCTGGCCTTCCGCGAGGAATCCATTATTCCGGACGCGCCGGGCAAGGGCCCGGGCGAGAAGTACACCGGAGCGGTCAACTAAAGCACCCGGAGTAATTCAGCGACTACGCTGCGGCGGGCGGACCACATCGGTCCGCCCGCCGCCGTCATTTAAGGGCCGTCGTGAAAGCCGTTGCCGGTGTTGTTGCCGCCCCTGCGGCAGTCCACGCGCGCCATCCGGGAACCGCTGCCCCGGCGGTGCCCGTCAGGCAGCAGCAAGGCGCCGCCGGCGGCGGCGCTGCAGCACGAGTCCCACCAGGCACAGCAGCACCCCGCCCACTCCCACGGCCACAAATCCGGACGAGGCACCGATGCCGTCGATAAAGACCCCGGCAAGCGGTGCGCCGAAGGCGACGCCGCCGGTGAGCGCGGAACCATACCAACCCATCGCCTCACCGCGGCGGCGCTCGTCCACAAGTTCGGCGACCTTCTCGGAGGCTGCCGAAAGCACCGGTGCACACAACAGGCCCGGCAGCAGCGAGAGCAGGCTAAGGGTCCACGTGTCCCGCGCGAAAGCCATCGGAATGGTCAGGGCCGACATGCCCAGGAGCAGCAGGATCGGCGAAATCGGCCGATGCATGGCGCCGTAGATCAGTCCGCCAACCACCGAGGCCCCGCACCAGAAGATGAACACCAGTCCGATCTCGGCCTGGTGGCCGCCGGTTTCGAGCGACGCAACGATCCCGACGTCACTGCCGCTGAGGATCATGCCGGCCCCGGCAGCGACGGCGAAGACGGCAGCCACGGCCGGAGTGAACCAGCTGAAATTGTGGATCACCCGGCGCCGCAGCCCGGCCGCCACACGGCGGCGTTCACCCGCCGCAGCGAGCGGGGCGAACTCGGCGGCGGCTTCCTGCAGGTGCGCCGGCGCAGCGGCGACGACGGCGACCTCGGCGGCTTCCTGCTGGCTTGCCTCAAACACGGCATCGGACTCTGGATCGGACGTGGCGTCGCATTCGGCGCTGCGGGTCGGCGGGTTGAACCACATCAGGAAGAGCCCGGACACCGAGGTGGCGATGCCGACGACGGTCAGCCCCAGGACCGAGAATCCGGCGGTTGCGACCAGGGCGCCGGCGGCGGGGCCCATCATAAAGACCAGCTCCGTGGAGATGGCGTCGAGGGCAAAGGCTGTCCGGCGCTGCTCCCCAGTGGCGAGGACGCCGAGGGACTGGCGCACCACACTGAAGATCGGCAGCGTCAGCAGCCCGCCGACGAACACCAGCGGCAGCAGCAGTTCGTAGGACACATGCGGCACAACCGACCAAATGACTGTCTCTGAGATGACCGACGGGATGAGGGCGCGCCGCAGGCCGACGGTATCGACCCGCCGGCCGCGCCAGGGCGCACCGACGGCAATGCCAATGGTCATCACGGCGGCAGCGGCGCCCGCGGCCGCGTAGCCCTGGCCGAGCGTCAGCACAATGTGCAGGGTCAGCAGGACCCCCGCCGCGGAGTGCGGTATGCGGGCAACCATGCCAATCAGCAGGAGCCGCCTGATCGGCCGAACGGCCAGCAGTTCCCGGTACAGCGCGAAGTTCACGGACTACATCCCTCTGGTACTTACCGGCGGCAGCACCTGGATCTCCCCCGCGGGCCGTCAGCTACTGTGCTGCGCGCTGCAATTTGACCTCGATCGAGTCAACCCGCTCAGCAAGTACTTCATTCCTTGCCCAGGCATCGTTGAGGCCGGACACGATGGACTGGACACCGGCGGCGTCGAGCCCGTCTTCAAGATAGAGCACTACCCGGACTTCCGGGCCGGCACCTCCGCCCGGCAGCCGCGTTCCATCGGCTGTCAGCGAGGCGACTCCACCGCCTGGATGAATTTCAACACGGCGGACCGCGGGAAAGCCAGCGGCGGCCCCGCCGAGGCTCCCGGCGAGCTCGGGATCAGCATACGACGGCGTCCAGTCCCGCTGCTGCGCCAGGGCCCACACCGCCGGGCGTCGCACAACAAAGGTCACCGGGGAGCCCGGGTCGAGCACGAGCAGTTCCGCGCCCTCGGCGACGGCGGAGAGTGCCGCGCGGGCAGCGTAAACAGCCACCGGGCGGGCCGCCGGGTGCCAGGCCTCGAGCGAGGCGGCTGAAGTGAACACGGGCATCGCTGTCCGGCCGTCCGGTGCCTTGAGCGTCACCAGGGCCATGTCAGCCTGTTTGTCGGCCCGCAGCCCGCCGGCGCCTTCGGCTTCCTCGGCGAGCGTGGCGAGGATCGGCACAAAAACCCGGGCCGTGGCCAGCGCGGCCACCACCTCAGCCTCGTCGCCGTCGCCGGACGCGAGGGCAGCCAGTGCGGCGAGGTAGCCGGCGTCGGCAGCGCCGTCGTCGTCCTCGAAGTTGTGGATCGTGGCGTCGTCGCCGGTGAGGCTGCGCCCGGCCCAGGGCTGTCCCGCCGAGTCGGTTGCTCCCCCGGCGCCGGCGAGGGCAGCGGCGATATGGCCGGGCAGCGGGCGCGGCGGGGCGGAGGTGTCGGCGGCGCTGTTGCCGGCTGGCTGGGGTTCCATGCTGTGGACCGGCTAGCGGCGGCCGGCGACGTCGAGGGCCTCGGGCAGGGTGAAGTTGCCGTTGTAGAGGGCCTTGCCGACGATGGCGCCCTCGACGCCGAGCGGCACGAGGGAGCGCAGGACCTTGAGGTCGTCGAGGCTGGAGATCCCGCCGGAGGCGACGACTGGCTTGCCGGTCTTCTCCACCATCTGGCGCAGCAGTTCCACGTTGGGTCCCTGGAGCGTGCCGTCCTTGGTGACGTCCGTGACGACGTAGCGGGAGCAGCCGGCCTCTTCGAGGCGTGCGAGAACGTCCCAAAGGTCCCCGCCTTCCTTGGTCCAGCCGCGGCCGGCGAGGGTCGTGCCGCGGACGTCCAGGCCGACGGCGATTTTGTCGCCGAACCGCTCGATCACACGGGCGGTCCATTCCGGGTTCTCCAGGGCTGCCGTGCCCAGGTTCACGCGGGCAACGCCCAGGTCGAGGGCCTTCTCGAGCGACTCGTCGTCACGCAGGCCGCCGGAGAGCTCCACCTTGATATCGAGCCGGCCGACGACTTCGCGGAGCAGGTCGGCGTTGGAGCCCCGGCCGAAGGCGGCGTCGAGGTCCACGAGGTGGACCCATTCGGCCCCCTGCTGCTGCCAGTTGAGCGCGGCTTCCAGGGGAGTGCCGTAGCTCGTCTCACTGCCGGCCTCGCCCTGGACGAGGCGGACAGCCTGGCCGTTGACGACGTCGACGGCGGGCAGCAGCTCCAGCACGGGCAGCGGGGTTTCGGTGGTCATCGTGGATCCTCAGCTCTTAGGGACGGCTCTTCGGGGATGGCAGGGGCGGCGGCGGTGCAGTGCGGCGGTGCAGTGCGTCAGGCGGCGGGCAGCGTCAGGAGGTACGCAGCGAGCAGCGCCATGCCGGCCAGGACGTAGAACACAACCTGGATCCAGCGCGGGCTTTTCTGCTGGCGGAAGGACAGCCCGCCGCCGACCAGCAGGCCGGCCAGGCCCATCAGCACTATGGACCACATTTAGGCGGTCCCGGTTCGGCTGCGCAGGCCCTCGACCCAGTTGCGCAGCAGCCGCGCACCGGCGTCGCCGGACTTCTCGGGGTGGAACTGTGTGGCGCACAACGGGCCGTTTTCCACGGCCGCGATGAACGGGGCGCCGTGATCCGACCAGGTGACAAGCGGCGCCGTCATCCGCGGCTGGATCACGTCGAAGTCCCACTTTTGGACACCGTAGGAGTGGACGAAGTAGAAGCGCTCGTCCTCGACACCGGCGAAGAGGCTGGAGCCCTCCGGAACGGACACCGTGTTCCAGCCCATGTGCGGTACGACGTCGGCCGGGAGGAGTTCCACCTTGCCGGGCCACTCCCCCATCCCTTCGGATTCAGTGCCGTGCTCGACGCCGGCTTCGAACAGAACCTGCAGTCCGACGCAAATGGCCAGGACGGGACGGCCGCCGGCAACGCGGCGGCCGATCATACGGATCGCGTCGACGGCTTTGAGTTCACGCATCACGGTCTCGAAGGCACCGACCCCGGGGACTACGAGGCCATCGGCGTTAAGCACATCCTCCGGCTTGGAGCTAAGGATCACCTCGGCGCCGGCGCGTTCGAGGGCGCGGACGGCGGACCGGATGTTGCCGGAGCCGTAGTCCAGGACTGTGACGGTGGGCTTGCCCTCGGGCGACGCCGGCTTCCGGCCGGCGTCGGGGTCGATGATCGCGCCGTCCTTCAGGACCTTGCCGGTCACAGCGCACCCTTGGTCGACGGAATGCCCTTGACGCGGGGGTCCGGTTCGACCGCGGCCCGCAGGGCGCGCGCGAACGCCTTGAACTGGGCCTCGACGATGTGGTGCGGATCCCGGCCGGCGGTCACGTTCATGTGCAGGCAGATCCCGGCGTGCAGCGTGATCGCCTCGAAGACGTGGCGGGTCAGCGAACCGGTGAAGTGTCCGCCGATCAGGTGGTACTCCTGGCCGGCAGGCTCGCCGCCGTGCACAAGGTACGGGCGGCCGGAGACGTCGACGACGGCGTGCGCGAGGGCCTCGTCCAGCGGAACCGTGGCTTCGCCGAACCGCCGGATACCGGCCTTGTTCCCGAGCGCGGTCCGCAGGACCTCGCCCAAGGTGATGGCAACGTCCTCAACCGTGTGGTGGACGTCAATGTGCGTATCGCCGGTGGCCTTGACCGTCATGTCGATCAGGGAGTGCTTGCTCAGCGCGGTCAGCATGTGGTCATAGAAGGGCACCGAGGTGCTGATGTCCGAGACCCCGGTGCCGTCCAGGTTGATCTCAACCAGCACCGATGATTCGCTGGTGGTCCGTTCCATGCGTGCGGTCCGGCCCTCGGCAGCGGTTGATCCGGTGTTGCTCATGTGCGTGTCCTTTGGATGACGGCGGTGCCCGCCGTGCAGGCAGGGTGGATGTCCTGGGGTTAAGTCTAGGCGGGCTGTACGGCGCGGCCGGCCAGGATCCGCTCGAGGGCTTCGAGGAAGGCTGTGGTTTCCGTCTCAGTCCCGGCGGTGACGCGCAGGTGCCCCGGAATGCCGACATCCCGGATCAGCACGCCGGCGTCGAGCAGGCCCTGCCAGACCTCGTGCGGATTGTCCAGACCGCCGAAGAAGACGTAGTTGGAGTCGGAAGCCGCCGGCTTGAGGCCCATCCGCTGGAGTTCGGCGACGATCCTGTCGCGCTGGCGTTTGATGTCCTCGACGTCGGCCATCAGCGCGACCCGGTGGTGCAGGGCGGCCAGGGCTGTCGCCTGGGTGATGGCGGAGAGGTGGTACGGGAGCCGGACCAGGCGCAGGGCGTCGGTCACTTCGGGCGCTGCGGCCATGTAGCCCACCCGGGCGCCGGCGAGGGCGAAGGCCTTGCTCATGGTGCGCGAGACGATAAGGCGTTCCCGGCCGGGCAGGAGGGAAAGGGCGCTGGGCGTGCCGTCGTGGGCGAACTCGTGGTAGGCCTCGTCGACGATCACGATCGTCTGGCTGGCTTCGCCGGCCTCGTAGACAGCCTCCACGACGTCCAGGCCAAGCCCGGTGCCGGTGGGGTTGTTCGGGGAGCAAAGGAAAACGATGTTCGGCCCGGCCTCGCGGACCTGGCGGGCGGCAGACGCGGCGCTCAGCCCGTAGTCCGCGGTGCGGGTCCCGGCGAGGTACCCGGTGTCCGTGCCCGCCGCGAGCAGCGGGTACATCGAGTATGTGGGTGGGAAGCCCATGACGGTGCGGCCCGGTCCGCCGAATGCCTGGAGGATCTGCTGGAGAACTTCATTGGAGCCGTTCGCGGCCCAGATGTTGTCCGCGCCCAGTCCGTGCCCGAGGTATTCGGCCAGGGCCGTGCGGAGTTCCGTGAACTCCCGGTCGGGATAGCGGTTCAGGCCGACTGCGGCAATCGTGACTGCTTCGGTAATGGCGGCACGGACGTCGGCCGGAACACCATGGGTGTTCTCATTCACGTTGAGCAAAATGGGGACGTCCAGCTGCGGGGCGCCATACGGCGTCAAGCCCCGCAGATTCGTCCGGAGGGGAAGTCGGTTCAGGCGCTCTAACTGGTCAGTCACTTCACTAGTTTAAGTGAGATCGCTGCAGGCGCTGAAACTGTGACGGATTCCCGGGGCTAGTTGGACGGAATGAAGAGCGCCTGGCCCGGCACGACCCGGGCAGCGTCCAGGTTGTTCAGCTGGACGATATCCGCGACGACATCGCGCGGATCCCGCTCCGGCGCGACGGCCTCTGCGATGGCCCAAAGTGACTCGCCGGGCTGAACCGTCACGGACACGGTTGGCGTCAGGGAGAGATCGGCGGCTGACTCCGCGGCCTTGGCCGGGGCGTTGAGGAAGCCGCTGAGGGACAGGATGAGCGCGGCCAGCAGGATCAGCGGCACTCCAATGAAGACAATGCGTCCCCGCCGGGTCAGACGCAGCGGCGCCTGCTTGGCCCGCGCGCCGCGGCCGGCCAAGCTGGGCCGGCCGTCGGAGCCCTGAGCGCCGGCGAAGGGGCGCTGGGCCAGGGAACGCTGCTGGTGATCCGATACACCGCCGTCGGGTCGGCCGTAGTTGCCGAACGCGTCGCGGCCGAAAGTGTCGTGAAATGCGCTTGATGCTGACATGAACTGAGCCCTCCTGGACCATACTGTGCCGCCCGGCGTACTCCACATACGCGCCGCCAACCGGCCTAACCTTCGAACAAAGAACCGAACGTTGTGCTGAGTCCGACTGGTGTTCAAATAGAACACATATTCGAACATCACCTGCTCTGTTTTAGCACTTATTGACGAACATTGTCGAGACTCGCTAGAACAAATGTTTGAAAAAGCCGTGTGGCTGGCCTACGTTTGAGTCAAAGAACAACCACTTCTGCAGTTGATCAGCAGGGTCTGACATTTCATCTCAGGCCGGAAGTTCCCGGCAACCGCAGCCACGGCGGCCGGGCGGAACGGAAAGGCGTTGGCGAACATGGCAGCACAAGCCACAGGCGGCAGGGCCACCCAGCGGAGCCCGCAGGCAGCCCGGCCACCCAAGAGCCTCACCGTCCGGCAGAAGAAGATCCTGGAGACCATCCAGCGCTCGGTAACGGACAATGGCTACCCGCCGTCCATGCGCGAGATCGGCGACACGGTCGGTCTCGCCAGCCTTTCCAGCGTCACCCACCAGCTCTCGCAGCTGGAGAAGCTCGGTTACCTGCGCCGGGACCCGAAGCGTCCCCGCGCCATGGAAGTGCTGATGCCGCTGACCCTCGATGAGGGCACGTCCAAGGTTTCCGGGATCGAGAAGTCCAGCGGGCTGCGCACTGTCGGCGGCTTGTCGGTTTCCGAGCTGGCCAGTGCCACCGACACGGCCATGGTGCCGCTGGTGGGCCGCATCGCCGCCGGCGGTCCGATCCTGGCCGACCAGGTGGTCGAGGACGTTATGCCGCTGCCGCGCCAGCTCGTGGGCCACGGCGAGCTCTTTATGCTCAAGGTCGCGGGTGATTCGATGATCGATGCCGCCATCTGTGACGGCGACTGGGTGGTGGTCCGCCGGCAGGGCGACGCCCTCAACGGTGACATTGTGGCTGCCCTGCTGGACGACGAGGCAACCGTCAAGACGTTCCGCCAGCGCGACGGCCACACCTGGCTGCTGCCGCAGAACACCCAGTACGAGCCCATCCTCGGCGATCACGCCGTCATCATGGGCAAGGTCGTCTCGGTACTGCGCTCCCTCTAGCCAGCACGGACCTGCGCGTCCGTAGCCGGAACTGGGCCCCGCCGGCATCGGACGGGGCCCTTCGCGTTGGTCCCGGCCGTGGCTAGGCGGCCGGCTGCCCTGATTCCTTGGCAAGCCGCTCCAGCGCCGCGACCGCAACTGCCGGGTCGGTGGTCGGCCAGAACGGCGGCAGTGCGGCGCGGAGGAAACCCCCGTAGCGTTCGGTGGAAAGCCGCGAGTCCAGCACCGCCACCACTCCCCGGTCCGTCGTCGTGCGGATCAGGCGGCCGGCGCCCTGCGCCAGGCGGATGGCGGCGTGGGTCGCGGAAACGCTCATAAAGCCGTTGCCGCCGGCCTGGGCCACCGCGCGGGACCGCGCGGTCATGAGGGGATCGTCGGGCCGCGGGAAGGGAATCCGGTCGATCACCACGAGGCGGCAGGAGTCCCCGGGCACGTCGACACCCTGCCACAGGGACATGGTGCCGAACAGGCAGGTGTCCGGTTCGTCGGCGAACTGCTTCACGAGCGCCGTCATGGTCGAATCCCCCTGGCAGAGGATGCTCATGTCCAGCCGGGGCCGCATGGCCTCGGCGGCTTCCTCGGCCGCGCGCCGGGAGGAGAACAGGCACAGGGCTCCCCCGCCGGAGGCCCGGATCAGCTTCTCAAGCTCGTCGAGGGCTTCCGGGGACGCACCGCGGCCGGGCTTGGGCAGGTGCTTGGCAACATACAGGATGCCCTGTTTCGGGTATTCGAAGGGCGAGCCGACGTCGACGCCCGTCCAGCTGGGTGCACCCGGCCCGACCAGGCCAAGGCCGCCCGCGGCCGGTTCGAAAGCGGACCCGATCGCCAGGGTTGCCGAGGTCAGGATGACGGTGTGGTCCGCGAACAGTCCCTCGCGGAGCCGGCCGGCGACGCTGAGCGGGGCGATGTTGATCAGGGCCGGCGCCGTCTCGTCGGGCTGGGCGTAGCCCTGCTGCGGGTCAAACGTGCTCGTGCGGGAAAACCAGACCACCTCGCGGTTCTCGCGGGCGGCGAGCAGCCGTTCGCAGAGTTCCAGGATCACCATGAGGCGGGAGCGGGCGAGCTGGCGGCCGCCGTCGGCAGTATTGGCGCTGTCCCCCTTGGAGTCCGAGAGCGCGGCGCGGCAGGCGTCCCGCAACTGGTCCACGCAGTCCAGTTGTTCGGTGTTGAGGCCGTTGGGCATGAGTCCGCTGGGGACCCCCTCAACGGCAAGTTCGAGGTGGGACGCGGCGTTGTTCAGGGCGTCCACGGTGATGCCGGTGTTTTTCCGGGCCCCGGACGCGGCGGCGTGCACCATCGCCACGGAGAGCTGGCCCGACACGGCACCGGTCACCCGGTCCTGCAGTTCATGGGCCTCATCGACCACCACAACGTCGTAGTCCGGCAGCACCGCGAGGCCCTCGAAGGCGCTGACGGCCAGCATCGCGTGGTTGGTGACAACGACGTCGGCGTCAGCGGCGTTCGCCCGGGCCAGTTCGCTGAAGCATTCGGCCGCCAGCGGGCACTTCTGCGCGCCCAGGCACTCCATCGAGGTGACCGAGACCTGCCGCCAGGCACGGTCCGTGACCCCGGGCAGGAGCTCGTCCCGGTCACCCGTCCGGGTGTCCTCGGCCCATTCGCGCAGCCGGACGACTTCCTTGCCGAGCTGCGAGGACGGGCCGCCCATGGCCGCGGCGAAATGCGGCACGGAGGTGTCCTCGCCGAGTGAGAAGAGCTGGCCTTCGGAGGGTTCTTCGGAGGGGAAGCCCCCGTCGAGCTTGTGGCGGCACACGTAGTTGGAGCGGCCCTTGACGAGGGCGACCTTGACCGGCCGGTCCAGCGCCGGGGTGATGGTCTTCAGCAGCCGGGGCAGGTCCCGGCCGACGATCTGGGTCTGCAGGGCCAGGGTGGCGGTGGAGACCAGGGTGGGCTTGTCGCTGACGAGTGAATGGGCGATCAGCGGGATCAGGTAGGCGAGGGACTTGCCGGTTCCGGTGCCGGCCTGGACCAGCAGGTGGTCGCCGCTGTCGATCGCGTGCGCCACCTGCCGGGCCATTTCGTGCTGGCCGTCGCGGCTCTGGCCGCCCATGCCGGACACGGCGCGGTCGAGCAGTTCAATAACGAACTCCTCGCCGGCCGGACGGCCTTTCTTCGCTGACCGTCTGGGGGCGGGCTCTGTCCCCGCGTCATCAGATCCCGCGGCGCCGGTCCCTGCGCCTTCGGCCGCTGCCGGGTCGGAGCCTGCGGGTGCAGCGGCTGCCGTGTCCTCCCCTGTCGTGTCCTCCCCTGTCGTGTCCTGCCCTGCCGGGCCGCCGGTGTGCGCCCCGGTCCCCGCTGCGTCAGTCATTGCTGATGAACGAGTCCAGTTCAGCGGCGAATCCTTCGCGCACCATCACGACGGCACGGGTGCCCGCTTCCTCGTGGTCGAGGCTAAGGATCTCGGCGTCGGTTTCGTGCAACTTGCTGAGCAGGTCCCCGCGGTTGTAGGGGATCAACAGTTCCAGTTTCACACTCGGCCGCGGGATGCCCTCGCTGATCGCCTTGAGCAGTTCCGGAATGCCTTCGCCGGTGCGGGCCGAGACCACCACGTGGCGCGGTTCACGCTGCTTGAGGCGTTCGATCACGAAGGGGTCCGCGGCGTCGGCCTTGTTCAGAACGATGATTTCCGGCACCTTGCGTGCGTCGACCTCGCTGAACACCTGGCGTACGGCGGCGATCTGGCCCTCCGGATCCGGGTGCGAGACGTCCACGACGTGCAGGATCAGGTCCGCGTCGGCTACCTCTTCCAGGGTGGAGCGGAAAGCCTCCACGAGCTGGGTGGGCAGCGAACGGACAAAACCCACCGTGTCGGCGAGGGTGTAGCCCAGCCCGTCCGCGGTTTCGGCTTTGCGGACGGTCGGGTCCAGGGTGGCGAACAGGGCGTTCTCGACCAGGACACCGGCGTCGGTCAGCCGGTTCAGCAGCGAGGACTTGCCGGCGTTGGTGTACCCGGCGATGGCGACGGAGGGCACGGCATTACGACGGCGGTTGGCCCGTTTTGTCTCCCGGGCCGGCTTCATCGCGGCGATTTCGCGGCGCAGCTTTGCCATCCGGGTGCGGATCCGGCGGCGGTCCAGCTCGATCTTGGTTTCACCGGGACCACGCGAGCCCATGCCGGCACCGGCACCGCCGACCTGGCCGCCGGCCTGCCGGGACATCGAGTCACCCCAGCCGCGCAGGCGCGGGAGCAGGTATTCGAGCTGGGCCAGCTCCACCTGGGCCTTGCCTTCACGGCTCTTGGCGTGCTGGGCAAAGATGTCCAGGATCAGGGCCGTACGGTCGATCACCTTGACCTTGACGATGTCCTCGAGGCTGCGGCGCTGGGAGGGGGCCAGTTCGGCGTCGACGACGACGGTGTCCGCACCGGTGGACATCACGATGTCCTTGAGCTCCTGGGCCTTGCCGGAGCCGAGGAACGTGCCCGGATCGGGCTTCTGGCGGCGCTGGACGATCCCGTCGAGGACCTCCGAGCCGGCGGTCTCGGCGAGGGCGGCGAGTTCGCGGAGCGAGTTCTCGGCGTCGGCGAGGGTACCTTCGGTCCAGAGGCCGGCCAGCACAACACGCTCGAGGCGCAACTGCCGGTACTCGACTTCGGTGACGTCTTCGAGCTCGGTGGACAGCCCGGCGGTACGCCGGAGGGCGTGCCGTTCCTCGAGGTCCTGCTGGTCGCCGTCGTAGCTGCTGTGTTCCTCGTCCAGCCGGGAGATCGCCTGCGCCTTGCCGAGCACGGACGTGGCCTCACCGGCAGCCGGGGCTGCTTTCCGGGCCGGGGTGTCCTTGGAGAGGATCCGGTCGATGACAGCCTGGATTTCCGCAGGACTCATGTCCTGGGCTGCTGAATCGGGTCCGGGGTTGGGCTGACTGGTCATGGTCTCCTTTAGAGGTTTGGCAGTTTCAGAATAGTGCGGATCGGTGCTGGGTGGGGCGGTATTCGCGCTGGGCTGACGACTATTGGTCATTCGGGCCTCCAGGAATGCCTGCGGCAACGGTGCCGGGGGCGGGCGGGCTCCGCAAGGAGCGGTGAGATGAGGGAGGGACTGGCGTGGTGGAACCAGGAAGAGGAAGAAACTGTCCGCTCGGCCAGACTCCAGCGAGCACTGCCAAACTCCAAGGTGATCGGGCGCCTACGGGGTCCCGTGCCGGGGTCACTCGTGGTGTGGCGCACTGAGCGGAAGGTAACTACCTGCGTCGCTGCGGGGACGGGAGTTAACCCGCTGCCGGCTACTTGAAGTTCAAGAACATGCTTTTAAGCCTAGCAGACGGCGCGGTTGCCTCCGGCCGGGGCCACGGCCGCGCGGCTCGGCAGGGAAAGCCGGGAGGCGGGGCAGACGCCCCGGTTTCCCATACCTACCAACGGACAACTAATCTGGCCAGTTATGGAGTCCGCACACTATTTCAGCCCCCAGCCGGCCGGGCCGTTCACCCGCAAGCCCCTGACTGTGGAGCTTGCCGGTGAGACCCGGCGCCTGCAGACGTCCTCGGGCATCTTCAGCCCCGACGGGATCGACAAGGGCACGGCTGTCCTGCTTGCGGAGGCTCCCGCCCCGGCACCGCAGGGGACGCTGCTGGATATCGGCTGCGGCTGGGGTCCGATCGCGCTGACCATGGCCCTGCGGGCACCGCACTCGCAGGTCTACGCCGTGGACGTCAACGAACGCTGTGTGACCCTCACCAACGAAAACGCGGCGCTGCTGGGATTGGGCAATGTCACGGCCAGCACGCCCGACGCCGTCGACCCCGGGCTTCGCTTCGACACCATCTGGTCCAACCCGCCCATCCGGGTCGGCAAGGACGAGCTCCACGCCCTGCTGCTGCTGTGGCTGCCGCGGCTGGCTCCGGGCGGCTCGGCCTGGCTCGTGGTCCAAAAGAACCTGGGGTCTGATTCCCTTCAGCGCTGGCTCGCGGACCAGCTCGACAGCAGCTTCACGGTGACCCGGGAGAGCACCGCAAAGTCGTTCCGCATCCTTCGGATCAGGAAAGCGTCCCGCTAGCCACAATCACCGCGGGACCGCTGAGCTCGACGTGCTCGTGGCCCTCCGCGCCGAGGAAGAACTTAACCCCGACGACCCCGCCCGGAACGTGGACATTCCAGACGTCCGGCGCACCCTGGCCGGCCCAGTGGCGGATCGCGACGGCCGCGGCACAGGCGCCGGTGCCGCAGGACTGGGTTTCCCCGACACCCCGCTCATGGACACGCATCGTGATGGTACCCACGCCGTCATGGACCAACGGCTCGGAGGGCACCACAAATTCGACGTTGGTGCCGTGCGGCGGGGCCGGATCCACGTGGGGTGCGGCATGAAGCTGCGTGGCGTTCAGCTCAGCCAGTTCGGCCAGCGCCACCACAGTATGCGGATTACCCATGCTCACTGACAGGGCGGGCCTGGCGACCTCCAGTCCCGCCGCGCTGACCAGCGAATCCATGGCCCGCGCGGTGGCCTCGCCCGGAAAGATGAACTCCCAGGGTCCCATGTCGACGGCGTAGCCGGCGGCCGTGCGGACGATCGTTTTCGCGCCGGCCCGGGTGCCGATGGTCAATGATTCACCGGCAGGCAAGTCGACCAGGCCTTCGGTGATCAGGAAGTGCACAAAGACGCGGACGCCGTTGCCGCACATCTCGGACAGCGAGCCGTCGCCGTTGCGGTAGTCCATGAACCACTCGGCGTCCGGGTTCCGGGTGAGCAGTTCCTGGCCCTCGGCGAGCAGCCGCGACGGGACGGCGCGGATCAGTCCGTCGCCCCCGATTCCGCGGTGCCGGTCACAGAGCGCTGCAACCTGCTCCGGGGACACCGCCAGAGTGCCGTTGGGGTCGGCGAGGAGCACAAAGTCGTTGCCGGTGCCGTGGCCCTTGGAAAAGTTGAGTCCGCTCAGGGCTGCCGTGTCACCGGTGGGGTTGCGGTCAGCGGCCACGGCCAGGGTTTCATCCATGCTTCAAGGTTACCGTTCCGGTGCCCCGGGCCTATCCCGCGGCCGGGCCGGGGAGGCCCGCGCCGCACAGCGCAGCGGCCTTGGCCACCAGGTCCGGGTCCTGCCAGCCGAGCCAGTGGATGCGGGGGTCGGCCCGGAACCAGGTGAGCTGGCGGCGGGCGAACTGCCGGGTCGCGACGATGGTTTCCTCCGTCGCCTGCGCGGCGTCGGAGTCGCCGTCGAGGACCCGGAGGAACTGGGCGTAGCCGAGGGCACGCGGGGCGGTCCGCCCCAGCCGGAGTCCGGCGGCGTCGAGCTTCCGGACCTCGTCGAGCAGGCCTCGCTCGACCATGGTGTGGACCCGGCGGGCCAGCCGTTCCCGGAGCTGTTCGCGGTCCACTTCCAGCCCGATCTGCACGGCGGGCCGGACGTACTCACGGGTGGGCATAAACGAACTGAAGGGCCGCCCGGTGAGTTCGAACACTTCGAGGGCCCGGACGATCCGGCGCGCGTCCCCGAGACGGCCTGCGGAGACCGGGTCCACGCGTTCCAGCCGTGCCCGCAGTGGCGCCGGTCCGGCGGTTTCCAGTTCAGCCTCGAGCCTGCGCCGGATGGCAGGATCCGTGCCCGGGAATTCCAGCACGTCCAGGGCGGCACGGACATAGAGCCCGGAGCCGCCGGCCAGGATGGCGCGTTTGCCGCGGCCGTGGATGTCGGCGATGAGCGCGCGGGCCTGCTGCTGGAAGTCCGAGACGCTCGCTTCCTCGGTCACCTCCAGGATGTCCAGGAGGTGGTGTGGCACTCCCCTGCGTTCGTCCTCGGTGATTTTGGCGGTGCCGATGTCCATGCCGCGGTAGAACTGCATGGAATCGGCGTTGATGACTTCGCCGTCGAGCTCCAGCGCCAGTGAAACAGCGAGATCGGACTTTCCGGAGCCGGTGGGCCCGACGACGGCGATCACCGGCCGGGCGGCACCGGCATCCTCCGGTAGGGTTCCGGCCGGGGCGTCGCGCGGGCTGCCGCCCGCGGCCTGCGGACCTGCCACGGGCTAGCGTCCGCGGACGGGAAGGGCGGGCATGCCCAGGGACACGCCGGTCCCGCCGGCGGCGGATCCGGGCGAGGGTGCGCCGCAGGAGTCGGCCTGGGACCTGTCCCAGGCGTCGCCGGCCCGGGACCGGCGGAGGATGTAGTCCTCCGGTGTCGCCGGGTCGGCGACGAGGTGGAACGCCGCAGCCCCGGTGATGGTCACGGTGACGAGGTCGCCGGGGCGGGGCGTTCCGGCGCCGGCGGGCACGGAGAAGTGCACCAGGCGCTGGTCCCGGGCCCGCCCGGACAGCCGGTGGGTTTCCTCGGACTTGCGCCCGGACTGGGCCGTGACCATGACTTCCACGCGCCGGCCGAGCTGGCGGGCGTTCTCCTCGGCGGCGATCCGGTCCTGCAGGGCGGTGAGCCGTTCGAAGCGTTCCTGCACCACGGCTTTGGGGAGCTGGTCCGGGAGCTCGGCGGCGGGCGTGCCGGGCCGCTTGGAGTACTGGAAGGTGAAGGCGGTGGCGAAGCGGGACTTTTCCACGACGTCGAGGGTGGCCTGGAAGTCCTCCTCGGTCTCACCGGGGAACCCCACGATGATGTCGGTGGAGATCGCGGCCTGCGGGATTTTTTCGCGGACCTTGTCCAGGATGCCCAGGAATTTGGTCGAGCGGTAGGACCGTTTCATGTCCCGGAGGACCTTGTCCGAGCCGGACTGCAGCGGCATGTGCAGCTGCGGCATCACGTTGGGGGTCTCTGCCATGGCGTCGATAACGTCGTCGGTGAAGGCTGCGGGGTGGGGGCTGGTGAAGCGGACACGCTCGAGCCCGGGGATGTCGCCGCAGGCGCGCAGCAGCTTGGAGAAGGCCTGGCGGTCGCCGAACTCCACGCCGTAGGAATTTACGTTTTGGCCCAGCAGGGTTACTTCGATTGCGCCGTCGTCGACAAGGGCCTGGATCTCGGCCAGGATGTCGCCGGGACGGCGGTCCTTTTCCTTGCCGCGCAGGGCCGGGACGATGCAGAACGTGCAGGTGTTGTTGCAGCCGACGGAGATCGACACCCAGCCGGCGTAGACCGAGTCCCGCTTGGTGGGCAGGGTGGAGGGGAAAACGTCGAGTGATTCGAGGATTTCGAGCTGTGCCTCGTTATTGTGGCGGGCCCGTTCCAGCAGGGCGGGAAGGGCACCGACGTTGTGCGTGCCGAAGACGGCGTCCACCCACGGGGCCTTCTTCAGGATGGTGTCGCGGTCCTTCTGCGCCAGGCAGCCCCCGACGGCGATCTGCATTCCCGGGTTGGCGGCCTTGACCGGCGCCAGCATGCCGAGGTTCCCGTACAGCTTGTTGTCGGCGTTTTCCCTTACCGCGCAGGTGTTAAAGACCACGACGTCGGCCTGCTCCCCGGCAGCGGGGACGTAGCCGGCGGCTTCGAGCATCCCGGACATCCGCTCGGAGTCGTGCACGTTCATCTGGCAGCCGAAGGTCCGCACCTGGTAGGTGCGGGGCTGCGCCGCGGCGGCCTGTGGCCCGCCAGGGGCCGGCGAGACGCCAGTGGAAGGGGTGGTGCCGGCTGCTGGGGAAGGAATGGTCAAACTCACCTGTTAAGGGTACCGGCTCGGGTGGGGCGCGAGGTTACGCAAAATCCGGTTCGTTACCGGCTTCGGCACCGGCCGCCGCGGCGTCGAGGACTTCGCCCACGATCCGGAAGGCCTGCGAGGGCTGGTACCCCTTGCGGGCGAGCATGGAGGCCAGTCGGCGCGTGGTCTTGTCCCGCTCGGCGCGGTCTCCGAAACCGTTGGCGCCCCTGAGTTTGCGCCGGACGAGTTCGCGCGCCGCGGATTCCTCGTCCGCGTCGCTGAGCTGTTCCAGGGCTCCGGCAGCAGTTTCGGCATCGATGCCCTTCTCGGCGAGTTCCCTTCGGAGCGCACCCTTGGCGAGTTTGCGGCTCTGGGCGCGGGACCGCACCCACATGTCGGCGAAGTCCGCGTCGTCAACGAGCTTGACTTCCTCGAAGCGGTCCAGCACGGCTTCCGCGACGTCGTCCGGGACGTTGCGCTCGGCCAGTTTGCGGGCGAGCTGCAGCCGGCTTTTGGGCGAGTTTGTCAGCTGCCGCAGAACAATGGCACGCGCGACCGCCGCCGGGTCGGCGTCCGGGTCAATCTCGGCGGGAGCACCCGCCCGGCGGGACCGGGCGCCGGGCCGGTCCGGGGACCAATTTCCCGGCCGGTCCCCATCGTCAGTGCCGGGGGCAGGATTCCCGGCCGGAAACCCTGCCCCTTGGCGCCGTCGGCCATTAGAACCCGTCAACGGCCTTCAGCTTCGGTTCCGCTTCGGTCTCGGCCGGGGCCTTCACGCCGACGCCGAGCTTTTCCTTGATAAGGCGCTCCAGCTCGGCTGCCAGTTCCGGGTTGTCGCGCAGGAAGCGGCGGGAGTTCTCCATGCCCTGGCCCAGCTGGTCACCGTCGTAGGTAAACCAGGAGCCGGACTTCTTGATGATGCCGTGCTCGACACCCATGTCGATGATGCCGCCCTCGCGGGAGATGCCCTGGCCGTAAATGATGTCGAACTCGGCGATCTTGAAGGGCGGTGCCATCTTGTTCTTGACGATTTTGGCCTTGGTGCGGTTGCCGACGGAGTCCGCGCCCTCCTTGAGGGTCTGGATCCGGCGGACGTCGATGCGGATCGAGGCGTAGAACTTCAGGGCCTTACCACCGGTGGTGGTTTCCGGGGAGCCGAAGAAGACACCGATCTTCTCGCGCAGCTGGTTGATGAAGATTGCCGTGGTCTTCGTCTGGCTCAGGCGGCCGGTGATCTTACGGAGGGCCTGGCTCATCAGGCGGGCCTGCAGGCCGACGTGGCTGTCGCCCATGTCGCCCTCGATTTCCGCGCGGGGAACCAGGGCGGCAACGGAGTCGATAACGATGACGTCGAGGGAGCCGGAGCCAATCAGCATGTCCATGATTTCCAGGGCCTGCTCGCCGGTGTCGGGCTGGGAGACCAGGAGGGCATCCGTGTCGACGCCGAGCCTGGCGGCGTATTCCGGGTCGAGGGCGTGCTCGGCGTCGATGAAGGCAGCGATGCCGCCCAGGCGCTGGGCACTGGCGACCGCGTGCAGGGCCACCGTGGTCTTACCGGAGGATTCCGGACCGTAGATTTCCACAACCCGGCCGCGGGGCAGGCCGCCAATTCCCAAGGCAATGTCCAGGGCGATGGAACCGGTCGGAATAACCTCGATGGGCGCCCGGACTTCGTCGCCAAGGCGCATGACGGAGCCCTTGCCGAACTGCTTGTCAATCTGGGCAAGCGCTGCGTCGAGCGCTTTCTGGCGATCCGGGGCTGCGGCCATGGTTCACACCTCTGTAACTTTCGCTGTGGAAGGGCCGTTCCGGCCCTGTGTTTAGTGTTCGTGATCAGGTTGGTGATCAGTTCATTACTGAAGCTACTGGCACCCACCGACAGAGTTGCCTGCCGGCCCCGCATATGTGGAAAACACTCTGAAAAAAGCATAGTCCTACCCGAACAGATATTCGAACAATCGCTGCGGCGTGTCAGCCGCGCCGCGGAGTTCGGCCCGGGTCAGCGCGGTTTGACGTCGCGGCCCAGCCGCCGCTCCGGCGGGACGTCCTGGACCTCGCACATCGCCAGCCACACCTGCCGGGGCGGTACACCGGCGCCCAGGGCCTGGTCGGCGGTCCGCCCGCCGACTCCGGCCAGGACCAGGGTGCTGCTGAGGACCCTGGAGTAGCCGGCCCCGAATTCGTCGTCCATTAGGCGCCAAAAGTCACTGATTCGCACCCGTCGAGTCTCTCACGGCACGGGAGGACTCTAGAATGGTTGCCATGAGCAACTCCGCCGTTGGCCCTGGCATCCCCGGCGGCACTGACGATTCTTCCGACGCCGCGCTGGCCGCCGTCGAACACCAATTGAGCCTGCTCTGGCGCCGCGCCCGCTCCATCTCCCACCGACTCTCCCGTCAGGTCCACCCGGACATGGAACCGGCCGCCTACGGCCTGCTTTCGGTGATCCGCAAGCAGGGCTCCATGCGGCTGACCGAGCTTGCCTCCAGCGTCGGGGTCGGGAAACCCTCGGTGAGCCGGCAGATCGCCTTCCTGGAACGCCTCGGCCTGGTGTCCAAGGAGGCCGATCCGCTCGACGGACGCGCGCAGATGATCCGCCTGACCCCCACGGGCGAGGCGAAAATGCACGAGGTGCAGGACGCCCGGCGCCAGGTGTTCCGCGAACGGCTGGGCGAGTGGCCGCCGGAGGACCTGCAGACCCTGTCCCGCTACATCGCCAAACTCAACGCCACCTACGAGCGGGACGGCTTTCCCCGCGACGAACCGGAGTAGCGCGGACGTTTCCCCGGGACGGCGGTTCGTCCGGGCACGCAAAGGACCCCGGCACACCGCCGGGGTCCTTTGTCGAGTAGTGGGTGTCGGGGCTAGCGCGCCCCGGAAAGAAGGCCCTTGGCCAACTCGTCGTTAAGGTCGGAGTTGAGCTCACGGTCCAGGTCACGGCCGTAGCGCTGCGCAAACTCCTGCGGGACGGTGTCCGGAACAGCAACACCCTCGGCGACGGCGACGCGGTCGCTCACCTCGCGGAGCATGATGGAGAGCGGAACATCGAGGGCCGAGCAGATCGAGGAGAGCAGCTCCGAGGAGGCTTCCTTCTGGCCGCGTTCCACTTCACTCAGGTAGCCCAGGGAAACGCGGGCACTGTGCGAGACTTCGCGGAGGGTACGGCCCTGGCGTTGGCGAACATCGCGCAGCACATCACCGATTTCGTGACGAAGTACAACCATCTTGCGCTCCTTCTGTTCGCTCTTGGCCTGATCGGCGAGGCCCACATCCTTCCAGCGGACAACGCCGTTAACGGATACGGGCTGCTTTACCATCTGTATCGCCTTGCTCCCTCTTTAGGTCGAGCCCGCCGGTGACGGCGGACACTGATGATGCTTTCATCCTAGGCGCCTCCCTTATTCGGAAGCGACACAATGTAACAACTATTAGGAATCAAGTTTTGTTCCCGGCAACTTTACGCCCGGTAGCCTGACGGCGCCAGAGCTTCCAGCAGGCGCTCCAGCGCCGCGGCGCAGGCCTGGCCCCGGATTTCCGGCCGGTTGCCCTCGAAGCTGTACGCGTACGACGCCGACCCCTCCGCGGTGGCGACGCCGATGTAGACGGAGCCTACGTCCTTTCCGGCGTGCGGCTCGGGCCCGGCCACGCCCGTGGTGGAGACGCCGATGTCGGCGCCGCAGAGCCTGCGGGCGCCCTCTGCCATAGCCTCGGCGACGCGCCCGTCGACGGCTCCGACGCTGTCCAGCAGTTCCCGGGGCACGCCCAGCACATCAGCCTTGACGGTGTTCTGGTAGGAGACCACACCGCCCTGCAGCATCCCGGACGCGCCGGGGGAATCGGCCAGCACGGCGGCGACCATGCCGGCGGTGAGGGATTCGGCCGTGGCGACGGTCAGGCCGCGGCCGATCGCCCCGGTGACGGCTTCTTCGGCCAGGTGATGCAGGTTGATCGGGTGGTGGGAATTGGTCATGGCTTGCCCTCCTGGTTCTGCTGTTCCCGTGCCCGGATGCCGCTGGCGCGCAGCTTGAGGGCCTCGATGACGTATTCGCCGCCGGTCCAGACCGTGATCGCAAGGGCCACCATCATCACGGCGAAGGCGACGATGCCGAGCCACGGCGCGATCGCGGCCAGCGGCAGGAGGTACAGAAAGATGGCCACCGTCTGGGTGACGGTCTTGAGTTTCCCGCCGCGGGAGGCCGGGATCACGCCGTAGCGGATGACGAAGAAGCGCAGGGCGGTGACGCCCCATTCGCGGAGCAGGATCAGGACGGTGACCCACCAGGGCAGCTCCTGCAGCAGCGAGAGCATCACGAGGGCGGAGCCGATCAGCAGCTTGTCCGCGATCGGGTCCGCGATCTTGCCGAAGTCGGTGATCAGGCCGCGGCTGCGGGCGATGTCGCCGTCGAGCTTGTCCGTGTAGATGGCGACCGCGAAGGTCGCTGCGGCGATCCACCGCCAGAGCCCGTTTTCGGCGGTCAGGCCGGGTGCGTCGAGCAGGAGGAACCAGACGAAGAACGGCACCATCACTATCCGCACCATCGTCAGGATGTTGGGCAGGTTCCAGATCCGGGGAGCGGATCCGGCCTTATTTGCTTCGGCGCTAGTCACCTTCCTAGGCTACCGTCCGGTGAGCGACCAGGCGTCCTCGGAGCCCTCGTCGTCCTCGCCCCGGCCGCCGCCGGAGCCGCCGTCGGCGTCAGCGCCATCGTAATACTCGGTGTTCTGCGCCCGCCGGTCCAGATCGGAGGCGACGAGATCCTCCGCGTAACCGCCCTGGGCGATGTTGGCGTTGGCGTTATCGCTCAGCGCTGCGGTCTGGGAATCAGCGATGGCGGGCACCTCCATACCCTTCATGGCGGCGAGGACGGTTGCGAGGTCATCCGGTTTGACCAGCACGTCGCGGGCCTTGGAGCCCTCGGAGGGGCCCACCACGCCGCGGGATTCGAGCAGGTCCATCAGCCGTCCGGCCTTCGCGAAGCCGACGCGCAGCTTGCGCTGCAGCATCGAGGTGGAACCGAACTGGGTCGTGACCACAAGCTCGGTGGCCTGCAGCAGCACCTCGAGGTCGTCGCCGATGTCGTCGTCGATCTGCTTCTTCGGCGCCTCGGGGGCGACGTCGTCGCGGTACACAGCCTTGAGCTGGCCCTTGACGTGCTCGACCACCCGGTGGATTTCGGATTCGGTGACCCAGGCACCCTGCACACGCATGGCCTTGGAGGCGCCCATCGGCAGGAACAGTGCATCGCCCTGGCCGATCAGCTTCTCGGCACCGGGCTGGTCCAGGACGACGCGGGAGTCGGTGACCGAGGAGGTGGCGAACGCCATCCTCGAGGGCACGTTGGCCTTGATCAAGCCGGTGACGACGTCGACGGAGGGCCGCTGGGTGGCGAGCACGAGGTGGATACCGGCCGCACGGGCGAGCTGGGTGATCCGCACGATCGAGTCTTCGACGTCGCGCGGGGCGACCATCATCAGGTCCGCGAGTTCATCGACGATCACCAGCAGGTACGGGTAGGGCCGGATGACCCGCTTGGAACCCTCGGGCGGGATGACCTTGCCCGCGCGGACGGCCTTGTTGAAATCGTCGATGTGCTTGAAGCCGTAGTTGGCGAGGTCGTCGTAGCGGGCGTCCATTTCGCGGACCACCCACTGCAGGGCCTCGGCCGCCTTCTTGGGGTTGGTGATGATCGGCGTGATGAGGTGCGGGACGCCTTCATAAGCGGTGAGTTCCACCCGCTTTGGGTCCACCATGACCATCCGGACCTCGTCGGGCGTGGCGCGCATCAGGATGGACGTGATCATGGCGTTCACGAAGGCCGACTTGCCGGCACCGGTGGCGCCCGCCACGAGAAGGTGCGGCATTTTGGCGAGGTTCGCGACGACGTAGCCGCCCTCGACGTCCTTGCCGACGCCGATCACCATGGGGTGCTCCGTCCGCCGGGCGTTCTGGCTGCGCAGCACATCGCCCAGCGACACGGTCTCGCGGTCCGTGTTGGGGATCTCGATGCCAATCGCGGACCGGCCGGGGATCGGGCTGAGGATGCGCACGTCCGAGCTGGCGACGGCGTAGGAGATGTTCTTGGACAGCGCGGTGACGCGTTCCACCTTGGTGCCCGGGGAGAGTTCGATCTCGTAGCGGGTCACGGTGGGGCCGCGGCTGAAGCCGGTGACCTGTGCCTCGACGTTGAACTGGTTCAGGGTCTCGGTCAGCGAGGCGACAATCGCGTCGTTGGCTTCGGTGCGTTCCTTGGGGATGGATCCCGGGGTCAGGACGTCCGACGGCGGCAGCGTGTACGTCACGTCGCCGGCCAGGGACAGCTGTTCGGTGCGCTGCGGAATCGGGGTGGGCAGCGGTGCCGCGGCCACGGGATTGGAGGGGACCTTCGCGGCGGCGGCCACGGCTGCGGCGCCGGGTGCCGGCGGGGCCGCGTTCAGCGAGCCTGCGGCGATCATGCCCGGGGTGACGAGCGGGATCGCCTCGGTGGCGTTCTCCCCCGCCGACGCGCCGGCACTGCCCGCAGTGCTGCCCAGGCCCTGGGCTGCCTTGATCTTTTCGACGGCCAGCTCGGCCTGGGTGGGACGGCGCACGCCGGGCGCGACGGACTTGGCGCCGGTTTTGGCGCCCCCGGCGGCCCGGGCGGCTTCTGCTTCCTCGTCGGCGATCAGGGCCCGTTCGAAGGCCTCGTCACCGACGTAGCCGTCGAGTCCGGCGTCCTCGTTGGAGTCCTTGCCGAAGAGGCGGCGGCGCTTTTTCTTCTCCGGGGCCGGGGCGCTGCGTTCGTCGAGGTAGCTGCGGTCGTGGCCGTCGCCGTCGTCGTCCTGCAGGTCGATGCCCATCAGGTGCTCGTAGGCGCCGCGCAGCCGGCCCGGGATGGCGCCGAACGGGGTGGCGGTCACGATCAGCAGCGAGGTGAAGGCGAGCAGGCTGTACACCACGACCGGGACGGCGCTGTGGAGGGCGGCCAGCGGGGCCGCGGCCAGGTAGCCGAGCATGCCGCCGGCGTGGCGCAGGCCGTCAAATCCATCGGCGACGGTCGGTTCCCCGCCAATGACGTGGGCCAGGCCGGAGCCGGCGAAGGTCATGATCATGAAGCCGATCCCGATCCGGTTGTTGCCGCGGCCGTCGTCGGGCTGGCGGAACAGCCGGAACGCGCAGACAAACAGCATCAGCGGCAGCAGCAGCGACATCCAGCCGAAGGTGCCGTTGACGATTCCGTAGACCGCGTCCGGGAACCAGCCCTGGAAGCCCCACCAGGCGAAGGTGGCGACGAAGACTCCGAGCGCGAGGTTGAACAGGGCTGCGCCGTCGCGGCGGTCCTCGGGGGCGAGGTCGCTGACGTCGGAGCCGATCCGGCGGATTCCCGCCCCGACGACGTGGGCGACGCCCAGCCAGGCGCCGGCGACAACCCGGACCAGCCAGGGCTGTTTGGGTTCGACGGCGGCCAGCTGGCGGGTGCGCGCGGTGCCGGTTGTTCCGGAGGGCCTGCTGGTTTTGGACGCAGCCGGGCCGGAGCCCCGGGCCGAAGGGCTGCCTGATTTACCGCTGGGGTTTCCTCTAGGCGCGGAGGAAGTACGTGTCGCCATACCGGCAACGGTACCCGACGCCGGGCCGAAAACCGCGGATTTCCGGGCCTCCACGGGGATCATGTTGCCCGCCGGGGGACGCAAAAACGGCCCTCCCGGTCCGCCGCACGCGAGAGCCTGCGGCAGGCCGGGAAGGCCGTCGTGGTGGGGAAAGGCGCGCTTAGGCCTCCAGGACCACCGGGATGATCAGGGGCTTGCGGCGCAGCTTGCGGTTGACCCAGGTGCCGACGACACGGCGGACAACCTGCTGGAGCTGGTGCGTGGTGTGGTCCGAGCGGTTGAGCACGGCTTCCTCCAGCGCGGCATTGATCTTGGGGATGATCTCGTCGAAGACGGAGTCGTCCTCGGCCACGCCGCGGGCGTGGATCTCCGGGCCGGAGACGACCTTGCCGGTGGCGCGGTGGATCACGGTGATGATGGAGATGAAGCCTTCATCGCCGAGCGTCTGGCGGTCCTTCAGGTCGGCTTCGGTGACTTCGCCAACGCTGGAGCCGTCGACGTAGACGAAGCCGACTTCGACCTGGCCGACGATGTCGGCCTGGTGGTCGCGGAGGTCGATGACGGTGCCGTTGTCGGCGAGCAGGATGCTTTCCTCGGGGACCCCGGAGTCCAGGGCGATTTTGCCGTTGGCGATCAGGTGGCGGGTTTCACCGTGCACCGGCATCGCGTTGAGCGGCTCGAGGATGTTGTAGCAGTACAGCAGCTCGCCGGCGGCGGCGTGGCCGGAGACGTGCACCTTGGCGTTGCCCTTGTGGATGACGTCGGCGCCGAGCTTGAGCAGGCCGTTGATGATGCGGAACACGGCGTTCTCGTTGCCCGGGATCAGGCTGGAGGCGAGGATAACGGTGTCACCCTGGCCGACGACGACGCGGTGGTCGCCGTTGGCCATCCGGGACAGGGCCGCCATCGGCTCGCCCTGGGAACCGGTGGACATCAGCACCACGCGGTTGTCCGGGAGGTTGTCGATGTTCTTGATGTCGACCAGGATGCCCGGGGGCACGTCGAGGTAGCCGAGCTTCTCGGCGATGGCCATGTTGCGGACCATCGAGCGGCCGACGAAGGCAACCTTGCGGTTGTGGTTGGCGGCGGCGTCGAGGACCTGCTGGACGCGGTGCACGTGCGAGGAGAAGGACGCGACGATCAGGCGCTTGGAGGCCTGGCCGAAGAGCCGGTCCAGGGTGGGGCCGATTTCCTTCTCCGCGGTGGTGAAGCCCGGCACGTCGGCGTTCGTGGAGTCCGACATGAACAGGTCCACACCTTCTTCGCCCAGCTTGGCGAAGTGGCGGAGGTCGGTGATCCTGCCGTCCAGGGGCAGCTGGTCCATCTTGAAGTCGCCGGTGTGCAGCACGGAGCCGCCGGCGGTGCGGAGGAACACGGCGAGGGCGTCGGGGATGGAGTGGTTGACGGCCACGAATTCGCACTCGAACGGGCCGAACTTCTGCACCTGTCCCTCGGTGACGGTCTGGGTGACCGGCTTGATCCGGTGTTCCAGCAGCTTCGCCTCGATGAGGGCCAGCGTCAGCCGGGAGCCGATCAGGGGGATGTCGGCGCGCAGCCGCAGCAGGTACGGAACGGCGCCGATGTGATCCTCGTGGCCGTGGGTCAATACGACGGCGACGATGTCATCGAGGCGGTTCTGGATGTAGGAGAAATCGGGCAGGATCAGGTCCACGCCGGGCTGGGTTTCCTCGGGGAAGAGGACGCCGCAGTCGACGATGAGCAGCTTGCCGTCGATTTCGAAAACGGTCATGTTGCGGCCGATCTCCCCCAGTCCACCAAGCGGAACGATCCGCAGGGTGTCCTTGAGCAGTTTCGGCGGCGTGACAAGGCCGGGAAGGGCGGTCTGGGTCATAATGCACTACTTTCCAGGCAGGTACCGGCCTGGTCTTTTCTCATCAGAAAGAACGCCTGATCAGGAAAAGACCATTCCGGCTTCCGCCAAGTCCTCGCGGATGGTTTCGATCTCGGCCTGGTCCGGCTCCACGAGGGGCAAACGGACAACCGAGTTGGGCAGGACTCCCTGCCACTTAAGAACTTGCTTCGCAGCAACAGCACCCTGAATGTGGGTCATCACTGCACGGACCACGGGGTCCAGTTCGAAATGTATGGAGCGGGCGGTGGCGAAGTCGCCCGCAAGTGCGGCATCAATCAGCGCGCGGAATCGTGGTGTCGCGACGTGGGCGGCGACGCTGACCAGCCCGACGGCGCCGGCTGACATCCACGGCAGGGTCAGGCCGTCGTCGCCCGAGTAGACGTCGAGGTCGGTGTTGGCGAGGACGCGGGTGACGGCGGCGAAGTCGGCCTTGGCGTCCTTGAGCGCAACGATGTTCGGGTGGTCCGCCAGCCGGATCATGGTTTCGGGCAGGATCGGCACACAGGACCGGCCCGGAATGTCGTAGACCATAACGGGCAGATCCGCGGCGTCGGCGACGGCCTCAATGTGGGCCTGGATGCCGGCCTGGCTGGGCTTGTTGTAGTACGGGGTGACGATCAGCTGGCCGTGCGCGCCGGCTTTGGCGGCACGCTTGGCCATTTCGATCGAGTGCGAGGTGTGGTTGGTTCCAGTCCCGGCGATGACCTTGGCGCGGTCCCCCACGGCCTCCACGATCACCCGGAAGAGCTTTTCCTTCTCGTCGTCTTCCAGCGTGGAGGTCTCCCCCGTGGTACCGGAAATCACGAGGGCATCGTTGCCGTCGTCGACGAGCTTGTTGGCCAGTTCGGCGTTCTGCTGGTAGTCGACCTCACCGTCGGATGTGAAAGGCGTGACCATGGCGGTCACAAGGGTTCCGAACGTATAAGAGCGAGTAACAGAGTCAGCCATATGAAAAACGTTACCCTGTCCCCGGCATGATCGAACAATGACGGCGACGTGATGAAGATCAAACCCGCCCCCGGGATCTCAGCCGGGGCCGGCCGGAGGGACACCGCGTCCGGGTGATTCCGGGGCCGCGCGTTCCTGGTCGCGGCGGTCCAAAACGCCGCATTGCAGGGTCACAGTGAGCACCTCGGTGCCCGTTCCGGCGGCCTGCCGGAGCACCAGCCCGTCCGGGCCCCAGACACCGCTGCCACCCGCCGAGGGCCCAAGGTCCGTGGTCCCACCGAGGTTGGCCAGCAGGCTGAACATCCGGTTGTCCCTGGCCAGTGCGCCGAGGTGCGCGGCCGGGTGCACGGCGGGGTGCATGCCCGGGTGGGCGGCCGGCCAGTGGTCCGCGACGGCCGTGCAGAGCGCCGGGACAGCATAGATGTCAGCGCCAGCGTCTGCCGCCCTGCGGGCCCGGGCCGGGCTGTCGGTGGCCAGGCGGACTGCGGCCGGGCCGCCCTTGTCCGGGCCAGCTGCGCTCCGGAAGCCGATGCCCGTGCAACTGATGTCCGGGCAACCGCCCACGGCGATCCTCCAGCCGTCGAGGTCGAGCATGACCGGCCGGCCACCGGCGCTGAGGAACTGCGGCTCCTGGCCGTGGTGCCACGCCCTGAATCCGGTATCGAGCCCGCCGTTGGGGTGGAGGGCGAGCGTGGCCAGGCGCGGTGAGCCGTCCACTTCCCTGACCGGGGCACCGACGACCGCGGTGATTCCGGTCCGCCGGCAGATTTCGCGCAGGCCGTCCAGACGGACGTCGGCGGCGGTCACCCAGCTCGCCGGATCCGCCAGCCTCCCCCGCCCATAACCGGTGAGGGACAGCTCGGGGAAGATGACCAGCCGGGCTCCGTGGCTCTCCGCGTCTTCGATCAGGCGGATGTGTTCCGGGACATTGGCGGTGGGGCCGCCGTCAAGGGCCGTGTACTGGATGGCGGACAGCGTCAGTGCGGTGGTCACCCTGCCATCCTAGGCACGGCTCACCCAAGCGGGGCAGACCTACTGGAACTCATCCGGGCGGGGCAGCCCTCCTGGCAGGTGTGGCGCAGTAGCGGCCGACGGCCGCCTCCCGGATCCCCTCGGCCCACGCCGCAAGCCGCTGGGCTGCCCGCACGTAGTGGAACAGCTCGCCGGGCGTGAGTGCCTCCAGGTCGGTCTCGGCGAGCCGGCGGGCAAGTTCGGCGCCGGGAGGCTGTGTCGAAAGGGCGGCACCCTCCTGCTGCCACTGGACGTCCTCCGCCGGTTCGCCGGCAACGAGCTGCCGGAACAGGAAGTCCACAACGCCGGGACTCATGGCCTTCAGCACGCCGGGCACTGCGTCCTGGCGAAGGATCTCCGGCCGCGCCGTGTCCCGCCGGGCGGCGTCCAACCGAATACTGGGATCTGATGGATTGTTCATCCCGCCATGGTATTCGAACATATATTCGAACACAAGGCCTGTGCAGCTGCTGTGAACATGCCCGAAACGGCCGTTGGCCCGGATTCACCAGTGCCGGTCATGAGACGATCGAAAGATGACGCCGCGCGGAACCGCCTCCCCCTCCCGGACCGCCGGTGGCAAGGCGGCCGGGGCACGACTGTCCGGCATCGATGCCGCCCGCGGCCTGGCGCTCCTGGGCATGATGGCGACCCATATCTTCCCCACCTTCGAGTCCGATGCCCAGCTCACCCCCACCTGGGTGGGGCTGGTGTTTTCCGGACGCGCCTCGGCCCTGTTCGCTGTGCTTGCCGGGATCGGGCTCGCACTCTCAACCGGCAAACAGCAGCCACTCCAGGGACCACAGCTATGGGCGGCCCGGCGGGGAATCGCCCTCCGGGCCCTGGTGGTGGGCGCCGTCGGGCTCTCCATCGGCGGGCTGGAAGTGAACATCGCCATCATCCTGGTCCACTACGCCGTGCTGTTCCTGTGCGTGGTGCCGTTCCTCGGTCTGGACATCAAACGGCTGCTGGTCCTGGCCATCGGCTGGGTGCTGGTAACCCCGGCACTGGCATTCCTGCTGCGGCCCTGGCTGCTCGCCGCCGAACCCACCCTGCAGCTGGGCCACAATCCGAAGTGGGAGGACCTGTCGACCCCCGGCGTGCTGCTCGGGGATCTGTTCCTGACCGGTTACTACCCCGTTTTTCAGTGGATCGCATACCTGCTGATCGGGCTCGCGATCGGCCGGCTGGCCCTCACGAAGGCGGGCGTCCCGGTCCTGCTGCTGGCCGTGGGCACCGTGGTCGCGGTGCTGGCCAAATGGCTCAGCGTGGTGCTGATGGAGGACCTGGGCGGCCGGGCGGCGCTGCAGGCGTCCCTGCTCAATCCGTCGTATCCCCTGGAGAGCCTCCTGCAGGTCAATCTGGCCGGCATCGACCAGACCGGCTCCGCCTGGTGGCTCGCCACCAGCGCCCCGCATTCGGGCAGCACGCTGGATCTGCTGCACACCTCGGGGGTGGCGGCCGCCGTCGTCGGTGGCTGCCTGCTGCTGGGCCGGCTGGTCCAGCGGACCGGGCGGGACCTGCTGCTGCCGCTGCGCGGCGCCGGTGCCATGACGCTCAGCTTCTACACGGTCCACTTGTGCGTGATGGCTTCGCTGTACGGCCAGCCGTTGCCGTCCGGGTGGACGGTGGAGGGCGTCTACTGGGTGCAGGCCGTGACGATCCTGGTCTTGGGAGCCATGGTCGCGGCGCTGGCTTGGCGGGGGCCGCTGGAGTTGCTGGGGCACGCCGCTAACCAACTCGGCCGCTACCGGCCTGCCCGCATCAGCCGAGGGCACCTCAGCTGAGCACGAGTCTGCTGAGGTCGCCTCAGGAGTCGCGCGATCCCGTCCGGTAGAGCCGGACGGCGTCGCGCATCGAGCCGCGCGCCCGCTTTCGGTCGCCCGCGGCGTCGTAGGCACAGCTGAGGCGGAACCAGGAGCGCCAGTCCTCCGGTGCGGCTTCCGTCTCGGCACGGTACTTCTCGAATTCACGGTCCGCAGCCTCGCGGATGATGCGGCCGGCGGGGGTGCGCGGCAGATTGTCTTCCGGCAGGCCGCCTTCGGCTTCGAGGATTCGCGCCAGCCGCTCGGTCCGGGCGCCGAACAGCAGCTCGCGGACGAGGGCCCAGGCGCCGACCGCGGGCAGCAGCAAATACGCGACGCCGATGGCTTTGGCCACGGGATTGGCGTCCATCATCAGCAGCACCGAGCGCTGGAACGACACCACCAGATAGAAGACCAGCAGCAGCGTGACGGCGCCGACCCAGATCTTGGTGCGGTTGGCTTTGAAGGCAGTCAGGACGTTAGCCACGGCGCTCAGAGCCCCAGGTCCAGGTAGCCGTCCAGGCCCACGGTGAGGCCCGGGCGGGACGCGATGTTGCGCACGCCCAGCAGCACCCCGGGCATAAACGAGCCCCGGTCGAAGGAGTCGTGCCGGATGGTCAGCTGCTCCCCCGGTCCGCCCAGCAGGACTTCCTGGTGCGCCACCAGGCCGCGGAGCCTGACGCTGTGGACGCGGACGCCGCCGACGTCACAGCCGCGTGCGCCTGGAAGCTCACTCGTGGTGGCGTCGGGGCTGGCGGGCAGGCCCGCGGCTTTGCGCTCGGCGGAGACCAACTGCGCGGTGCGCACGGCGGTTCCGGACGGGGCATCCACCTTTTCCGGGTGGTGAAGTTCGACGATTTCGACCGATTCGAAGTAGCGCGCGGCCTTGGCGGCGAAAGCGGAGGCGAGGACGGATCCGAGCGCGAAATTCGGCGCGATCAGGACCCCGACGCCGGACCGGCCGGCGAGGAGCTCCTGCAGCCGGCCCAGCCGTTCCGCGTCCCAGCCGGTCGTGCCGACGACGGCGTGCATGCCGTGCTCGACGGCGAAGCGGACGTTCGCTTCGGTGCTCTCGGGGACCGTCAGATCAACCACGATCCGGGCTCCGGCGCCAACGAGGGCGTCCAGGGAATCGTTCCGGCCCAGCGCGGCGACAAGTTTCAGGTCTGCGGCGGCCTCAACGGCCTTTACCGCCTCGGCGCCCATGCGCCCGTTCGCGCCCAGCACGGCGACTGCGAGTTGTTCGGTCATGCCATCAACCCTACCGTCGGGGCAGCCGCGCGCCTGAACCAGTGGCCCCGCATGACAGGGCCCTCACCGGCTATCCCCCGGAGCTGCCCGGCGGGACAATGCCTCCACGCGTCGGGAGCTTCCCGGTGTCATTTTCCGAAGTCGTCTGCACGGAATGTCCAAAGTCGCCTGCACGGCCACTGTATGTCCGTAAGGGGAACCTTGATTGGCTGAGCTGCATGGAACACAAGTTTGTGCGCTATGAGGCAAGCAGGACCAACGGCCGCGGACTCCACCCAGGCATCTTCGCTCTCGCCAACGGCTCGGCCAAGGACGGGAGACTCAGCGCCGAGGACTGGGCATCCTGGCGCAGCGCGAACGATCACTCCGACGCCGCATACGCGGACCCCTCGACAGTGGACAGATCAGTCTACGACCGCGCAATCAACCCGTCAGCCCAGTCCTGGTTCAGGCGCACTGCCACGCATCTGCTGACTGGAGTGGAGTTCTACACGGATCTTCAACACCGATATGGCGTCGGCTGGCGGGTGCCTTATTCGAACGATCCAAGAAGGGTTCTCTGCGAAGACGTCGTCCAGATCGTTGTCGCACCTCATCAGGGTTGTTGCCCACTGGACTGCTGGCAGCGCGACAGATTGGCACCATTCAGGGGTCACGGTGAGGGAACCCTAAGCGGGACGAATTTCTCGACCGGGATGGCTGAGGGAGGCTCAATCGCGGTAGAAGCTAGCCATGGCCTCCATCGCGCGACGTGCCATCGTCGACGGACGCAGTCCATCGTGAGGAAGTCTCTCGGTCGTGGCTGCCCAAACGACACCCCAGAACGTCTCGTCGTCCAGGTCGCAATTGGATGGGCGACGGATGTACCAATCGAATCCGCGGGGTCTTGGCGGGATGTCCGCCTCGGCCAGGTAGACATCAATGTCGTCGTAGATGGATGACAGGTCGGCTTCAGTCAGCAGGAACGGCTGTCTTTGTTCTCCGCCCCCTGGTAGTCGACGGACGATCGAACCGAAACGGTCGCGCGCTGCTGGGCGTACCCGCGCAAAGTTGCCAGGACCGGCAGCCCAGAGGACCAGGGCGCCCCAGCCGTTCTCGGTGGCAAGTATCCAATCCTGAGGAGCTTCCGACAATTCAGTGCACGCCCACGGGTCATGTGTCATGCTCATCATCTTTCACTAATCGAAGCTGGGAAGCCCTGGGTTCCGATGGTGGAACCCTCTACGGGGCGTTTTACAGGGCAGCCTCTCGCAAAGCCTTGCTGTAGGTGGCAGGCTCATTCCGGGTGGCAGCCGAAATTGCGAAGTACGACGGGTAATGCGTTTCGCAAAGTACCCGGCGTACGGCAGCACGGTTACCGTGTCCAAGCCGCTCTCCCACGCAAGCAGTTCCTGGCCCGGCCGGAGCACTTCCCGCATGATCTCCTGCGTCGGGTGCTTTGTCCTGTCCTCATCCTGAAGTTTGTACCAGTCCCAGGCCCGGTCCCAGGCGATGTGCCAGCAGTTGTTCCACTCGGCCAGACTTCCTGCGTCGGGCGCCTTGGAGGCACCCGGATGTGGGGCAGGAGTGAGTTCCGGGACACCCCCCGGCGCCGAGGGACACCACGCGAACCTCGGTAATTTCTGTGATGCAGACGGGCCGCCCAGACGAATCAACAACCACACCGCGTTCACCGACGACGGGCAACGCCTCGTCGTCCAGCTTGTATTGGACGACCAGAGAGGTCGTGCCCGTCTTCCGTCCGTCAAGGATCCCGCCCACGAGTGCATCTCGCAGGGGGCCCGGAAACCCGTACTCCTCGACCGGTAGACCAGCAATTTCGTCTGGAGACAGCATGCTGAAAATCCTAGACTGTCCGACCTACTTATCCGTGACGGTCAAATTTTGGAGTGGGTACTTCTCAGCGGCCGGCGGAGGTTGGTAGGTGGCGGCTCCGGCATGGGTCACGGTTTGTTACCCAAAGCGAAGGTTGGCGCGGCCATCCATGGCGAGTCGTACAGGTACGTTCTAGTGCCCGGTGAAGGATCGGCCAGCGAACCGGCCATGCGGAACACTTGACAGGCCGCCCACTCTTCAGAACACTTAGGCATGTGCCAAACTATCGAGCAGAAGTCGATCTGGTCCTTCGCTCGCTCGCCGATCCGACGCGGCGCGCGGTCGTCGAAATTCTCGCGAAGGGCCCGACCCCCGTGTCGACTCTCGCTGGTCGCTTCTCGATCACTCTCCCGTCGATGCTCCAGCATCTCGGCGTGCTCGAGGAGGCGGGCGTCGTCACGTCGGAGAAGAACGGCCGCGTGCGCACCGTCAGTCTTCGCCCAGGCGCTCTCGATGTGCTTCACCTCTGGCTCGGCGAGCAGCGCACGCCGGCCGAAAACCGAGCCGACAGGCTCGGCATCCACCTCACCCGTCACACTCAGGAGACCCAGCTATGACACGCGTCCGCGTCGACCTCAACATCTCGCTCGACGGCTTCGCCACGACGACCGACCAGACCCCTGAAAACCCGTTTGGCGACGACTGGGGGCGCCTCACCGCCGCGTACGCTGCGACGCGCACCATCCGTGAACGGGTGCTGCACGACGCAAGCGGGGAGGGAACCACAGGCGTCGATGACCGCTATGCCGCACGCTACTTCGAAGATATCGGCGCGGAGATCATGGGCGCGGGGATGTTCGGACTGCACGCGAACCCCGACGACCCCGACTGGCGTGGATGGTGGGGCGACGAGCCGCCCTTCCACGTGCCCGTCTTCGTACTCACGCACTCGCCCCGCCCGTCGATGGAGATGGCAGGGGGCACCACCTTCCACTTCCTCACGGAGTCGCCGGAGGTAGCACTTCGAACCGCCGCCGCGGCAGCGGACGGCGGCGACGTGCGCGTGGGTGGGGGCGCGTCCACCGTTCGGGACTTCCTCCGCGCCGGCCTCGTCGACGATCTCCACGTCGGCATCGCCCCCATCCTCCTCGGGCGCGGCGTACGACTGTGGGACGACCTGCGCGGTCTGGAGTCGGGTTATAGCGTCACTTCAGAGGCAGCACCGAGTGGTGTGACGCATGTGACCTTCCGGCGCGAGGTTCGTTCATGACGGCCGTCGCGCATGCCGGATTCACGCTGGTTCGCGCCTATCCGGCGGCGATCGCCGATCTCTGGGCCGCGTTCGCCGTCGAGGAGCGCAAACGCGACTGGTTTGGCGGCGGTGAGGAGTGGACGCCGCGTGAGTGGCGCTTCGATTTCCGAGTCGGCGGACTCGACGTCGACGAGGCGCGCTTCCACAACGGCGTGCTTTCGCGCTACGAGGCGCGCTACACCGACATCGTCGAGCACACGCGAATCGTGACCAGTTACGACATGTGGATCGACGGCGCGCACATTTCCACGTCGGTAGCGTCCTTCGAGTTTGAGGGTCTCGACGAAGGGTCTCGACTGACGCATACCGAGCACGGCGTTCATCTCGACGGTCTCGATGACGGAGCGAGCCGGGAGTACGGCAGTCGGCTGCTGCTCGATGCCCTCGGCCGCACGCTCGCTTCACCCAACGATGATGGCGGACCATCCGACTCGGGGACCCTGGGGACAGGGCCATAAACGGTCGTTCGTGAGGCCGCCCTGATGTCGTTTTCCGAAGTCGTCTGCACGAAATCTCCAAAGTCGTTTGCACGGCCCACTACATGCCCGTCTGAGGAACCTGCTGCGGGACGCCTCACCATCCCGAAAGCCGACCCTGCCGCGGCACTCCGGCTGAGCAGAAACGAACACCAACAGCCAAGATGCGGTCAAGGTCGCGTTGTCGCGTAGAGCAGCATGTCGCGCCGGGCGTCACCAATCTCCTGATGGCTGCGGAGCAGGCCCTCCCGCTCGGAACCAGACGCCTCGGCAACGCGACTTGAGTTGCTGTTCCACGGCTCGATGTACAGCTCAATCCGGTGCAGAGTGGGGATGGTCCAAGCGAACGCGGTCATTGCCTTCAACGCGCTGCTGGCGATCCCGCGGCCCCGGTGCGCGGAGGCAACCGAGTAGCCGATCGTCGCGCGTCCGGCCGACATGTTCTGAAGCCACAGTCCGATGGCACCGACGGCGTCGTCAGACTCGGCATCGGCGATGGCGAAGGACAGCCCTTTTCCTTCGGCTAACCGGCCGCACTGCCGGTAGATCCACTCCAGAGCCTGCTGTGCCGTGGGGAGGGCGGGAAGACTGCCAATGAGAGGGATGTATCGTCCCCCAGCTCGAAGGCGAGATGTACGTCGTCATCGGTGAACTCGCGTAAAACGGCTGAACCATAGGTCGGTGGTGTGGTCGGCAGGACGGTAAGTGCTCAGTCATACGTCGATTATCGCCGTGGTCATCGTCCCGTGCTGCTCAAGATGCACCCGATCATGCCGGACAGAGTGGATTTTCCACCGTCAGCCCGTTTCCGGTGAAGGATCCTTCACCGGGCAGCTCAGTTGAAACGCGGACCGAAGGCTATGGCATCCAGATCATGGGCAGTTACGGTGGCTCCATGAGGGACAGGATGCTGCCGATCATATGCGGGACGACAGAATTCAATGACGCCCTCGACCACTACGAGACGGAAGGCTGGCGCCGTGCGGAAACTGATCTACGGCATGAATCTGACCCTGGACGGCTACATCGCCGCGGCAGGCGACGACATCGGCTGGGGCGGGCCGAGCGACGAACTGTTCCAGTGGTGGCTCGACCAGGAGCGGGCTAGCAGCCTGTCGCTGTACGGCCGCAAGCTCTGGGAGACCATGAGCTCCTACTGGCCGTCCGGCGACCAGCAGCCCAACGCCACCCGGGCGGAGATCGAGTTCGCGCGGAACTGGCGGGACACGCCGAAGGTGGTGTTCTCCTCGACGATCGACAAGGTCGACTGGAACACCCGCCTGGTCACCGGCGACGCGATCGCCGAGATCACCCGGCTCAAGGCCGGGGACGGCGGCCCGATGAGCGTCGGCGGCGCAACGCTCGCCGGGGCGGCCATGCGGGCCGGTCTGATCGACGAATACGCGCTAGCCACCCATCCGGTCCTGGTGGGCGGCGGCACTCCGTTCTTCACCTCGCTGGACAGCTGGGTGAACCTGAACCTGGTGGAGACGCGGACGTTTCCCGGCGGCGTGGTCCTGACCAGGTACGAGGCCAGGCGGTGAGCGCGATTCCTCCGCGCGGTCGGGGAGGTACTCCACCACCAGCGGCCCCACTGAGGTGTACTACTGATATGAGACACAGTTTGAAAGGATTGTGTACATGTCTTCCCGTCCCAGTTATTCCGATGAGTTCAAGGCCGATGCCGTAAATCTCGTCATTTCCTCTGGCCGTTCGCCCGCCTCGGTCGCCCCCGAGCTGGGGATCTCCGTGACTGCGCTGAAGCGGTGGGTCCAGCTGCATCGGGAAGGAGAGGCCGGGGCCGGCGGCAAGCCTGATGATCCGGTGGATCCCGCGAAATACAAGGCGTTAGAGGCGCGGCTGCGGGAGCTGGAAAGGGAGAATGATTTCCTGAAAAAAGTATCGGCGTTCTTCGCCAAAGAACAACGGTAGAGGACCTCTACCGGCTTGTTCAGCAGAAGAACGCCGAATTCCCTGTCACCTGGATGTGCGCCCGGCTCGGCATTCCGCGGGCCTCGTATTACCGCTGGCTGGACCACGAAGAATCACCGACGGCTGCCCGCCACCGGGAGCTGACCGGATTGGTCAAGACGATGTTCGATTCCTCCGACGGGATCTTCGGCCATCGCATGGTCCACACCAAACTCGCCGCCACGGGTGTGGAGATTTCCGTGGGGACGGTCGCTGCCATCATGGCGGAGAACGGCTGGGCGGCCAAGCGGATGCGCGCCTTCAAACGCACGACCATCCCCCGGACCCGGACAAAGTCTTCGCGGACCGCAGACGTGATGACGGAGACCACCGCGCAAGACACACCGGCGCTTGAGGACGGCGGGGCACTGGAGCTCGTCCGGGTTCCGGCGTGGGAGGCGAAGTTCAAGCGGGGCGAGAACCCCGATGAGCTGGCTCATTTGGTCTGCTGTCGTGACCTGGAGTGGCGGAAGGCGCTCTGCGGATTCGAGGAGACGGACCCGGTGATCCTGGAGGAAGCTACGACTGTCTGCACGATGTGTGTGGAGTCCGCTGGCGGCCCCGACGGCGGGATCGCCACGGGTCACTGCCCGATCGATAACCAACTGTGCCCGGACACTGACGAGCTGTCCCGGATCATCGCCGAGCGGACCTCCAGCCCCTGACGTCGCAGCCTCCTGGGGCGCCTGCCCGTATCAGCAGTTCCTGAAGGCAGTGTTCACACAGCATGTGGTCCGGGTGCAGAGGACTTCCAACATTCCGTGCAGACGACTTCTGAAATTCACACCCGCCCGAACTATGCCCCCGCGCCGACCCACTCGACGGTGCCGTCGGTGAAGAACTGTTCTTTCCAGATCGGAACCTGGGCCTTGATCCGGTCGACGAGTTCCGAGCAGACCTCGAAGGCCTGGCCCCGGTGCGCGGCGGAGACGGCGCAGACCAGCGCTGGGTCGCCGATCTCCAGCATCCCGATCCGGTGCGCCACCCAGATGCGCACCGGCTGGCCCGGTGCGCCGGATTCCGCAGGGGCTTCGCCCGCTGCCACGCCGGCTGTTCCACTGACGGTCCCGCGTGCTGCATCCGCCTCGGCCTGTTCGGCGACGAGCTGCGCAACCACGTCGGCCATCACCTGGTGCGCCGACGGGTGCGCGCTGTAGCTGAGCCGTTGCACGGCTTTGCCGCCGTCGTGGTTCCGGACCACGCCGCTGAAGCTGACCACCGCGCCCGCGGTGTCCGATTCGACCGCGGCGATGGCCTGCTCCACGGAGATGGACTCGGCGCTCAGCACCGCGGTCACCACGTCAAAGGCTGAGTCAGTGGCCATGGCTGCCTTCCAGCTGGTCGCAGAGATGTCCCAGGATGGGGTCCAGCACGCTGAGCCCGTCCATCACACCCTTCGGGGACCCGGGGAGATTAACGATGAAGGTCTGGCCGGCGGCACCGGCATGGCCCCGGCTGAGCATCGCCGTGGGGGTCTTGGCGATGCCGGCGCCGCGGATGCCCTCCATGATGCCGGGGATCTCGCGGTCCAGCAGCGGACGGGTCTGTTCCGGCGTGACGTCGGTGGGGCTGAGACCGGTGCCGCCACTGGTGATGATGACGGCCGGCGCCTGGGTCAGGAGCGCCCGCAGGGCAGCGCCCACGGCGTCACCGTCCGGGACCACGAGGGCCGGATAGGGCTCGAAACCGTGTTCGGTGAGCCAGTCGATGATGACGGGTCCGGTCAGGTCCTCGTAGACTCCGGACGCGGCCCGGGTGGAGGCAATCACGACGCCGGCCTTCCGCCCCGTGGCTTCACCGTGCCGGTGTGGTTCGGGCATGCTCATAGTGTCCAGTCCCCGCTCTTGCCGCCGCTTTTGGCCAGCACTTTGATGTCGGTCAGCACCGCGTGTTTGTCCACGGCCTTGATCATGTCGTACACGCTGAGCGCAGTCACCGTGGCTGCTGTCAGCGCTTCCATTTCGACGCCGGTGACGCCGCGCGTCTTGACCGTGGCGAACACGGTGACCGAGTCGGTGTCGAGTTCAAAGTCGACGGTGACCTTGGCGATCGGCAGCGGGTGGCAGAGCGGGATCAGGTCTGCGGTCTTCTTCGCGGCCATAATGCCGGCGACGCGGGCGACGGCGAGGGCGTCGCCCTTGGGCAGGTCTCCGGCGCCGAGCAGGGCCAGGACCTCGGCCGTGCTGCGGACGGTGGCGGTGGCGGTGGCCTCGCGGGTGCTCTCGGCCTTGTTGGACACGTCCACCATCTGGGCCGTGCCGTCCTGCCGGAGGTGGGTCAGGCGGTGGTTTCCCGTTGTGGGGTTTTCTTCATTCACAGCATCCATACTTCCACCTCCGCGCCCCCGGCGAGCGCGGAAATTCCTTCCGGCACCTGGACCAGGGCGTTGGAGTGCGCCAGTGCGCTGACGAGGTGCGAGCCTGGACCGCCTTCCAGCCGGACGGTGCCGTCCGGGAGGACCGTGCCGCGCCGGACCTGGTGCTTGCCGGCCGGGGAAGTCAGCGCCCCGGCCAGCCGTGCCCGGGCCACCGGCCGCGGGGCGGGCGAGCCGAAGAGGTCGCCGAGCGCGGGCCGGAGAAACATTTCGAAGGAGACGAGGCAGCTCACCGGGTTGCCCGGGAAGCCGAGGACCGGGACGCTGTCGAACGTTCCGATGCCCTGCGGGCCGCCGGGCTGCATGGCGACGCCGAAGAAGTCGACGTCGTGGCCCTCCATCGTCTGCCGGACCACCTCGTAGGCGCCCTGGCTGACACCGCCGGTGGTGACGATCAGGTCCACGTTTGCGGTGTGCCGGCGCAGCAGGCCGGCGAGTTCCTCCGGGCGGTCCGTGGAGATCCCGGTCCGGGTCACGTCGAGGCCGGCCTGGCGCATCGAGGACCCGAGCAGGGTGGCGTTGGAGTCGTAGATTTTGCCGGGGGCCAGGCTGGCGCCGGGCTCCACGACTTCGTCGCCGGTGGTGACCAGCAGGATCCGCAGTGCCCGGTAGACGGGGACCTCGCTGAATCCCAGCGCGGCCAGCAGCCCCAGCTGGCCGGGGCCGAGGCAGGTTCCGGCCGCGAGGGCCAGCTCGCCGGTGCGGATGTCGCTGCCCGCGTCGCGGACGAAGGTTCCGGCCGGGGCGGCGGGCAGCCGTACCGTGGCCGGCACGCCGGGCGCGGGGAAGACCGCGGGTACGGCCTGTTCGATCGGAACAACGGCGTCGGCTCCCGGCGGCATCATGGCGCCGGTCATGATCGGGGCGGCTGTTCCGGGGGCCAGCCCGGCCGGCGCGGCGCCGGCCGGGACCGGGGCGGCCACGCGAAGGTCGGCGCCGCCGTCGGGCACGTCGGCGCTGCGGATGGCGAAGCCGTCCATCTGTGAATTAGCGAACGGGGGCAGATCCAGCGGGGCCAGAATGTCCGCGGCGAGTCCGCGGCCCAGCGCGGCGAGGAGCGGGAGCCGTTCAATCCGGTCGGGGGTGCGGAGCGGGGCCAGCAGCTGGCGGACCGACTCGCGGTGCGCTTCGACGGTGACGTGCCGTGCCTGGCTGCGGTGCATGCGTTAGTGACCCCTCGTCGTGAGCCATGGGCTGGATTCGCCGGTCCGGCTCCCTGGCCCGGCTGACCGGCCCGGCATGGTAGCCGGGCCCGTTAGGACTTCACGTCAACTCTAACCGTGTGGAACCCGGTGGCCCCGCTGGGCGCCGCCGGCGCGCGGTCCTCCACCTGCGCGACGCCGTTGAGGTCCGTGGCGCGGACCTGGACCTCATAGCTGCCGGGGGTCAGCGGCAGTTCCAGTTTCCACTGGTACCAGGTGTCCTTCGAGATCCCGGCGGCCAGTTCGGCCTGCTGCCACGCCCCGCGGTTGACCCTGAGTTCCACCCGCCCGATCCCGGTGTGCTGGGCCCAGGCGACGCCGCCGAAGGCTACCGTCCCGGCCTCCACGGAGCGGCCGTCCCGGGGCACATCGATGCGGGAGGAGGTCTTGATCGGTCCCCGCTCGCTCCAGCCGCGGGGCGTCCAGTATCCGACGTCGTCCGCGAAGCGCGTCACCTTGAGCCCGGTGACCCACTTGGTCGCCGAAACGTAGCCGTAGAGTCCGGGGACGACCAGCCGCACCGGGAAGCCGTGCTCCAGCGGCAACGGTTCACCGTTCATCCCGACGGCCAGCAGCGCGTCCCGGCTGTCGGTCAGCACCTCCATCGGGGTGCCCGCGGTCCAGCCGTCGGTGCTGCGGGACAGGACCATGTCCGCCCCGTCCTTCGGGCCGGCCAGGGCCAGCAGGTCCCGGACCGGCCAGCCGAGCCAGCGTGCGTTGCCGATCAGGTCCCCGCCCACGTCGTTGGAGACGCAGGCGATCGTGATGTGCCGTTCGATCAGGGGTTTGGCGAGCAACGCGGCGAAGTCCAGGGAGATCTCGCGCTCCACCAGGCCGGTGACCTTCAGGGTCCATTGCTCCGGGTCCACGACCGGGACGCGCAGCGCGGTGTCGATCCGGTAGAAGTCCTTGTTGGGTGTCACCAGCGGGCCCACGCCGTCCAGCCGGACCTCGGCTCCGGCCGGGATCGGCGGAGCCGGTGACTCCGGCGCCGGGAGCGCCAGCCTGCTGCGCAGCTCACTCACGACGGCGGCGGCGCCGCGGATCGTCGCGGCGAGGACGCCGGCCACCACGGCGGCGGCGGCTGTTCCGCCCAGCGCCTGGACGAAGCCGCGCCGGGATGGGGGCTGCTGCGGGGCGGCACTTTCCGGAGCCCCGGCATCCCGGCCGGAAGCTGCGCGTGGCGCTCCGGCGCCGGTCTGCCACTCCTGGAGCCGTCGGATCAGCCAGCGCAGCAGGATCATGCCGACCACGGCGGCAAGGAGCGGAGCCGGTACCGCGTTCGCGGTCAGTTCGGTCCGGCCCAGCACGGCCACCAGCCCCACCACGCCGAAGACGGCAATGATGGCGGCTCCGGCAAAGCTGCGCCGCAGCTCCACGATTCCGGACAGGGCCGCCAGAGCGGCGATCAGGAGCCCCATGCCACCCAGCAGGGCAATCTTGTCCGCCGTGCCGAAAAGCGCGACCGCCCAGTCCTTGACTCCCGGCGGGACCACATCGATCACGGCGCCCCCGACTGCGCTCACCGGGGAAAGCGAGGGACTCACGATGCCCGCCGCGAGCTCCCCCAGGGCAAGCCCTGTTCCGACGGCCACTACCCCGGCCACAGCCGCCCAGCCGGTGGCCTGCCGCTCCGGACCCCGCGGACTGGTGGCCCGCGGGCTGGTGCTCCGTGGGCTGGTGCTCCGTGGGCCGGGGTTGGGCAGCGTGCCCGGCTGCCTGTTCGGCTGCCTGTTTGGCTGCCCCTGCGGGGAGGTGTTCACTCCTCCAGCATAGGTTTGCGCCCGCCCCGGCGGCATATCCAAGCGGGCCTGGTCCCCGATGTGCTTCCGGCATCGTAAATCCGGGCCTGGACGGCTGTGATCCCGGGGCTGGGGTGGCGTAGCCTGACGGTATGAGTGTTCAGCTTGGTATGCCCCAGCCCCGCGCGGAGGACGGCCCCGGCGCGGGCATTTCCGGCGCGCAGCTGCCCGGACGCCCGGCCGGAATGCCCGCCGGGCTGATCGACCGCTACGGCCGCCGCGCCACGGACATGCGGCTCTCGCTGACGGACAAATGCAATCTGCGCTGTACCTACTGCATGCCGGCCGAGGGCCTGGAATGGCTGTCCAAACAGGCCGTGATGTCCGCGGAGGAAATTATCCGGATCGTGCGGATCGGCGTCGACATGCTGGGCGTGCGCGAACTGCGGCTCACCGGCGGCGAACCGCTGGTCCGGGCCGACCTGCTGGACATCATTGCCGCACTCCGCCACGCCCACCCCGACCTGCCGATCTCCATGACCACCAACGCCGTCGGACTGGACAAGAAAGCCGCGGGACTCAAGGCCGCCGGGCTGTCCCGGATCAACGTCTCACTGGACTCGCTCCACGAGGAAACGTTCACCCAACTGACCCGCCGCCCCTTCCTGAACAAGGTGCTGGCCGGTGTGGACGCCGCCTGGGCCGCCGGGCTGGGCCCGGTAAAGCTCAACGCCGTGCTGATGCGCGGCATCAACGACGTCGAGTCCCCCGCGCTGCTGGCCTGGGCGCTGGACCGCGGCTACGAACTGCGCTTCATCGAGCAGATGCCGCTCGACGCCGACCACGGCTGGACCCGCCGGAACATGATTACCGCCGCGGAAATCCGTGAGCTGCTCTCCGTCGACTACGTGCTCAGCGCTGATCCGCGGGACCGCGACGGCGCCCCGGCGGAACGCTTTGAGGTCCGGGCCCGGGTGCCCGGCACCGGCGAGGCCACCGGAGACGTGCTGGGAACCGTGGGCATCATCGCCTCGGTCACCGAGCCGTTCTGCTCGGACTGCCGCCGAACCCGGATCACGGCCGAGGGCAAGATCATGAGCTGCCTGTTCTCCCGGGAGGAAGTCGACCTGCTCGGGCTGCTCCGTGAGGGCGCCAGCGACGAACAACTCGCCGAGCGCTGGCAGGACGCCATGTGGATCAAGCCCAAGGCCCACGGTATGGACCACGTCGGACTTGATGCCCCGGACTTCGTCCAGCCGGACCGCAGCATGAGCGCCATCGGAGGCTGAACACCCTGTGAACGTACGTTATTTCGCTGCCGCGCGCGCTGCCGCCGGCGTCGACGAGGAACGCTATGACCTCCCCGCGGACGCCACCGTCGCCTCGCTGCTGGCGGCGATCCTCGCCGTCGAACGCCCGGAGCCACCGGCCGGAACGCCGCCGCTGGCGCGCCTGCTGTCGCGGAGCAGCTTCCTGCTCAACGAGGTGGCGGTACGGAACCGGGCCGCCGCGCTGAAGCCGGACGACGTCGTGGACGTGCTGCCGCCGTTTGCCGGCGGCTAGACAACGTTTGGACTAGACAAAACGGTTTCCGGGCACCTCCGGGCCGGTCCGACGCCGGGCCGATCCCTGGCCGGCCCCAGCCGTACCCGTCGCGGTGCCAAGCGCCAACCCCAGCAGAGCACTCCGGCTTCGGACACCGCAGGCAGCGAAGACAGCCTTGAACTGGTCCTGCACCGTGTAGGGGCTGATCCGCAGCGCCGCGGCCAGCTCCGCCGTGTTGAGTCCGCCGGCGGTGAGTCCCAGCAGCCGGTGCTGCTGCGGGGTCAGGGCGAAACAGCGGGCGAAGACCTCAAGCCGGTCCACCGCCGGACATTCCTGGATGGTCACGGCGAGCGGCGGCGTTGCCCCCGCCCGAGCAGCGTCCATCCGGGCGGAGCGCAGGAGCGCCCAGGCGCCGAGGCCGACCGGAACGCGGGATATGGCCGGGTGCGGGTCCACGCCGGCTTCGCGGGCCAGCAGCTGGGCGGCGACATTCAGGACCTCCGCCGGGATCCCCTCATACGGCCGGGGCCCGCGCTGCAGCAGCCCCAGCCAGTCACCGGCCGACGCCGTCTGTCCCACCACGGCGAGCCGCTCATCCAGGGTCAGCACCGCCTGCGGCGGCAGCGGTTTCCGGACGGACGGCCACGCGGCGCCGATTCCTTCCGCGTCCCGCCGGCACTGGGACGCCCGGCTGCGCCGCAGGCCGGCCGCCACCAGCGGCGCGGCTGTGGCGAGGTAGTCGGTCTCCGGCTCGGAGAACGTGCCTTCATCCCCGGCACGCCACAGGTCCAGCCAGCCCCAGCAGCCATGTTTGTCGGCAAAAACGGTCGACAGCACATCTGTCACCCGATAGCGGACCAGCAGCCCGTTCCACAGCTGACTGCGCGCAGGACGTCCGCCGGTCTCGATCAGCAGGGTCGTCGCCGGCCGGCGCAAGCCGATGAGGGCGGTCCAGCGGCAGTCGGGCGTCAGGTATTTGAGCCGGATCAGCTCCGGCAGTTCATCCGGGCAGGGGATCCTGGCCATCGGCGCGATGCCGGTCGCGGATTCAGGATCCGAGAGCGGCCAGGCAAACGCACTGAACGGCACCATCCGGCCCAGCTCAGCAAGCACTCCCCGGCGCAGCTCCTTGTCGTCAAGCACGGCCCGGCAGAGTTCCCCGATGCGTTCCAGGCTCCGGCTCAGCGCCCAGCTGGTGGTCATGAATCCAGTATGCCCCCGAGTCCGCACCGGCTGAATCCACCCGTGGAACACGCTGCTGCAGCCGACCGTAAGCCGCGTGCGGAGCAGGCGGCTGAGCCGGCCGCGTTGTCCCGCTGCGCCGGCTGCCGCCACCAGATTTCTGGGATACCGCACGCCGGCCGGCCGCGCCTAGCGTGGAACTTCCCCCACAGCATGGGGAACAGATCAGGAAGGAATGAGTGCAATGTATACGCTGCAGATCGAGCACGGGATCAAGGATTTTAGCCTGTGGAAGGCCGCGTTCGACCGTGATCCGGTCAACCGCGCGGCGTCGGGGGTGACCGCGCACCGGATCAGCCGGCCGGTGGAGGATCCGCACTGTGTGGTGGTCGAACTCGACTTCGAGCAGCGCGCCCAGGCCGAGGCGCTGCTGGCGAAGCTCCAGGCCGACGTCTGGACTTCCCCGGCCGCGGCTCCCGCGCTCCAGGGCGCCCCGAAAACCAGGATCCTGGAGTCCGCCGCGTGACCCTAGGCGACCGCCAGCGCCTCCCGTACGGTGTCCGCGACGGCGGCGGCCCCCGCCCCGCCCATGACGATCGTGTAGTGGTTGACGTCCGGGATCTCGCGCACGGTCAGGGCGGGCAGCTTCTCCGCCCAGGTATCGAGATAGCCGGGAGCGTAAAGGCCGCCGGGTTCGTTGAACAGCCCGCGCGGCGCCCGCAGCACCGGCGTCTGCACGGCGAGTTCGTCCAGGGCTTTCAGCAGGGAGGCGCCGCGGTGCAGCTCGGCGGTGTCGTCCGCCATCGCCTGGTATCGGGTCGCCGGCCGGAGCACCGGCTCGTCGCCGGTGAGGTCGTAATCCACGTACTCCTCCACGAGCGGACTCCAGTCCGCACTGAAGGCCGGATGCTGCTTCCAGAAGCTGCGGTACGCCTCCCGGCTGGCGAAAGTGGCGTTCAGCCGCTCGGCCGCGGGGCCGAGCACGGCGGCGACGACCTGCTCGTCGCTGAGCCCCGCCGGCACCTGCAGCGGCAGTCCGCCGTCGACCAGCACGAGGGACCGCACCCGCTCCGGAAACAGGTTGGCGAGTACCACCGCGGCGAAGGCGCCCATGGAATGGCCGACGACGACAACGGGGCCAGTGCTGAGCGCGGCCAGGACCGCCGCGAGGTCCTCAGCGTGGGAGGGCATGCCGTACGGCGCCGGGAGCGCGTTGCTGCGCCCCCGGCCGCGCAGGTCCGGAGCGATGACCCTGACCTCCGGCAGGGCCTCCGCCAGGGCCGGCCAGGCCTTGTGGGACGCGGTGACGCCGTGCACCGCGAGGATGGTCGGGGCGGCCGGGTCCTCGGGCCCCCAGAGCGCGGTGTACAGGGTGCCGCCGCGGACCTCGACCTCGGTGGTCCGGTAACGGGGGTTGCTGGCTGCCTGGGTCATGGGGCTGTCCCTTCCTGGGTCGGAATAGATTGGGCGGCGGGGCCGGGGGCGGGGGCAGCGGCCGGGCCGGGTGCGAGCGCCCTCTCGATGAACTGCATCATTTCCTCGAAGACCTCCTCCGGGACATCGGGGCGGGCGCCCTGGGCGGGTTCGGCGCCTTCCTCGTCCCACAGCACCCAGCGCATGCCGATCAGCTCGCCGATGCCCATCAGCGCCCAGGCCGCCACGGTGGGGTCCATCGCCCGGACTTCGCCGGTAAGCTGAGCGGCTTTGAGCCCTTCGATGTAGCCATTGACGATCCGGGTGTAGTGCAGCCGCAGCGCCCCGGGTGAGACGAACTCGGCCTGCCGGATGATCCGGTACAGCGCGGGGTGTTCGGCCGTGAACTGGAAGAAGGCCCGGAACCCGGCGCGTTCGGCCGCGAGCCGGGTGCCGGCGGAACGGGCGGCATCGGTCATGGCATGCCGGACCCGCCGGTTCAGGTCTTCGACGACCTCGTCGAAAATGGCCTGTTTGCCCTCGAAGTACAGGTAGAAGGTGCCGAGGCCGACGCCGGCCTCCTCCGTGATCTTCACGATCGAGGCCTCGTGGTAACCGACCGAGGCGAACACCGTCTCGGCGGCCTGAAGCAGCTTCGCCCGGGTGCGGGTGCCCCGGGCGGTACGCGGCGCGGCGCTCACCGCCGGCTCCCGCGTGCAGCCAGGTTGGCGGGGGCCAGGTCGGCTGCAGGCATCACGGCTACGGGCAGGTCGGGTGGGCGCAGGTCGTCTGCAGCGCCTGCGTGCCGTCCGTCCGGTTGCCGACCTTCCAGCTGCTGCCGGAGCCGGGCGCGGAGCACCTTGTTAAGCGCCGTGCGGGGCAGCGCACCGACGGTCTCAATCCGGGCGGGAACCTTGAAATGCGCGAGCTGGGCGGCGCAGTGCTCAAGAAGCTCCTGCTCATCGGTGGCCATGCCGGGCCGGATCACAACGAAGCCGACGCCGGTTTCGCCCCAGCGTTCGTCTTCCACCCCGACGACGGCGGCCTGCGCCACCGCCGGATGGGCCAGCAGCGCCGCCTCGACCTCCGCGGGGGCCACATTTTCGCCGCCGGAAATGTAGATGTCCTTGAGCCGGTCCACCACTTTGATGTAGCCCTCGGCGTCGCGCTCCACCAGGTCTCCGGTCCGCAGCCAGCCCCCGACGAGGACGGCGGCAGTGGCCGCGGGGTCGCGGAAGTAACCGGCGAAGACCCCCGGCCCACCCACCAGCAGTTCTCCGGTGGCGGCTCCGTCCAGGATGTCCCCGGTCACCGGATCGGCCACCGCGACGGCGACGTGGGGGTACGGTTTGCCCGAGTAGCCCACCATCCGGGCGGCGTCCTCGTTGGCCAGGCAAAGTACGTTCGGTGACGCCTCGGTCAGTCCGTAGCCCTGGCTCAGCGCCACTCCCCTGCGGTGCCAGATCCGCAGCAGCGGCGCCGGCATCGGCGCGCCGCCCACCACAGCGTGCCGGAGGCTGCCGAGCTGTGCGGCGGCGAAGTCGGGGTGTTCGGCGAGCATCAGGTACTGGGTGGGGACGCCCATCAGCATGGTCACACCCCGCTCCGCGATCAGTTGCAGGACCCGGCCGGGTTCGAAGCCTCGTTCCAGCACCACGGTGGCGCCCGTCCACCAGGCCAGCAAAGGCTGGATGTTCCAGCCGCCGACGTGGAACTGCGGCAGCACCGCCAGCACGACGTCGGTGCTGCCCAGATCCAGCGTCCGGGACAGCGAAAGGTTGGTCCAGAAGCAGTTGGCATGGGTCAGCACCGCGGCTTTGCTGGCCCCCTCGGTGCCGGAGGTGAAGACCATCAGGAGCGGGTCGTCGTCGCGCACCTCCCTGCCTGACGCAGGCACGGTGTCCGGCATGCGCCGCGATGGCGGGGGGACGGACTTTTCAATGCCGCCGGGGCCCAGCGCGGACGTCCGGGGCCGGTGCGCGAGCAGCGTGCACGCCCCCGCGGCGAGGGAATCCAGTTCGTCCTCGACCAGGAGCAGTTGCGGGTCGGCGAGCTCGAGCTGCGCGGCGAGTTCGCGGGGCGAGAGCCGCCAGGACAGCGGGACCAGGACCAGCCCGGCCTTGGCGCAGGCAAAGAACAGCACCACGTGGTCTGAACTGTTGCCGGTCAGCGTCGCGATCCGGTCCCCGGTGGCGTAGCCGGCGGCCCTGAGGCCGGCGGCGAGGCCCGCTGCCCGGCGTTCCAGCTCGCCGTAGCTCAGGGTGCAGCCGCGGTCGTCGATGGCGATCCGCTGCGGCGTGGCGAGGCTGCGGTCGGTGGTCCAGCGGCCCAGGGTGTGCAGCCCGTCCGTCCGGCCGGTTCCTGTGACGCTGCTCATGCCGATTCCTCAAGGATCTCGCGGGACGTTTGGGTGCGTTGGCCGCTGGCAGTACCGCCGCCGCCGGCCTGCCCGCCGCGCCTGGCGCGGCGCTGGGTCAGCCGCTGGGCGGTGCCGGTAATGCCGCCGGGCAGGAAGAGCACGACGAGGATGAACAGCGTGCCCAGGATGAACAGGGGTTCGGACAGCGGCACCCGCAGGATGTCCGGCAGCGCGTCGATCGCGTCGGAGTTCGCCAGCGTGGTGAGGCGCTGGTCCAGGATGGTGTAAAAAACGCCGCCGATCACTGCGCCCCAGCGCGAGCCGACGCCGCCCAGGACCACCATCACGAGCAGGGTGATGGTCAGGTCCGCGGACATGGCGCGCGGGACGGCACCGCTCTGCAGCAGCAGGAACACCATGCCGATGATGCTGACGAGGACGGCGGATACCACGAAGATCAGCAGCTTCACAAGGTACGGCTGCAGGCCCAGGACCCGGACGCGGAGCTCGTTTTCGCGGACCGCCGCGGCGACGTGGCCGGCGCGGGAGGACTGCACCCAGGTCACAACGATGAACACGGCCACGAGCACCGCGAGGGCCAGCCAGTACAGGTTGCGGGTGTTGACAACGCCCACGAGGAAGTCGGGCAGGTTGTCGGTGCGCAGCGTCAGGCCTTCGTCTCCGCCGGTGCTGCCTTCCGGGTTGCGGCCCACAATCACCGAGCCGGCCTGCGCGAACGCGAGCGTGACCATGGCGAAGGGGATGCCGCTGACCCGCAGGCTGATGCTGCCCACGACATGGGCCAGCACGATCACGATCAGCAGGGTCAGTCCCATCGCGGGAAGCAGCGGGATGTCCAGGTTCTGCAGGATGATCGCCAGCCCGTAGACGCCGGCGCCGAAGTACAGCGCATGGCCAAAGGACAGCAGCCCGGCGACGCCGAGCAGCAGGTGGTAGGTCAGCGCCGCGGCGGCCATCAGCATGCACATCGCGAGCAGCTGCAGGGATCCCGGCGTGTACGTCGGGCCGGGCAGCACCCCGGGCAGGGACAGATTAAGCAGCGGCAGCAGGACCAGGAGCACGATGCCGGCGAGCCCGGCGGCGGCGCCGGCAATCGTCCGGCGGGTCAGCCGCGGCCGGGCGGGACCGCCCGGCCGGTCGGCGCCGGCGGTCCGGCGTGTCCCAGCGGGGCCATCCGCCGTGAGGTCCGTTTCCGGGTTGGTGGCGTCGGTATCGGTGGTCATGAGGTTCTCCCGAGCAGGCCGGAGGGACGGAACAGCAGGACAAGCGCCAGGGCCAGCACCACGACGAAGTCGCCGGTGCCGCCGAGATAGAAGTTCGCGAACTGCTGCAGGACGGCGACGGCGACGGCGGCGATGGCCGCGCCGGTCAGCGAGCCCAGTCCGCCGATCACGGTGACGATGAAGGCGAAGATCAGCAGCGAACCGCCCAGCATCGGCGAGACGTAGCCGAAGTAGTGCGAGGCCAGGACCCCGCCCAGGCCCGCTGCGGCGCCGCCGATCGTAAAGACGAGGGTGAAGGCCTTCCGGACGTCGATGCCCAGGGCCGTCACCATGGAGCGGTTTTCGACGCCGGCCCGGATGATCATGCCGTAGCGGGTGTTTTTCAGGAAGAACACCAGGGCCAGCAGGACCAGGACGGCGGCGATGATGCAGACAAACCGGTCGTTGGGGACGCGGGCGCCCAGGATTTCGGTGGTCTCCTTGAACCAGGCCGGCCCCTGGATGAACACCGGGTCGGTGCCCCAGATGCCGTCGAAGAGGGCAACCGCGGCGAGCGAGAGGCCCACCGTGATGAGGACCTGCTCGATGTGGCGCTGGTACAGGCGGCGGATCAGCACGAACTCGGTGAAGGCGGCAAAGAGCGCTCCGGCGGCGGCTCCGACCAGCAGAGAGAGCAGGAATGTGCCCCAGTTGTCCGAGCCGGTCCGTCTGGCGATTTCCCAGCCGGTGAAGGCGCCGAGGGTGAGGAAGGCACCGTGCGCGAAGTTGAGCACGCCCATCAGCCCGTAGATCAGGGACAGGCCGGCGGCAACGAGGAAATACAGGGCGCCCAGGCCGAGGCCGGTGAAGAGGAGGAGGACGACGGTGCTCACTGGGCGGCGCCTTTCCCGGCCGGGTTCCCTGTTGGTGCCCCGGCGGGTGTCCCGGCTGTTGTCCCGGTGTGTGTCTCGGCGGAGACGCCCAGGAGGCGCTGGGTCAGCTCGGCGTCGTCGAGGAATTCCAGGGCGCTGCCGGTGTGGACCACCCGGCCCCCGGAGAGGACGACGGCTCCCCCGGCGAGCTGGCGCACCACGTGCAGGTTCTGCTCGACCAGCAGGATGGGGACGGTCCTGGCTGCTTCGGCGAGGGTCTCGGCGACTTCGGCAACGATTTTCGGGGCCAGTCCCTTGGTCGGTTCATCGACGAGCAGGATCTTGTTGGTGTTCAGCAGCGCGCGGGCCAGCGAGACCATCTGCTGCTGGCCGCCGGACAGGGTCCCGGCCATCTGGGCGGACCGGGCCAGCAGGTCCGGGAAGAGCTCCTCGACGAGCTGGCGCCGCGGCGCGGCGTCGCGTTCGGCGAGCCGGAGGTTTTCGGCGACGGTGAGCTTGGAGAAGACCTCGCGGTCCTCGGGCACGTAGCCCACCCCGCTGCGGATGATCTTGAACGTCGGCTCCTTCTCGATCCGCACGCCGTCGAGCTCCACGGCTCCGGTGCGGTCGATCAGGCCGATGATGGCCTTGATGGTGCTGGTCTTGCCGACGCCGTTGCGGCCCAGCAGCGCGGTGATGCCGGTGGCCGGGACGGTGAAGGAGACGTCCTCCACGACCTGCTGTCCGGCAATGTGCGCGTTGAGACCCCGGACGGTGAGGATGGGTCGGGCTTCCGCTGCGGCGGTCATACGGGTTCTCCCAGGTAGGCACTCTGTACGGTCGGGTCCGACATCACGGCCTCCGGGCTGTCGAGGGCGAGCAGGCGGCCGTGGTGCATCACGGCGACCCGGTCCACGAGGCCCAGGACCACGTCCATGTGGTGCTCCACCATCATCACGGTGCAGCCGCGGTCCCGGTGCAGGCCACGGATGATCGCGCTGAGGGACGGGACGTCCCCCGACGCCACGCCGGCCATCGGCTCGTCCAGGAGCACGACGGCGGGATCGGTCGCCAGCAGCACGGCGATTTCCACCTTGCGTTTCTCGCCGTGCGAGAGGTCCCCCGCCGCCGTCGAGAGCTGGCCGGAGAGGCCGACTTCGGCGATGGTGCCGCGGGCGATCCGGGTGGCTTCGTCGGAGGCGGAGGGAAAGCGCAGGATGCTGAAGCTGCCGCCGAGTTTCGCCTGGGCGGCGAGCCGGACGTTTTCCAGCACGCTGAGCCGGGGAAACAGGTTGGAGGTCTGGAAGGTCCGGCCCAGCCCTGCCCTGGCCCTGCGGTGGACCGGCGCGGACGTGATCTCCCTGCCGTTCAGCGTGACGCTGCCGGTCGTCGGCCGCATCACGCCGGAAATCAGGTTGAACAAGGTGGTCTTGCCGGCACCGTTGGGGCCGATGACGCCGACCATTTCGCCGGTGCCGACGGCGAAGCTCACATCCTGGAGGATGCGGGCACCGCCGATCTGCAGGCCGAGGCCGTCGACCGCAAGGGCGGGCAGGGCTGGGGATTTCATTCGGATCCTTCGTGGCTCGCTGGAGTCGTGGCTGTCCCGCCGGCGCGCGGCGCTGTGCACTTTGGCACAGCGCCGCGCCGGCCTACTTCTTTTCCGGCGGGGCGACGGTGTCGGCCGGAACCACCTTGATGAGCTCGGGAGCCCAGGCGCTGCCGGTCTGGACGAGCTTGACCTGGTACATGTCCTGGACCAGGGCGTGGTCCGAGGCGCGGACGGTTTCCTTGCCCTTGGGGCCGTCGAAGCTGTAGCCCTCGAGTGCCTTGACCATGGCGTCGGCGTCGGAGCCGCCTTCCTTGATGGCCTGGACAATCATCTGGCCGGCGACGAAGCCGTCGGGAGTAAAGAGATCGGCCTTTTTGCCGGCCTTCTCGACCGCGGCGATCATCTTCTTTTCCACGTCGGTGCCCGAGGCGCCCGGGAAGTAGTGGTTCAGGAAGCTGATCTTGGAGGTGGCCTCGCCGTAGGCGCCGAAGGTGGCGGCGTCGCCGAGACCGGTGACGACCGGTGCGGCGTCGAAGGCGCCCTGCTGGCTCAGGGTCTGCCACATGGTGCCGGACGTTGCCCCGGCCCAGGCCACGAAGACCATGTCCGGCTTCGCGTCGATGAGCTGGCGGGCGAACGGCGTGAGCTCCTGGCCGTCCGGAACGAGGACTGCCTCCACGGTGGCGCCCTTGGCTCCCAGGACGGCCTTGACGGCGGCGACGTTGCCCTGGCCGAAGGCGTTGTCCTGGGCGAAGACGACGACCTTCTTGCCGTTGGTGTCGATGAACGAGCCGGCGGTGGCGACGTCCTGCAGGCTCTGGCGGCCCGAACGGAAGGTGTACTTGTTGATGCCCTGGATCGCGTCGGTCGCGGCGGGACCGGAGATGTAGAGGACCTTGTTCTGGGCGGCCTGTTCGGCCAGCTTGAGGGCGATGCCGGAGACGACCGTGCCGCCGATGATCTTGTAGCCCTTGCCGATCAGGTCCTTTGCGGCCGTCACGGCCTTGTCCGGGTCGCCGCCGTCGTCGGCGTAGGTGATGTTGATCTTGGCGCCGTTGACTTCGCCGGTCCCGCCGGTGGCGTGCTCGATGCCCGCCTGCAGGCCCTCGTAGTAGGTGGCGCCGTAGGCTGCGAGCGGGCCGGTTTTGGAGTAGATGATGCCGACGTCGACCGGCTCGGCTGCCTTGGTGCTGCCCGACGCGGCCGGCGCTGTGCTGCCGGCAGTGGGCGCACAGGCGCTGAGGGCGAGCCCGGTGGCCATAACGGCGGCCATCAGGAACTTCTTTGTATCCTTCACGGGATGCCTTTCGTTGAGAATCCGCGGAATCTGGCTGGAAATGACTGGATTATGCGCTGAACCTGAAAGGTGATTCAGATTACGGCAAATCTAAGATGCAGCTCAGAGCGTGTCAACGGATTTCAAGGGCGGCTTTGCAACGTTACGGCAACGGTTTGGGGAGTCCTGCGTCGGGCCTGGCCCGACGGCGGTGCGGCGGCCGGGCCCGGATGACCTGGGAACGGAGACATCCGTCGCGGGGATGCCGTGGCGGCGGGCTGCAATTGTCCCGGGTGGCGGCGCTGCGGCTACGCCGGATGCGTCAGGCGGTGGGGGCGGTAGCCTCAGCCACGCGCCGGCAGACGGAGGTCATGAAGGGCGTGAATTCGCTCGCGGCGCCGAGCCGGAGCCCGGCACTGTGCGTCAGCACGCCGTCGTCCACCCGGAAGGTATGCCTGGACGTGCCGCGTTCGCTGCGCCGTTCCATCGTGAGGACCCCGTCCTGCCAGCTGGCGCGGGCCGGTGCTTCCGGCGGAAGGCCCATGCTGTTGACGTGGTACCAGAGGGTGTCCGGACGGTCCGGGTCCATGGTGAAGACACCGTGGCCCTCGGAGCGGCTGCCGTCGGCTTCTGTGTGCCGGTAGCTGTGGGTGACGGCCCGGCCGGCGGCTGCAAGGGCGAACGTCAGTTCGATGGCGGCGGAACGCGCCGGGCCCCAGGGCGTGGCCTCCCACCGCGTGGTGCCGGTCCAATGCCCCAGGAACATCCCAAGCGCCGCGTGTGCACTGCCTGGCAGCGGCCGGTCCATGGTTCCTCCCAAGTGGAGATCCTCCCTCGTGAGCCCGTCCCCATCATCACGCGGCGCCGCCCGCCCTGTCTAGGTAACCTCAGAGGCCGAAGGTCTCGGTTTCCTCGAAGGGGCCGACCACGGTCACGGTCCGCGGGGCGGCTGCGAGTTCGCGGGCCAGTCCCTGGACTTCGGCGGCGGTGACGGCCTTGATCTGGCGCAGGGTCTCGTCAATGTCCTGGTACTCGCCGGAGACCAGCTCCGCGCGGCCCAGCCGGGACATCCGGGAGCCGGTGTCCTCCAGTGCCAGCACGATCCCGCCGCACAGCTGCCCGACCGCCTTGCGGAGTTCCTCCTCGGAGATTCCGCCCCCGGCCAGTTTGTCGAGTTCGGCGCCGAGCAGGTCAACAACCTGCCGGACCTTCGACGGGGTGCACCCGGCGTACATGCCGAAGTAGCCGGCGTCGGCGTAGGAGGAGGCGAAGGAGTAGGTGGAGTACACCAGCCCGCGCTTCTCGCGGACTTCCTGGAACAGCCGGGAGGACATGCCTCCGCCCAGCACCGCGTTCAGGACGCTCATCACAAACCGGCGCTCGTCGGTGGCCACGATGGTGGGGCAGCCCATGATGATGTTGGCCTGCTCCACGGGGCGCTTGATCACGTGCAGTCCGGCCGTGCCGGTAATGGCCGCGCGGTCGGTGGAGCGGCGCTGCACCGGCGCGGCGTCGGGCTCAAGGCTCCAGCCGGCGGAGTGCAGGGCGTCCACCACCAGTCCGCAGACGACGTCGTGGTCCAGTCCCCCGGCGGCCGTGATGACGAGCTCGTCCGGGCGGTAGTACCGGCGGTAGTGGTCCCAGACCGAGTCGCGGGCGACGGCGCGGATGGCGTCCGGGGTGCCGCCGATCGGGCGGCCCAGCGGGTGCGTGCCCAGCACCGCGGCGACGAAGTGCTCGTGGGCGACGTCGGTGGGGTCGTCGCTGTCCATCGCGATTTCCTCGAGGATGACGTCGCGTTCCTGCTCCATCTCCTGCGGGTCCAGCACGGCGCCGGTGATCATGTCCGCGATGACGTCGATCGCCATCGGCAGGTCGGTGTCCAGCACGCGGGCGAAGTAGCAGGTGCTCTCCTTTGCCGTCGCCGCGTTGGATTCCCCGCCCACCTCGTCGAAGGCCGAGGCGATCTCCAGGGCGGTGCGCCGCTTGGTGCCCTTGAACAGCAGGTGCTCCAGGAAGTGGGTGGAGCCGTGCTGGCCCGGTGCTTCATCGCGGGAGCCGACGCCGACCCAGAAACCGATGGTGGCCGAGCGCTGGCCCGGCATCGCCTCGGTCAGCACCCGGACGCCGCCGGGCAGGACCGAACGGCGCACCTCGGAACCGCCGTCGGCGCCGTGGATCAGGGTGTCAGCGTGCTGGTTCTGCTCAAGCGGCAGGGGGACGACAGTCATCAAGGCCTTTCAGTAAACACGTGCCAAATCTGCCTGCCATCGTACCAGCGGCACACCGCCCCGGCAGTCCGGTCGCGGCGCCGGCAACGGCGGCACCATCCGACGCCCGCCTTAACGGCGGCGGGGCCGGTGGATGATCCACCGGCCCCGCCACTTGGTTCAGGAAAGACTACTCTGCGGTCTCCAGGGAAACCTCAGCATCGTCAGCGTTCTCTGAGCCCGCCTCGTCAGCCACAACGGGCGACAGGGAAAGCTTGCCGCGGTCATCGATCTTGGTGATTTCCACCTGGATCTTCTGGCCGACGGAGACGACGTCATCGACGTTGTCCACGCGCTTGCCGCCGGCGATCTTGCGCAGCTCGGAGATGTGCAGCAGACCGTCCTTGCCCGGGGTCAGGGAAACGAACGCGCCGAAGGTCGTGGTCTTGACGACCGTGCCCAGGTAGCGCTCGCCGATTTCCGGAATCTGCGGGTTGGCGATGGCGTTGATCGCGGACCGTGCTGCGTCGGCAGACGGGCCGTTCGTGGCGCCAATGTAGACAGTTCCGTCGTCCTCGATCGAGATGTCGGCTCCGGTGTCTTCCTGGATCTGGTTGATCATCTTGCCCTTCGGGCCGATGACCTCGCCGATCTTGTCTACCGGGATCTTGACCGCGATGACGCGCGGCGCGAACTCGGAGAGCTCGTCCGGGGTGTCGATCGCGGAGTTCAGGACGTCCAGGATGTGCAGGCGGGCTTCGCGGGCCTGCTTCAGGGCGGCTGCCAGGACGGAGGCCGGGATACCGTCGAGCTTCGTGTCCAGCTGGATGGCCGTCACGAACTCGGCGGTGCCGGCGACCTTGAAGTCCATGTCACCGAAGGCATCTTCGGCGCCGAGGATATCGGTCAGGGCGGCGTAGCGGGTCTGGCCGTCAACCTGGTCGGAGACCAGGCCCATGGCGATACCGGCAACAGCGGCCTTCAGCGGCACACCTGCATTGAGCAGGGACAGCGTGGAGGCGCAGACGGAACCCATCGACGTCGAACCGTTGGAGCTGAGAGCCTCAGACACCTGGCGGATGGCGTAGGGGAATTCCTCGCGGGACGGCAGCACCGGCATGATGGCGCGCTCTGCGAGAGCACCGTGACCGATTTCGCGGCGCTTCGGGGAACCGACGCGGCCGGTCTCGCCGGTGGAGTACGGCGGGAAGTTGTAGTTGTGCATGTAGCGCTTGCGCGTCACCGGAGACAGCGAGTCGATCTGCTGTTCCATCTTGAGCATGTTCAGCGTGGTGACACCCATGATCTGGGTCTCGCCGCGTTCGAAGATGGCCGAGCCGTGAACGCGGGGCAGGACCTCAACCTCGGCGGTGAGCTGGCGGATGTCCGTCAGGCCGCGGCCGTCGATTCGGATCTGGTCCTTGAGGATGCGCTGGCGCACAACCTGCTTGGTGACGGAGCGGAAGGCTGCGGACAGCTCCTTCTCGCGGCCTTCGAACTGGCCGGCCAGGGAAGAGGTGACCTCGTCCTTGAGCTCGTCGGAGGCGGTGTCGCGCTCCTGCTTGTCGGCGATCTGGAAGACAGCGGCCAGCTTCTCAGCGGCAGCGGACTCAACGGCGGAGTAGACGTCGTCCTGGTAGTCGAGGAAGACCGGGAACTCGACGGTCGGCTTGGCGGCGCGTGCTGCCAGGTCGGACTGGGCGTCGCAGAGGGCCTTGATGAACGGCTTGGCGGCCTCGAGGCCCTCGGAGACAACCTCTTCGGTCGGGGCGGTGGCGCCCTGTTCCTTGATGAGGTTCCAGGAGTTGTCGGTGGCTTCGGCTTCAACCATCATGATGGCGACGTCGTCGTTCTTGACGCGGCCGGCAACGACCATGTTGAAGACGGCGTTCTCGAGCTGTGAGTGCTTCGGGAACGCGACCCACTGCGAGCCGTGCTCGTCGGCGATCAGGGCAACGCGGACGCCGCCGATCGGGCCGGAGAACGGCAGGCCCGAGAGCTGGGTGGACATCGAGGATGCGTTGATCGCGACCACGTCGTAGAGCTCGTCCGGGTTGATGGACAGCACGGTGACGACGATCTGGACCTCGTTGCGCAGGCCCTTGACGAAGGCGGGGCGCAGCGGGCGGTCCATCAGGCGGCAGGCCAGGATGGCTTCCGTGGACGGGCGGCCTTCGCGGCGGAAGAACGAACCCGGGATGCGGCCGGCGGCGTACATACGCTCTTCGACGTCGACGGTCAGCGGGAAGAAGTCAAAACCTTCACGCGGGTGCTTGCCGGCGGTGGTGGCGGACAGCAGCGCGGTCTCGTCGTCGAGGTAGACCATCGCTGCGCCGGCGGCCTGCTTGGCAAGGCGGCCGGTTTCGAAGCGGATTGCACGCTTGCCGAAGCGGCCATTATCAATGATTGCTTCTGAGAACTGGATTTCGGGACCCTCCATAGAGAGTCACCTCCGTTTCATGGTTGACGGAGTCCAGCCGCATCAACCCAGTCCAGCTTCTGTCTGCTGGCCTGCACTGCACCCGGTCGTCGATCGAGACCCACGGGCTAAGGCTTCACTCCTTGAAGCCGTTCCCGGAAGTCACTACCGAAGACCGCGAATGCGTGATGCGGTTGATCCTCCTGTTGAGTTTTAGTTTGAAGAAGGCGGCCCTTTCCGGTCCGGAAGGGGCCGCCCCTTAAAGCTGACTAGCGGCGCAGGCCGAGACGCTCGATGAGCTTACGGTAGCGGGTGATGTCAGTGTTCTTGAGGTAGGTCAGCATGCGCTTGCGACGACCAACCATGGCCAGCAGACCGCGCTGGGTGTGGTAGTCGTGCTTGTGCACCTTCATGTGCTCAGTGAGATCCTTGATCCGCTGAGTCAGGACTGCAACCTGGACCTCCGGCGAACCGGTGTCGCCTTCGGACGTTGCGAAATCCTGGATGAGGGACGTCTTTACAGCGGCTTCAAGTGCCACAATAACTCCTAGAGATGTGCCGTGAGGCCCGAATCAGTAACTCACTGCCGGGGGTGCTGCGCCGGCTTTTTCCTCCGAAGAGGGAGTTTCCCGTACACAGCAAGAGCCAGCCGCCACGGACTGCAGCCGGATCCAACGTTTAGTTTACCGGCACGCCGCTGATCTTGTCGAAACGGTCCTGCTACTGCCCCGAAGGACCCGCCGCGAGCCGGTCGCGGATGGCGGCCATCCCCCGGTACAGCTCGGTGAAGGACGTGCTCAGCGGTGACAGCCCGATCCGGAGGCCCTGCGGCGCGCGAAAATCGGGGATGACATCCTGTTCCCAGAGCGCCGCCGTCATTTCCCGGAACGCCGGGTGGTCCACGGTGATGTGGCCGCCGCGCTGCTCCGGGTCCCGCGGCGTCGAGAGTTCAACGCCCGCCGGGGCGAGCCAGGCGTCGTGAAGTTCGACGGCGAACGCGGTCAGCCGGCAGGACTTCTCCCGGACCGCGGCGATGCCCGCTTCCTCGATAAGGTCCAGGGTGCCGCGCATCGCGAGCATCCCGAAGACAGCCGGGGTGCCGCTGAGGAACCCGCGGATTCCGGCGGCCGGCTCATAGCCCGGGCCCATCTCGAAGGCGTCCTTGCGGCCCATCCAGCCCCAGATCGGCTGCTGGAGACCGGCCAGGTGCCGGGCGTTGACATAGGCGAACGCGGGCGAGCCCGGTCCCCCGTTGAGGTATTTGTACGTGCAGCCGGCGGCGAAGTCGACGCCGGCGGCGTCCAGTGGGATGTCCACCGACCCGGCGGAATGGCACAGGTCCCACACGACCAGCGCGCCGGCGTCGTGCACGGCGGTGGTGATCCCCGGCAGGTCCGCGAGGTACCCGGACCGGTAGGCGATTTGGCTCAGGAGGACGACGGCGGTGGCCGGGCCGGTGGCGGCCCGCACCTGCTCGACGGTAACGCCGGAGGCGGGGTCGGCGTCGATCCAGCGCAGTGTGAGTCCCTCTTCGCGGGCGATGCCCTCGACGAGGTAGCGGTCGGTGGGGAAGTTCTCCGTGTCCAGCACGATTTCGGTGCGGGCGGGGTCCGTGACGGCGGCCAGCGCGGCCCGGATCAGCTTGTACAGCACCACCGTGGTGGAGTCGGCGATGATGGTCTGCCCGGGAGCGGCGCCGAGGACGGCGCGGCCGAGCTGGTCGCCGATGGCCTGCGGGAGCTGCAGCCATTCCTCGTCCCAGCCGCGGATCAGCCGGCCTCCCCAGCTGTCCTGGATGAAACCGCTGATGTCCGTGACCGTGCGCTTGAGCGGGCGGCCCAGGGAGTTGCCGTCGAGGTAGGACAGGTCGGTGTCCGCGCCGATGAAGTGGTTCCGGTACTCGGCCAGCGGATCGGCGGCGTCAAGTTCCCGGGCGCGCTCCAGCAGGTCATCGGTGCTCTCTGCCGGGGTTCCGGCCTGGGGCCGTGCCGCGGGCTCCGCGCCGGGCCCCGCCGTTTCCGGGTGAACAGCGCTCACCGGCCGATCTCCGTCCGGACGGCGAAAAGCTCCGGGAAGAAGGTCAGTTCCAGCGCCTTCTGCAGGAAGGCAGCGCCGCTGGAGCCGCCGGTGCCGGACTTCATGCCGATGGTCCGCTGTACCGTGCGCAGATGCCGGAAACGCCAGAGCTGGAAATTGTCCTCCAGGTCCACCAGTTCCTCACAGGCCTCGTAGGCGCCCCAGTTGTCCGCGGCATTCTCGTAAATGTGCTTGAACACCGGAACGAGCTCGGGGCAGAATTCATGCGCCTTGGTGACGTCCCGTTCCAGCAGCGAGGAAGGAACGTCGAAGCCCTGCCGCTTCAGGTAGGCGAGGAAGTCGTCGTAGATGCTCGGGGATTCGAGGAGTTCCAGCAGCATGGCGTGGGCCTCGGGATCGGATTCGAACACCGGCAGCATCTTGCGGTTCTTGTTGCCCAGCAGGAATTCGACCGCGCGGTACTGGCTGGACTGGAAGCCGGAGGAATTGCCCAGGAAGCCCCGGAACTGGGAGTACTCCGTGGGGGTGAGGGTGGCCAGGACAGACCACTGCTCGGTGAGGGTCTTCTGGATGTGTTTGACCCTGGCAATCGCTTTCAAGGCCGAGCCCAGATCGTCGGAGCGGAGCCTGGCGGCGGCGCTCCGGAGCTCATGCAGGACCAGCTTGAGCCACAGTTCCGTGGTCTGGTGCTGGATGATGAACAGCATCTCGTCGTGGTGCTCCGGCGTGCTGACCGGCTGCTGGGCGCTCAGCAGCGTCGGGAGCTGCAGGTAGGACGCGTAGCTCATCCGGGAACTGAAGTCGCGGACAATGTCCTTGTCCAGTTCCCTGGTGTTTTTCTCAAGGGTCACGTTTCTTGCCTTCCTTGCCCCCGGCGGTTCAGCGTCCGAACAGGATGTTGTGGGCCTGGACCACGTCCAGGCGCATCTGGTCCACCAACGCCTCAGGGCCACGGTACGCCACCATTCCGCGCAGCCGGGCGACGAATTCCACTACTACTGTCTGGCCGTACAGATTGAAGTCCTCGACAGCCTCGTCCGGCCGGTCGATCACGTGCGCCTCCACCTGCCGGCTGACGCCGTCGAAAGTGGGGTTGGAGCCGACGGAGATGGCTGCTGGCCAGCGCGTTCCGGCCTGGTCCACCAGCCAGCCGGCGTAGATGCCGTCCGCCGGGATGTAGCCGCTGGCGTCGGAGGCGAGGTTGGCAGTCGGGAAGCCCAGGTCGCGGCCGCGCGCTGCGCCGTGCACCACTTCGCCGCGCATCCGGTGTGACCGTCCCAGGACGGCGGCCGCGGTGGCGACGTCGCCCTCCCGCAGTGCCTCCCGCACCCAGGTGGAGGAACAGCGGCGGTCCTTGCCGCCGTCGTCGTGCGTTGCACCGTGTCCCTCGTCGTACACGTCGCCGTGCACCGGAAAGCCTTCGTAGCCGAACTCGCTGATAACCAGTACCTCGAAGCCGAGCTTGCGGCCCAGTTCCTGCATGGTCTTCAGGTCCCCGGAGTTTCCCCGGCCGAACCGGGCATCATGGCCGATCACCACGTGGCTGGCCTTGAGGCTGCCGACCAGGATGTTCGCGACAAATTCTTCCGGGGTGAGGCTGGCCAGCTCGAGGGAGTACTTCATCACCAGCACGGCGTCGAGGCCCACCTCGCCGAGTGCCACCAGCTTGTCTTCCAGGCCCATAATCAGCTCAGGGGCGGATTCCGGGCGGTGGACCTGCGCCGGATGCGGGTCGAAGGTGATGGCGACGGCGCGGGCGTGGTTCAGGCGGGCGACGCGGATGAGTTGCGACAGCACCTGCTGGTGGCCCCGGTGAACGCCGTCGAAGTTGCCGAAGGTAACGACGGAAGGACCAAAGTCCGCCGGGACTTCGGACGGATCGTTCCAGATGTGGACCATCAACCTCGCCTTTTGCTTCCTGCCATGTGCTCCTCCGGAGAGCCTGCCGGCTCCGGAACTCTCCTAGATTACCTGCAATCGCCGCGCGCACCCGACGGCAGTCCGCGCCCGGGCAGCGACCTATCGCGTCGACGGAGCCCGGACTACGATGCAAGGGCAACAGTCCGACGGCGCCTGCGCGGGTGCCGCTCCCAGCGAGGCCCGCAGTGACATGCGGCTGAAGGAGTACACCATGGCAGAGCTCCACGACATCCTGAGGCAGATCCCGGTAGACCAGATTGCCGGCCTTCTCGGCACCGACCAGCAGACCGCGCAGGCAGCGGTGGAGGCCGCAGTGCCCACGCTGCTGGCGGGCATGCAGAACAACGCGCAGGCCTCCGGCGGCGCCGCCTCGCTGGAATCGGCGCTCAGCCAGCACCAGGACGGGCTGCTGGAGGGCGGGGTCGATGTTTCGCAGGTGGATACCGCGGACGGTGAAAAGATCGTGAGCCATGTCTTTGGCGGACAACAGGACCAGGTCGCCAGCCAGCTGGCCGGGACCTCCCAGCTTGGCGGCGTCGGTGGTGACCTGATCAAGAAGCTGCTGCCGATCCTGGCCCCGATCGTGATGTCCTATCTGGCGAACAAGGTCCTCGGCGGTCGCGGACAGTCCGGGGCAGACGCGTCCGGCGGGGCAGGCGGGTCCGGCCAGGCCGGCGGCATTGACCTCGGCGGAATTCTCGGCGGTATCCTTGGCGGCGCCGGTGGCGCTGCAGCCGGCGGCGCTGGCGGGATGGGCGGGCTTGGCGATCTGCTGGGCGGGCTGTTGGGAGGGGGCCAGCAGTCGTCGCCGGCGGCCGTTCCGGACGCCCGGCAGGACTCCTCGCTCGAGCCGCAGGCTCACCCGCAGGGCAAACACACGGGCGGGGCCCCGCGCCCCGGTGAGGTGATCGACGTCGACCTCCCGGAGAGCCAGCCGGAAGAGCAGAAAAAGGACGACGGCGGCCTGGGCGGGATCCTGGGCGGACTGTTCGGCAAGAAGTAGGCTCGGCGAGAAGTAGGCGGCGCGCCTGCCCGGGTCCTCCGGGCAGGGCTCGGTTGGCAGGCTCGATTCCCCCGCACTGTTTATCGCTTTCATCGTCGGCGGGTCGCGGCATCGTCGGCGGGTCGCGGCGGCCGGCTGGTCCACCGGCCTTGAACCGGCGCTGGCAGGGTCATCCCAGCTGCTCCGGAGACCGCCGGATGGGCACAATTTTGGGGGACATCATCATGAACTTCGTTGCCACGGCGCCGCTTGCCTCTGTTTGTCTGATCGTCGCTGCGGGAGTGTCGCTAAGCGCCTGCGGCGGCGCGGCGGAAGCTGCGGGGAGTGCCGGTACACCGGCGGCGTCCACAGCGGCGGGTGCCGCGGCGCCGTCGGGACCGGCGGTCGGCGGGTATGAGGGCTGGTGGAACGCCACACCGGCCAACGGCAGCGCGGCCGGGCTCCCCCAGGAAACGGTTGCCATCAACACCAGGACGAACACCGTGGTCGATGCCTTCAGCCGGAAGATCAACGACGCCGGCCGGCCCGGGCTGTGCCGGGCACCTTCACGGGACTGAATCTCACGGTGTCGCCGTTGGCGCCGCGGAAGTTCCGCCAGTGCAGCAGCACGGCGGCCAGAATCAGGGGAATGTGGATGCCCGGGAGGTTCCTGGCGAACCAGTGCGGCAGATAGATGTCGGTGACAGAACCCGTCTGGTCGCCCAGGTCCCTGGCCACAGCGCTGAGCGGGCAGTGAAAGCCGTTGGCGGCGAAGACCAGCGTCTCGGCGGTCACGACGCCGGCGGCCACGCCCACCCTCCGGTCGGTACGGCCACGGAGACCGGCATACAGGACATAGACCATGCAGGCCTCGATTGTGAACCAGGCAAAGGTGTGGAATGCCTTGACGGCCCTCAGCAGGGAAACACGTTCAGCGTTGCGGATCTCCTGCAGGGCACTAAATCCAGCCATTCCCCCAGCGTAGCCGTGAGTCGCCGTCCGTTCAGAGGCTTTCGGCCCGCCCGGATGGGACGGGCAGCTGCGCGAGCCAGGCTTCGAGTGACCTTCGGATACTCACGGATTCGATCATGTCCCGTCCCCCGGGGGTTTTGGCGCCGAGGGCTTATCCCTTGTCGCGCATCGGAATACGCTAGCATCCGGCGGGGCGGCGCGACATGCCTGTGACACAGTGCCAGGGCCGGAATCCACGGGCATCCCCGATCCGGTTCTCCGTAGACCCGATGTCCCTCTGCGGATAGGTTCTGAATATGCCAAAACTAGTGCAAGCGGCGCTCGCGGGGTTCTTGGCGTGCGGCTTGGCGAGTGGCTGCTCGTTGCTGCCCACCGGCGGGTCGCAAATCTGCGTCGACTGGGTCCATTTCGAGACGCCCCAGGCCCAGTACGACCACGCTGCACTCGTCGTCATCGGCAAGCCGATAGGCGTTGACGGGCAGACCCTGATCTACGGCTATAAGGCAACCGTCCACCTGGTGGAAATCGAGGCTGTCCTTAAGGGTGACCCCGGTCCAGCGCCACTCCGGATCGCCTCGACGCCGCCGACCTGTTCAGCCGGAGTCACCTACCCAGACGGTGATCCGCTCGAGCGGAGCCAGCGGATGATCATTTACGCAAACAATCAGGAAGATATTTGGTCCACTCAGACTCCCGCGCAGGGCGCTGAACCGTTCGAAGTCGGCAAGCCACTACCCTTCAGTACCGTTAGTCCGATTCAGAACCGTTGATCCGGGGGCTTAGAACCGTTGATTGAGAGTCTGATTGAGACCCGAACAACCTCTCATGGGGTGGCGGCCTGGGGTTCATTCGAGCTGGAAGTAGCGGTTTCGGCGTGGCACCTGGTGTGGGTCCAGGTGCGGCGGGGGGATGAACCAGGGGATGCCGGCGCGGACCTGGATGGTCCATTGTTCCTTGTGGATCACGTGGTGGTGGTGTGAACAAAGTANCGCGCGGTGAGGGCCTTGCGGATGTGCGGCGGGAAGACCCGTGAGGCCCGGCCGATGTCCAGGACCCGGCCGTTGCCGCCGAGCACGAGCGGAATGATGTCCGCGTCGCAGGCGATTTTGCGTACGGTCGAGGCCGTGACCGGGCCGGTGAACATCAGGGTCCCCGTAGTCGATCCCGGTCCGCGTGTCTGCGGGCCGGGGCCGCCGAGCTGATCGAGGAGGTCACGGTAGTCGATGGTGACCATCACCTGCGGGCGCAGGCCTCCGGCAGCGGGCAGATCTCCGGCCGCCAGGGCCACCTTGCACGCACCGACCAGACCATCGAGCAGCCGCTGCGGCCGGGTGCGCTGATCCAGCCGCCCGGCGGCCGCCTCCGCCGCAGCCGCAGCGTCCACAACACCCCCGGCGTCTGCGGCGGCACTGGCTGCGGTGGCGTTGGCGTTGGCGTGGGCGCCAGGATCAGCTTCGCTCGTGGCGTTAGGACCGGCGTTTTCGGCCGTGCCGGCGTCGGGGTCGGCGGCAGCGCCGGTGCGCGGGTTGGTGGCGGTGTTCATGACCGTGAGCAGGTGTTCGAACTGGTCGGCCGTGGCGAAGATTTCCAGATGCT
>NZ_JBWZCJ010000016.1:0-117085 GCF_059383535.1 Pseudarthrobacter sp. HLT1-3 | reverse complement strand
CCATGACGCCCAGCCGAAAACCGGAACCACCCCGGCCCCTCCCAAGGCCACCGTAAACGACGACCACCCACCTCAACAGGGGGTACTTAAGAGATACAAGCCTCGTTACCAGCCAGCGGCCCACGTCGTCGTTCCGAAGCTCCGGCTTCATGGTGAGAGTCAAGGGGCGGCCTTAGACCCTATAACCGGGGTCTCCGGGCCGGACACCGGAATCCTTCTTTGTATCAACGCCGGCGGCCGGCTCCCCGAGGTCTACCGCATTGACGAACTGGATGAGCAGCGCACCGCAATCTGGATGGAGGACATCTCGGAATGCCTAGGGGCGGAGTGGACCGACGTACGATGCCGGGACGCCGCGACGCTGCTCGGCAGACTCGCCGGAAGCGGCGCCGTCGGGAAGCTGGGCCCCGGCATTTCCGACTAGTGGGACGTGGACAGGGTGCGTTTCTACCTGGATGGCCCCGGCACGCTCGTATTTTTTCCCCGGCATCCGGGGCGAGGACCTTTGGAAGATTCCAGCTGTTGCCGAAGCCGCAAATCCGTGCCTGATAGCCGGACTGCGCTCCCTTGCTGACCAGGCCTATCAGCTCGCGGACGAAATCACCGCCCTTCCGGTTCTCCCTGCCCACGGCGACGCCAGCCCGCAGAACCTCCTGATCGAAAGCCACGGAGGCGGTGCCGAAGGTTCCAAAGACTTCGCGGTGATCGATTGGGGAATGTACGGGGCGCCTGCGCCGGGTTCGACCTGGGCCAACTGCTGGCCGGCTGGGTCAATCAGGACGCCCTCGGCGGGGAAGAGCTCTACCGCCTGGAAGCCCTTTGCCTCCGGGCCTATTGCGCGGGCCTGGCCGACTCCGGCGCCGACGTTGCGGACTCCACCGTGGGGCGCGTCCACGCAGCCTCCATGGCATTGTTCACGGGGCCTCAAGCGGTGCCACCGGTCTGGCACAAGTGGTTCGGCGACAGCGTCGGCGAACCGCGAGAGAACCGGAACCGCCGAAGTCCGCCATGGTTGCCTTGGCGGCAGACCTCCAGGCCGTCGCCGAACGGTTCATGCCGGCGGAATAGCCCGCGGCAGGAAGCACCGGCGGTGGCCAGCGGCGACTATGGCCAACCGGGGCGAACCGGTGCCACCATGACCGCGAACCGGCACGTGGTGACCGCGGGCCGCGGAGCCTCGCCGTTCGGCGGCCGCGCCGGCACCGATGGCGCCCAGCACTTCAGCAATGGCTTGGTCGTCGGCGGTGCCGGGGGTGTCGGTCATGGTGAGCGCCCCTTGGGAGGACGGGTTGTTGGAGGGCGTGTGTGCGGCACGACCCCTACCGGGCACCGGTCGACAGGAGGAACCCGCTGCGGGGTCTGGGCCCCGTGTCGCGTACTGGTTCGTGGGCGGAGCGCAGGGTCCCTTTGAAACGGTCGACATCGCGTCAGTACCGGATGCAGTCAGGGGCTATTGCGTCGTTCCCGCCAGGACTATCCTTCCTACGACACTCTTCTGAAAGGACAGCATCATGAGCGAAAAGGAAGAGGGCAGCGGATCCGGCAGGCCCGAGGATGCTGACGACCTCCTGAATGAAATCGACGAGGTCCTCGAGCAAAATGCTGAAAAGTTCGTCAGGGCGTTCGTCCGCAAGGGCGGCCAAGGCGCAAGCGACTTTCTCTCGCAGCAGTTCTTCGCTGACGCAGTTGCCAACGCCGTTGTTGGTGGTGCGGCATATGAGGCGCTTAAGTGGACGCTCCAGAGCGGTATCCGGGCGTTGCGGAAAGAATTGAGGCTGCGTCCTGACACTCACGTGCGGCCGATACTCACGGAAGTCCCGTTGCTGCCTGAGGGCAGAATCTTGGACTTCACGAATCCCGACGGCTCCTTCAAGGACAGGCGCGACGAGGAGCTGCTGAAAGCTTACTTTGAGTTCGTGGCCGGGATTCTTGGCGATGCTCCGCCTCACCACAATATTCAGGAGGCAGACGCCCTCCATGCGGTCATGTTCACCCGGCAACTGCTCGCCCGAACTGGCTGGGTACAACTCCCCCCGAAGCAGGCCAAGGTACTGCACGCCGCTGGTCTGAGACGGACGGGAGCGAATCTCACGGCGGCGCAGATGACTGAGGAAATCGTTGGAGCGTGGATGAAGAGAAACCCGGAGGCGTCCAAGGGTATCTATGAGCTGTGAAGGTGACGCTGGCGGAGCCGACAGTCGCCGCGCCAATGGCGGGTGTCGGCGCCCCGGTCTAGTCTTCGCTCATGCCTGAACAGCCACCGATCCGGATCACGGCAGGGTATCTGGTGTACCTGCACCCACCATCGTGGCGGCCCTCTCCAACGAACCGGACCGGCTGCTGGTCAACGACTGGCCGGAGGAGGACGGGCCGATGCCGGGTCGTCGGCGGGCCACATCTCTCAAGAGCCCCGGGTCATTGCTGCGGCGGTCGGTTAACTGGTGGGAAGGCCATGGCAGCAAAGCCCAGCAGTTCCTGCAAATCGCCCCCGAAGCCGGCCCGCCTACCGACTGGCCAGGCCCAGCGAGCTCATGATCAGCTCCGGATCAGCTGCCATGTCATGCCGTTCCCGATGCATTCCTGTATGAACAGGTACCGGAGCGGAATTCCCGACCGGCCGCAAACCTGGGTCGATCTAAAGAACACTCAGCAAATCACGTAGTAGGCGGCTCCAGCCACCATGAAGTAGTGAACGCGAAAACCCAACGGAAGGACAACCGAGAATGAACACCCAGAAGAGACCCCGCAAGGGGGTACCCGGTCCGCCGTAGGCAGCCGCTCCCCCACACAACCGATTAGGCCGTTTCCGGTACCCCACAAACCCGGAACATCAGATCAGAGGCGAGAGTGTGCACAATGTGCACACGAAAAAACACCAAAAAGCCCCTGAGCAGGGAAAACACTGTGCCCGAGGTGGGACTCGAACCGGGTTCCAGCCCTTGCAAACACTGGACTCCCGCCAAAACATCCCGAATCCGGGCCAGTCCGGTACCGGTACGGCCCAGTCCGCGACGCAAAGTGTGGACACTGTCCACACCCCCAATTCTCCCCACCAAAGACCTCCCCCAGACAGCCGCACCCCGCATTGACAGGGTGCGGTATTTCTCCGTCGCGACATCGTTGAACCCCGCGTGCGGCAACAACCTTGTCGTGTTCTCGCTCAGTGCGGGCTTTTGGGCAGACCGCGCAAGGCTGTCGGTCGCTAGGCCCTGCATTACGATTCCACCTCCCTTCACCCCTTCCATCGTCCGATGGGCCGGCAGCCGCATGACCGGGCGGCGCCCCGCGTATTCGCCAGAGCCATGCGCCAATCAGGGAATCAGGGAATCAGGGAATCAGGGAATCAGGGAATCAGGGAATCAGGGAATCAGGGAATCATAGCGACGGCACCATCCTCGGCCGGCGGCCCAGTGGAAGCCTTTGGGACCCTCGTCCCCAGAAGACAAAATCTGCGATAGGTGGATGAGGTTTCCGTGGCCCGATCGGCGGTATCACTTCCTACCGGGAGTCGGCCAAGCGCAGCTTTGACGAGCCGGTGATCCTTGCTCTCGGTGAGAAGTACGGCAAGTCCGCCGCTCAAGTGATGCTGCGCTGGCATATCGGCTGTCAGCGTGACCCCGGTGGCGCCAGTGAGTGATCGAATGATGCCCTTCTCGCAACCCTCCTGGGCTAAAGCGCCCAGGTACAGGAAATCCCCCACCGCCAGTCCTTGGTTGGATTTGAGAGTGAGGGACGAGATCCCGGCTGCTACGTCTGCATCAAGAACGGCTCGCTCTTTTATGTTCGCCGGTGCAAATGAATCAGCTTGTAGGGTTGTGGCCATTGCTCACATAATGAGCCAACCACGGAGTGGCGGCAAGAGGATTAAACGCTCGCGGTGTCAGACTCCGACTCGGATGCGGGTTCTGTGCGTGACCGACGCTTTGTCTTTTTCCACCCTTGATTGAAAGAAATTTGAGCACTCGCCACCGCGAACAGCGCAAAGCCCGCAATAGCGACTCCGAGACCGAGGCCCTGCCAGTCTTTCCCCAGGATTAGCGACGACGCCAGCGGTGAAAACGATGCCACGGCGAGTCCAACCCAGTTCAGAGGCTGCCACACCTTTTTACGGGCCTGCGTAACGTCAAGGGATCCGCCGTTTTGCCCAGCCACGCGGGCGTGGACCTTCGGGACTTCCAAGAGCCCGTCAGTCACGAACTGAAGCTCCACCCACTCGCCAACGTTTAGCAACCGCGGCGTAAATGAGACGGATTTGTCTCCGTCCCGGACGATGTCGATATTGATGGATTCATCTAGCTTCCGACTAACACTTGCAGCCAACAGCCGCGATTCGTTGAACTCAATCCTGACAGGGCCGTCAAAGTCGTCACCGTGGATCTCAGCCTTACCGCTATTGCCGACGCGCAGAACGACGATGTTCGGGCTGTCGACCTCCAGGTCGTCGTAAACAACCTTGAGCGGGAGTGACCGACTTTTGCGGGACAGGATTTTCGTCTCGGTAATGACTTCCCAACCGAACCGCTTCAGCTTACGTGACAGTAAGTAGAACCAGACACCGGTCACCAGACCCAGGACACCGAGTATGTTGCCGAACTGCTCGCCCAGCCACGTCCAATTTTCATTCACCTGACGATGCTACTGGAGGGGTGGGACAAGACTCGTCTTCACTTGGGTAGTGCGTTCCAGAACAGCATCATCGCTAGGAAGACTGAGAGAACGATGACGGCGAAGTAGACGGTCTTCCAGACCCCATTGAGCGCGTCCAGGATTGGCTTTAGGAACTCGAGTGCAATGATCAAAAGGCTGAATGCAATCGCTGCGCAGACTGGTTTGGCTAGCGCTGTGGTCCCCTCACCGATCGTCAACGCATACAAAGCGCAAAACTCACCGGCGATGATGCTCAATGTGATTCCAAGGGAGAGAGCCGCGGTAATCAGCTTCACAAGCCAACCTGATTTGGCAGAGGACTTCTGAAACTGACAGCGGGGCCCTTGCCCGTGCGGAGTCTCTTCGAAACGTCCCTTTGAGTTAGACAGCGACGTCAGGCGGGCGCGCATCAGTCAGTGCGCGTTCAAGCAATATCAGGTCGATCTGACCAAGCACGTCAACACCGTAGATGAAGGCTTCCAGCTCAAAGGGCCCGGCGTTACCGCCGACGCTAAAATAGGCGAGCCAAATTTCGTCTAAAGACATCTCGCAGGTTGCGACAAGGTTTCGGGCCCGGGACCGGGCGTCCATATCCCAATGCTAGAAACGCGTCAGCCTCACCACAAGACAGCGTTGCTACCCACCCGCGCAATCCCACCCAAGCCGACGCCGTAGGCAGTCCCCGAACCTATTGGGCGGCGGCACGCGATGCTGTGGTTTTGTCAGAGCTCCCTGACGTTTCGGCCCATGAGCACTGGCTCAGAGACTCAGTCCCCTGGAGCCAGCGGGAAAACTGCCCTAGTTTCGGACGCGACCCGGTGGGACCATGCAGAGATGAGCGAGAACGCACAGCGCCGTTAGGTCGCTTCTCTCCCGGCGGCGAGGAAGAACCCGTGCCGACCCCGCTTGGAGATCACCCCGGCAAACCGTCCCCGCAGCATACGAGCGCCGTGGGCCAGCGCCGCCGGGATTCAGAGGAACAGCTTGAACAAGAACATCGCGAAGCCAAGGCAAGCCGGTTGGCTGAGCCGGCCTTCGCCATCATCTGTCCTCGAGGCTCCGGGAAGGACACCCGGTACGGGAGGAAATCAATGGACGTCAACGTTCTGCGCCGGGCGGCCAGGAACGGCCTCGACGACGGAAACTTCACCCTGCTGGATCTCTCGCTCGGCTTCTGGGCACACGGAGGCCACGCCGAGGCATGGGACCTGGACGCCTTCATTTACGGCCTGAAGACCCTGTCCGGTTCCGACATCCTCGTTCTCGCTTGGACGCTGGAGGAACTTCACGACGCCTGAGGGATCGGAACCGCCACAGGCTCTGGAGCCGATCCCTCAGGCGTTCTGCTGGTTCCAGGCGGTCATCGTCGCTGGTGGCCGGGGCGGCAGGTGACGGTAGAGGCTGGAGCGGGTGATTCCGGTTGCCTGAACGATCCCTCCGATCGAGAGCCGGGTCGCGCAGGTGTGCGACGTAGGCAAGTTTGGTCGGATCGACCACTCTGGGCCATCCAATTCAGGGTGCTGAATACAGGGAGTTACTACTTCCTTGCACTCCAGGACGATGACCTTGAGCAATAGCCTTGTGAGCCGGTCAAGCGGTTCGCGACAGGGCTGGGGGAACTTGTTTGTGGGAATTCTTCGTGCGGATCCTCCGGCGGGTGACCGCGTTCGCCACGCGCAAGCACAGAGCCCAGTATGTTGCCCCCGCGGCGAGCGAGGCCGCGACGGCCAGTGCCGGGCTTATCCCGGCCAGGGGCGGGTAGATCAGCCAGTGGACCAGGTACGCGTAGAGGGAGGCGCTGGCCAACACCACCGTGAGACGGCGGAGGCCCTTCGGCACAGGGATGCTGGGCAGCCAGATGAGAATCAGGATCCCGGCGAGGAGCGTGACTTCCCGGGTCGCGTTGTCGAAGAACCCCGGTACGGTGAGTACTGCAATTGCTGAGACCACGCAGCGTTGGGCTACCGTCCGGGACCGTGCAATGGCCCAGCCGAGTGCGAAGAGCCAGAGGGCCGGCGCCGTGTTTGGCACCCCCGGGTTCACGAGTTCGTAACGGGTGAGCAGCCCTGCTCCGGTCAGAGCCAGCGGAAGAAGCAGGGGAAACCGCCGCTCGGCGCGGTTCACCCACGGAACGGCCAGCAGGGCCGTCATTCCCAGGAGCAGGTAGACAAGTATTTCGATGAACCAGAAGTGCCACTGTGTGGTCACTGCCTCCGGCCCGACGATGGCGTTCAGGAGCAGGATATTGGCAGGTGTGTAGTTGTCGGTGATCAGATAGGCGACGGCGATAAACGCCATGCTGGGCACGACGATCCTGGCCAGGCTGGCCAGCTGCCGCCGCAGGCGCTGGAGACGTTCCCCCGAGAGCTGGAAGCGGGCGAAGTTGTACCCGGCCACGGCCATGAGCACGTGGGCCGCGCCCTGCCAGCTGAACAAACCGACGTGTGTGCTGACGATCAGGACGATCCCCACGGCCCGCAGCACGACGCTTGTCTCGAGCGGCGCAAAGAATCGCCGCAGCTTCCCGGCCGGAGCAGTGCGGGGCAGCGGTTCCAGGTCCCGGACCGGAGTCACGTGCCAATCCGGCGGGAGATGACCCAAGGCTTGTTCCAGCCTGACCGATGCCGCCACGTAGGACAGCGAGTCCCCGCCCAGGGAGACAAAGGTATCGCCGTCGGCAATGTCGGCGACCTCCAGGGCGTCCGCAAAAATCCTTCGGACGGTGCCGGGGCCGTCGGATGACCGGTCCGCATGCGCGCGCACGGGTTCGGGCTCAGCCCGGGACAGCGCCAGGACAGCCTGATAGTCCAGTTTGCCCGTGGCCAGGCGCGGGAGATGTTCGACGACGTGGATCTGGAGAGCGGCACGCGGCAGCCCCATGCCCTGGGCCAGGACCTTTCCCAGCAGTCGCGTGTCGTGCTCGCCCTCAACGGCGACGACGAGGCCGTCGTCGGTCCCGGCGCTGGCTGCCTGCACGCCGAGGTCGGCCAGGAGCCGCTCCACCTGCCCGAGGTCAACGCGCAGGCCGACGATTTTGACGAACCTGCTGCGGCGCCCCACTACTTCGTAGACTCCTGAGGGGTGCTGCCGGGCGAGGTCGCCGGTACGGAGCTCACCGATGGCCCGGCCCTTGCCGAGGTCCTCGGCCCTCTCGGCGTAGCCGAGCATGACGTTCGGGCCTGTGTAGACAAGTTCGCCATGATCCAGGCCGGGAACGGGATCGATGCGGAAGGCGCCTCCGGGGACGGGAATGCCAATGGCCCCGGGAACTGTGGCCGCGAGCTCAGGCGGCAGATATGCCATCCGGGCGGTGGCCTCCGTCTGTCCGTACATCACGAATAGATCCCAGCCCATACGGCGCCCGAGCCCGGCATAGTGTCGCACCATCTCCGGTGCGAGCCGGCCGCCGGCCTGGGTGACGTAGCGCAGGCCCGGCAACTCCATATCCGCGAACCCCACCCGTTCCAGCAGCTCGAAGGTGTAGGGAACGGCCGCGAATGACGTCGCCCCGCGGTTTCGGAAAAGCTCCCAGAAGCACGGATCAACGACGGACAGGTCAGTGAGGACCAGTCCCGCACCGCGGAGCAGGTGGCTGTTGATCACCGACAACCCGTAGCAGTAGGACATCGGCAGCGTCGTCGCCGCACGGTCGCCCGGACCGATGTTCAGGTACTCGGAAATAGACTCCGCGTTAGATTGCAGGTTCGCATGCGACACACGTACAAGCTTGGGCGAGCCCGTGGACCCGGACGTGCTCAGTAGGAGGGCAAGATCCGGATGCAGCGTGTGCCTGGTGCCCGGCCTGCGTTCCTCGAGGACGATGCGCCCGTTCCTTGACCGCACAAGCACATCGGGGTCATAGGCCCCAACGAGGGATTCCAAGGCAGCTGGTTTGTCCTCGGGCAGGAGGATCAGGGGGTGCCCGCCCACCAGTGCCGCCAGATAGGCGACAAGCGATTCGAGGTCGTTCGCTGCGGCCAGCGCGACAAGGCGCCGTTCGGTGCCGAGCCGGACCGCAAGATCGTCGACGCGCTCCGCCAGTTCCCGGTAGGTCACCGCGATGTTGTCGGTGAGAATGGCGGGGCTGTCCCCGTAGCTCGCAAGATCAGCGGCAAAGGGTACCCGCATGAAATCAAGCTGCGTGGTCACCCGGACGATGGTAGTAGATTAGGCTCACCTAAGCAAAATTAAGGTACAAAAGTCTTGCGTAATACCCCTTCGCCGGTCATTGAAAATGTCGGTCTGAACGGAGCCCGTCAGGGCGGCCCGAAGAGCCACCACCCGAGGGCGTGGCTTGAGGCACGGCCGGCAGGGTGACCACGAATGCAATTGGTCCCGATGAAGCAGTCCTTCGTCGCGTTGGACACGCCCGGACAGGACTCGCTCATGTTCTCCATCGAATTCCATCAGGGCGGCGCTTCATTTCTGTCTCGGCCAGTGCCGTACGGCCAAGACATCGACGGCGTCGGAGACAAGGCGATCCTCGTCGTCCGGATGGACCCCGGAGGACCGAAATCCCTCCGGCACCCGAGCGACGTACCGCTCACTTACATGTCCCTCATGGTGGCCCGCGGCCAGAACATGGCCATCTTCACCGCACAGATCCTCATCTCCCCGACCGGTCCCACAGCCAAGCAGACCAAGGACAAACTCATCACCCCTCGTCAAGGAACGACTTCTGACCCTGGGACAGTCTTTAGGAGGAACCCATGATCGAATCGCTGCCGGCCCGAGCTTCGCCGCGCCGGAGGAATTCAACGTCCAGCTCAGCAGATGGCTGCACGGGACCAGCCGTCGAGAAGTCCCGAAACACCGGGAGGCGCCCTGCGGAGCTGATCGGCGCCGACCGGGCCACGATGCTGCCAGCTGCCGCCGGTAGGCACATCAGCTGAAGTCGGTGAACCGTCAATCCTTCAGGGATCGTACGGGCGGCTTCCCTTCCCAGCTATCTTCGACTCCGGCCCGCGGGAGCTTCCCGTTGCGGTAGGCAATAGTGCTGCGCTTGAAGACCCCGGCGAAGAGCGAGACGTCCACGCCGGCCACGCCGGGATGTGCTGCGATTCCCTCCATCACCCCGCGCAGCTCCACAAGGCTCCGGGCCGCGGCCTGAACCAGGATGCGGCCAGGGACGTTGACGGCCCACCGCGTCTCCGGCAAATCAGCAATGTACCGTCCGGCGGCGTCTAAAGCGAGGGCATTGGCACGCACAGTCAGGAGGGCTTCAACCGGATATCCGATCGAGGCCGGGTCGAGGACGGCACGTACGTACACTGCGCCGTTGGCAATGAGTGTTTCGAGCCGACGGCTCGCGGTGGCCTTTGACACGCCCAGGCCAGTGGCCAGCTCCTCGATTGTCCTGCGGCCATTGGCCCGCAGGAGCTCGGCAAAAGCGCGGTTCGGTTCGTCGAGGCGCGACATCCCGGGTTCCGCGGACTGCGTGGCGAAATGCGGTTGCTCAGAGGGGCTGAGCGCCTCGTACTGCTCCCGGGTGAGGAGGTCCGGCCGCCAGCCCGAGACGGTGCGGTAGTACTCGAATATCGGCTCGAGCGAAACGTCCTGCACGCCATCGAGCGCGGCGAGCTCGCCGTACAGAAACGGGCCCACGGCTTCCCGTTCGAGAAAGAGTTCACCAATGCACTCGCTCGCCCCGGACAGAGAGCTGATCCAGTGCGTCTCCGGTCGCTCGGCGAGCCACGTCCCCACCGTCGTGATGGCGGACGGCGCGGCGGCGACGCGGAGCATGTAGAGATCCACGGGCGCAAGCGCCACGGGGTTCGGGAAAGACTGCACGCGCACCTCCCCGGATGCGAGGAGACTGTTGCCCCGGCGGGCTACAGTGCGCTCCTGCTGCCCGAGCACCTCGGCGATGAGCCTCCACGGGGCCCGGCCATTGCGGATAAGGGCTGCCACGATCTGGCAGTCGAGGTCATCGAGCATGCGTATCATCCTCTCATCCCCCGGGGGGCGCCGCCCATAAGGGCGCACGCACGACGGCGGGTGGCTGCCCGCCGTCGTGCCTTGGCTATTTGCCCACGTATTCGAACAGCACCGTAAGCGCTGCACCGGTGCCGTTGACCACGGCGAGCTCAGCATCGGGCGCGAAGTGTGGCGAATGGTTGCCTGCTGGCGAGGCGCCGTCGGCGAACGCTTCGGCCGGGAACGCGCCGAAGGACCAGAAGACCACCGGGACATCGATCGCGTCGCCGAGCCAGCCGGCGTCCTCCGAGCCCATGCCAAGCGGCTCGGCGATGACGGAGTCCGGCCCGAAGCCCGCCAGGAGCGCCGCCGTGGCGCGCGCGGTGTGCTCGGCGTCGTTGAAGAGGCGCGGGAACCGGTTGATCTCCACGATTGCGGGGTCCTCGATGCCGGAAGCGGCGGCCTCGGCGGCCACAATGCGGCGAATCGAGCCCAGGACGCGGGCACGGACGTCCTCGTCGGGCGTGCGCACGTTGACGCTGAACTCGGCGGTTTCCGGGATGATGTTCTCCTTGAGGCCCGCGTGGAACGTGCCGACCGTCACGACGGCCGGCGTGATCGGGGCGAGCTCGCGCGAGACGATCGTCTGGAGGCGCAGGACCATCGAGGCCGCCGCGACGATCGGGTCGAGTGACTTCTCCGGCTGCGACCCGTGGGCCTGGCGGCCACGGACAGTGATCCGCCAAGAATCGGCAAGGCTTGCCATGTTCCCCGCACGCAACCAGAACTTCCCCGCCGCGAGAGGCATGACATGCTGCGCCAGGACCACCTCGGGACGCGGCGCGCGGTCCCACAGGCCGTCGTCGACCATCGCCTTGGCACCCCACGCAGTCTCCTCGCCGGGCTGGAAGAGGAGTACGACGGTCCCGTGCCACGCGCCGCGATTAGCCGTGAGGTACTTCGCTGCCGCGAGGGCCGCGGTGATGTGGGTGTCGTGGCCACAGCCGTGCATCGTGGGCGCCTCGCTGCCGTCGGGCAGCGTGCCGGTGGTGGTGCTCGCGTAGTCGAGACCGGTGGCCTCCGCGATGGGCAGGCCGTCCGTATCCGCGCGGAAGCCGACCACGGGGCCCTCGCCGTTGGTCAGGAGACCAACGACGCCGGTCCCGCCGGAGCGGAAGTGCTCGATGCCCAGCTCGGTCAGCCGGGCCTCGATCGCCTCGGCCGTCCGGTGCTCGACCGAGGACAGCTCCGGCGCGCGGTGGAAGCCCTTGTACATTTCGACGTGCTCGGCGACGAAGCCCGCGGGAACCTTGATGCCCGTAGCGAGGGCGACGGTGGTGTTGGCGTCAGTCATGGTGGCCTTTCGTGTCAGTCAGGTTCTGTTGTGTTCTGTTCTATTCGCGGAGCTCAGTGTCCGACGGACGGCGGCGCGTCGGTCGCCGCCGACCCGACGGCGCGCTTCCGTGCGAACCACGCGACGATGATCACGGCAACGACCGACATCGCCGTCGCGTAGTTGGTGAGCGCCGGCGCAAGCCGGATCACGCCGTATACGACGAGGGCCGAGACAACTGCGGCGATGATCGTGGTCCGCGCGTTCTTCATCGACACAACGGCCTGGACCGTTACGGCGCCGAAGACAGCCGCAAGGATGTACAGGCGGGCCACCGCGACGACCCCCGCCGGCAAGAGGCCCAAAAGCCAGGTGCCGAGGAAGCCCACGAGGATGATGAGCGTGGTGATGTGGACGATCGCCGCGCCGATTATCGCAGCGCCCGCGATGAGCTCGGCCCGTCGCGTGCCCGGCTTCTCGCCGAGATCGGTCTGGGCGATGAGTGCGGAAGGGAGCAGCTTGTTGGCGATGTTCCCGATCATGAACGCCTGGTACATCGCGGAGCGTCCGAGGATTGGGTAATAGGAGATCGGCTCGACGACGGCGATGATGCCGAACGTCGCGAAGACGATGCCGAACGCAGTCCACACTTCCTGGCCCGTGATACCGAGGCCCGTTCCGAACGCCGTGAAGAGCGCGGCGGCGAGGGAGACGAGGAAGCCAAGCCCCAGGGTGATGGGGCCCCAGATGGACGTGGTGCGATCGAACTGTGCGAGTCCGTCGAGGGATGCTGTTTTAGAGGACATGAGCGGTTCTCCTGGGCTCGTGCTACTTGGCGGTGACAAGGAAGGCGGCGGCAAGGGCTACAAAGATCGAGATGCCGAGGCCCCACTCGCGCAGCCAGGGCTTGTTCAAGAACTTCGCGGCGGCGATGCACAGGCCCATCACGGCCGCCGAGACGAGCAAAACGAGAACGTGGACCCCCGATTTGGTGGTCTCGGTGAAGGCGAGCGTGATGAACGCGGCGAGGATCGCTGCCGTCGGGACCACGGTCATGACGGCCGGGTTGACCCTGCGCAGCGTTTCGTCGCCCTTGGACAGGATGGGGGTGAGGATGAGCGCCGTGAGCATCCACACCAGGCCACCGAGCGTCATCGCCGCGAACCCAATCGCGAATACCTTCTGGGTATAGGTGGGGCCACCGAGCTGCGCGCCCTGCGACTGGGCTGCCAGGCCCGCCGCGGCGACGTCGAAGGCTGCGGAGCCGACCAGGCCGATGCGGGTCAAGACAGCCGGCGTGCTGAAGAGCGGCAGGAGTGAGATCGCCACAAGGGCGACGGCAAGCGAAGGTCCGATCGCGGCGATGCCGCCACGGCGGACCGAGCCCAAGACCTGCTCGTCCGTGAGATTGACCGAGCTGGCGGCCTTGCGGATCGCGCGCAGGTAAATGACTGACTGGAGCACGATGACCGCGAACACGGCGGCCGCGCAGATCCAAAGGACAGGGTGGAAAGACACTGGGCTGATGTCGGTCGAACCCGGGTCAACGGCGAAGCTGTGCATCCGCACTCCTTTGATGATTCATGTGATGGCCATGTGTGATGTCGATCTAACATGACTGTGATCTGCATCATTACTGATTTCATCAATGAGACGGCATTTGATGTCCAAAAGTCAACCGTCTTGCCATTAAATAGTCGATAAAGGCTAAAGGGGGGTGTGCACTTCCGGCCAGATGTTTTCGGCCAGTGACGGCTTGTCGCCCTCGCCCCGGGCAGTACCTTCGTACAGCGGCGGCCTCAGTAAAGATCCGGTCTGGGTCGTCTCCGTGTTGCTCGACCAGCATGCGTTGACGCCGGGGAGGCAGGGCTCGTCGGGATCTGATTGAGGGCAACGTGGCCAGCTCCCACCGCCAAAACTGGGAGGGCCGCGATGGCGGATACCAGAAGCCGGATGCGGCGGTGAAGGGAAAATGGGGTGCCGGCGGCGGGTTAACTGACGGGAAGGCGATGGCAGCAAGGCCCACCTGTTCCTGAAAATCGCCCCCGAGGCCGGCCCCGCCTGTCGACTGGCGAGGCTCAGCGAGCTCATGATCAGCTCCGGATCGGTTGCCAGGTCATGCCGTTCCGCCCACCTTCCCGCATGAACAGGTACCTGAGCGAAAAACCGTTACCGGACCCAGCACGAGCCCGATCGAAAGAATAATCATCAAATCATGTTGTACGCGGCCCTAGCCACCATGAAGTAGTGAACGCGAAAACCCAACGGAAAGGACGGACGAGGATGAACACCCAGAAGCGACCACACAGGGCGGTACGCGGCCCGCCGTAGTCAGCCGCTCCCCCACACAACCAAATAGGTCCTTCCGGGACCCCACACACCCGGGACATCAGATCCGAGGCAAGAGTGTGGACACTGTCCACACGAAAAAACACCAAAAAAGCCGCTGACCTGCGGAAACACTGTGCCCGAGGTGGGACTCGAACCGGGTTCCAGCCCCTGAATTTCCGCCGCTCCCCCGAAAACCTCCGCAATCCGGCCCAATCCGGCACCAGTACGACTCGATCCGAAGCCCAGGGTGTGCACATTGTGCACACCCTCATTCTTGCCCATTATGTTCCTTGGTCCAGAAGTCTGTCGTGATGGTGCGGGCCACGACAGGTTCACGCTGTGCGTGATGTTGCTCCTCTCTGGCCTAATGTTCTCCGAAGCGTCGGCGACGACTCCTACCAGACACCCACCGAGGCGGCATTGGACAGTTTGGGAGTCGACATGGGTCATGGCTGTTCGTTCCTCCTTTCCGAACATCTCATGGGCAAACGGTGACGTAACCGCATGACCGACACTCACTGGCCGCCCCTTGTAGAAGTGGGGCATGCAAGGCTCCGCATTGCGCCGTGAGAACGCCTGCTTGTACGTTTTTGGAACGGCCGACGGCGTCAATCACCAGGTCCGTGCCGCTGCCCCGCAGTGCCCGGATGGCCTCAATGGGATCTTCTCGGCTGGACAGCTTGCGTCGGCGATCGCGGCGATACCCACACCGCCGAGCAAGCCATTGTGGTCCTCATGCATTGTGATTCATTCATGCGGCTCGACGGCGAGCATCCGCCGCGCTTGGGGCCAGTGCCCTGTCAGCTAGCCCCAGCCCCGAATGACGGCTTGATCAGTTGGTGCGGATGAACTCATTTGGAACGTCCGCCGTGCGCCGGTCAAAAACGAGGGCTCCAACTTCCTGTTCGGCCTGATTCCGGATGGAAAGGTCGATACCTGAGCGGTCCCGCACCAGTGAGACGGCCACAAGAGAGATGAGTGTCATCCCGACCAGGTACAGGGAAACGGCTTCGGTTCCGCCTGTGGCCTGCACCAATGCTGTGGCGATAGTCGGGGCAAAGGCGCCGCCCAGGATCGCTCCTAAAGCATAAGAGATGGACACACCCGAGAAGCGAACCGAGGCAGGGAACATTTCCGAGTACAGGGCAGCCTGCGGGCCATACGCCAGTCCCAGACCGACGGTAAATATAGTCAGCGCCAGATAGAGCATCGCCAAGGATCCTGTGTTGATCAGCCAGAAGAGCGGGAAGCAGGCTAGCAACTGGGTGCCGAAGCCTATGAAGTAGGTGCGCTTGCGGCCAATCCTGTCCGAGAGGTATCCGGCGAGGTAGGTGAAGATAAGCCAGACAGCAGAACCGTAAGCGACTGCGACGAGCACGTCAGTGCGTCCGTGACCGACAGCGGGGCTGGTCGCGTAGCTGGGGATGAAGCCGCCTGTTGCCATATACCCTGCAGCGTTGTTGCCCGCGAAGATCAGGGCAGCGATGATTACGAGCAGTCCGTGGCGCCGGAATAGCTCCACGATTGGTGTCTTGGGCTGTTTTTTGGCTGCAGCGATTTCCTGGAATACGGGGGATTCGTCCACCGCGCGGCGTACGAAGTAGCCCACGGCAACGAGAACAATACTCAGCAGGAAGGGCACGCGCCATCCCCATTCGAGGAAGGCTGCCCCAGGGGAAACTACCCCGGTCATGAGTGCTGTGACGCCGGAGGCCAGCAGCAGTCCCAGTGGGACGCCCAGTTGTGGGAAAGCCCCGGCCCGTCCGCGGCGGTCGCTGGGGGCGTGCTCGACCGCCATCAGGACGGCGCCTCCCCATTCACCGCCGGCGGAGATGCCTTGCAGGATCCTCAGCAGCAGGAGCATGACCGGGGCGATGATACCGGCGGTCGCGTAGGTCGGCAGGAAGCCGATCAGGGTGGTTGCGACGCCCATGAGGATCAGGGTCAGCACAAGCATGGCGCGGCGGCCGATCTTGTCGCCGTAGTGGCCGGCCAGGAAGGCGCCGAGGGGTCGGAAAAGGAAGCTGATGCCGACGGAGGCGAAGGACAGCAGCAGTCCGATGGAGGAGCCGGCTGGTTCGAAGAACAGCTGGGCGAATACCAGGCCGGCTGCCGTGGCGTAGATGAAGAAGTCGTACCATTCAACGGTGGTGCCGATGACGGTTGCAAAGGCGACGCGACGTTGGTTCGCCTTCGAACTGTGTGTGGACATGCTCATGGTTCTCCAGTTGGTGTGAGCGCTGTACTCCGAGGGGAATCCCTGGGGCATCAAACTGTGCTGCCGATTTGTTGGGCGGAGACTGGCAATCCGTGTCAGGCCACTACTGGCACTAAAGGGGTGCTGGCAGCTGCCTTCAGGGTGAACCCCTCGGTTTCTGCCTGGGCGCGGGTGATGCCCGTGCCGGCGACGAGTAGTTTGCGGGCAGCCATATGGTCCGCGGTGACGTTGACCGATTCCACAGCCGTGAGGACGCCGTCCCTGAAGCAGAGGACGGAGAACTTTGCTGCCGCCTGGTCACCCACGACCAGCATGTCGTCGTCGGGTCGTGCGAGCCCTGCCATCTGCAGCCGGTAGGGGCCCTGTGTGGACCAGAACCAGGGCAGCTCCGTGTAGGGGTGTACAGCCCCGAGAATGGTACGGGCGGCATGACGGGCCTGATCGGTGGCATTCTGGACCGACTCCAGACGCAGACGGACCTGGGCGTGCGCGCTGGGGAAACTGGCGCAGTCGCCGATCGCCAGAACGGCAGGGTCCGCCGTGCGCAGCGTTTCATCGACAACGATGCCGTTGCTGGTTTCGAGGCCGGCGTCCGAGGCCAGGGTGTCGTTGGGCTGCACGCCGATGCCCACGAGGACCAGATCAGCAGGATATGACGCCCCTGTTGTTGACACTGCGGCTCCGACGCAGCCTTCCGCGCCAGGCTCGAACCGGTCGATGCCTTCGCCGAGACGCAGGTCGACGCCTTGTGAGCGGTGAGCTGCTGCAAACCACTCCCCCATGACGGGGGTCACCGCACGTCCCATCGGGCGAGGCGCGAATTCCAGTACGGTCACCTTGCATCCGTGGGCCAGGGCGGCGGCGGCAAATTCCAGTCCAATGAATCCGGCACCGATGATGACGACATTGCGGGCGGTGGGCAGCGCCCGGTGCAGCGCCTCTGCATCTGTCAGGGTTTTCAGTCCATGGATGCCGGATAGGGACGCGCCCGGACACTTCAGCATCCTGTTTCGGGCGCCGGTCGCGAAGACGAGGTAGTCGTAGTCGAGTGAACCCTCGGTGAGCTTCACCTTCCGTTCAGCCAAATCAATGGCAAGTGCCTGGACACCTTCATGGAGAGTGACGCTCTTGTCCTCAAAAAAAGATGCGCCGCGCAACGGCAAGGGAAGCGGTTCCTTGCCCGGGGCCAGGTAGTCCTTTGACAGCGGCGGACGCTGATAGGGCAGCCCGGATTCCTCAGCGATCACGTGGATCTTGCCCTCGTACCCCTCGGTCCTCAACGTATCGGCGACCTGCAGGCCGGCCTGTCCGCCGCCAATGATGACAACGCTCATGTCATTTTCCCCGCTTCTAGAGTTGGCCGGCAGGGATGTCGACGATAATCTCTGTGAGTTCTGCGTCGATTTTGATCTGGCATGCCAGACGGGAGGTGTCCAGCCGCTCGGCTGTGGCGCAGTCGAGCATTTCGTCTTCATCGTCGCTGATTTCGGGCAGCGCCTGTGCATATTCCGGCCGCACGTAGACGTGGCATGTGGCGCACATGGCCTGCCCGCCGCATTCGCCGATGATGCCGTCAATGCCGTTGGTGACGGCGGCGCGCATAAGTGTTGTGCCCTCCTGGACCTGGAGGGTTTGCTGAGTGCCGTTTGGCTGAGTGTAGGTGACGGTAGGCATCGTTGCTCCTTGGTATTTGGTGGTGCTTCTAGTTCCAGGTGACGGGCAGGCTGGTCAGTCCGCGGAAGACCCAGCCGTCCCAGCTTTCATTCCGCCGTTCGTCTACGCACAGCCCTGGGAAGCGCTTGTATGCCAGCGGTACTGCTACCTGGCCGATTGAAGTCTTTGCGGCCCAGTGCCCGGCGCAGAGGTGGACGCCGCTGCCGAAAGCGAGGTGGGGGCGCTTGGGTCGGTGGATGTCGAAGTCTGCAGCGGATTCTCCGAAGTGGGCGGCGTCGCGGTTGGCGGACGCAACGACCACGCCTATACCGGCGCCGGCGGGTATCCGGACCCCTTCGAGGACGGTTTCCCGGGTCGTTTCGCGCGGGTACATCCCGATAGGCGATTGCCATCTGACAGCTTCGTCAAACACCGAAGCCCACAATGCGGGGTCGGCGAGGACCTGCGCGCGCTGTTCGTGGTGGTTGCTAAGGGCCCAGACCATGTTGGTGACCATGTGCTGGGGCTCGTTCATTCCGCCGGAGATGGTCAGCTTGACGTTGGCCGTGACGTTGGGGGTTGGCAACCCGCTGTTTGCGAATGCGGACACCATCGAGGCGTCCGGCTTCTGCCGGTAGTAGGGGATCAGCTCCTCGAGCAAGCGGTCGGCCTCCTCGGTCGAGGAGTCACACCGGTCCCAGATCGACTGATCGTCCAGGACGTTTCCCATGCCAGAAATGAAGTCGTGGGACCAGCGGCGTACCTGTTCGACCGAAACGTCCTTCAGCCCCAGCAGGTCAATGAGGTTCTGCGAGGCCACGGGCGCGGCGTAGTCCCGGTTCAGGTCTGCTTCCCCGGGCCCGATCTCGGCGAATTTCTCAAGGTAGGTTTCGGCGTTGCGTTCAAAAACCGGTCCCCAGATTTCCTTGATGGACTTGGGACGAAGTACAGGATTTACGGGTGCCCGGTCTGCCGAGTGCTCTGGATCGTTCTTGCGCAGCATCGGCCGGGCACCGATGGCCCGGGTCATCGTTGAGCCGGAGACGTTGGCGCTGAAGATTTCCTGGTCCTGTTCCACCGTGTGGCAGCCGGCGTAGTTGGTGACGAGGAACTTGTTCAGCTGCGGAACCCAGGCGATCGGAGACTCTGCCCTAAGCCTGGCATAGGTCGGGTAGGGATCCGATGCAAGTTCAGCCACGTCAACCCAGTCAGCCACGGGGTAGTCGGCGGCGTCCTTCGAAGCGATGGTGCGAGCTTGATCGCTGCTGCCGCGCACCGATTCCGCGTCAAAGCTTCGGGTCTCCGAGTTCCCGTGGAAGGGGCACTGTGGGGCTTGTGTCGTCATGGTGGTCCTACTCCTACTGGCACGTCATTGTGTTATCAGTGTCACAGCCAACATTCTTCTAGTAAACTGTGAATATTAGTAAAAGTATTTCGATTCTTTAGTAGAAGAGATTTTCGTGCCTAAATTCACCTTTCGTCAGCTCGAACTCTTCGCCGCGCTGCCGGAACACACCACCCTGGGATCCGCGGCGCTACAGCTCCACATCTCCGAATCCGCGCTCTCGCACGCCATCAGCGAGCTTGAGGCAGCGTTGGGGGAACAACTGTGCATCCGAAGGAAGGCCCGGGGCATGCACCTGACGCCGACAGGGCGCCACTTCGCGAAGCGGGCCAAAGAACTGCTTCGCGAGGCCAGCGCACTGGCAGACGGATTGGGTGAGTTGCGCGGCGAGCTGAAGGGGCCGGTGTCGTTGGGCTGCTACACGGGCCTGGCAAGCAACGTCCTGCCCGCCGTGCTTGAAGGCATGGCGAACCTGCACCCCAAAGTCGAAATCAGCATCACCGTAGGGGACCACTCCGATCTGCTGCCGGCACTTGAAGATGGGACCCTGGACACCGCCATCGTCTACGACATCGGCTTGCCGGCGGATGTGGAGCGCAGGGTCATCTACAAGACCGAGGTCATGGCCGTTCTGGCGGCCAGCGATTCGCTTGCTGAAGAAGACGACGTGGACCTCGCGGATCTGTCGACCAAGCCACTCATCATGCTTAACACGGCCCCAAGCACGGAATATACACAGTTGATGTTCGCTCAGCGTGGGCTCAAACCAAATCTGGGTGCAATTGTCCCGCAAATCGATCTTGTCCGGGCGATGGTCGGGCGGGGGCTCGGCTACAGCCTCCTGATGTCCCGGCCCAACCAGATCCCGGTTTCCAGCGAGGGCAAGGGACTAGTGACCAAGCACCTTCGTCCCCGCGCCGGCCAGACCTCTGTTGTTGCGGTCTGGCCAAAGAAAACGATGCTGACTGCCCGGGCATTGGCCGTCACACAATATGCAGTCCAGGTCCTGGACGCCATCGAACCCGAATAGCGACCGCCGGGTGCCAGAAAATCAACACCAAGGGTCGGTGCCCGCCCCATTCCTGAACGGTCAGGCTGCGTTACGTGCTCGCTCTCGAATGGATGCATGGCCAACAACCACGTGGTTCCGGAAGCAGGTACGCTCTCTCACCAGGCGGACCGCTCGCGGGATTCCCCGAACGGCACTTCTTCACTGAGCTCTAGGACGTACCGGCCTGAGTGATGGCGGGTGACCAAAATGCCGGCGGCCCGGCGGTTCAGAGCCACTTCGACCAGCGACGACTCAGCCTCGTTCAGTAACTGCTCGACAAGATTTGGGTTAGCAGTGGACACCTCGCGCCGCTCTTCCGAATATGCAAGGAGGGAAGGGCTCTGATCGATTACCGCGGACCTGGCCGGGGTCGGGTTGGGAAGCAACGTCAGCTCGGACATAGTGTGACGCCATCCCCGCGCAGGAACAGTCGCCGGTCAGCCGCAACGTTCTCAATCACCCAAATCAGATGCACCCGGGCTCCGACCGCCTCTGCCCATGCGGCGTACTGGAGATCCCCCAGACACACCTCTACGCTGTCGCCTGGGCTCAGGTACTCCCATTGCTGGATGCGCTGATGGGTGGGCCGAGGCTGAAGCGTGGCTCCAGCATTCATCGCATACCCGCTTTCTATCGGTCCGGTTCCTTGTGAGTGGACTGGATGCGGCGGCCGCACGTTTTGCACGTGCGGGCCGCCGCAGGTCATGGAAGAGAAACGTCAGATGATGGCGGCCTTCAGTTCTTTGGCGGCCAGGCTGGGATCCGCGGCTCCGTAGATTGATCCGCCCGCTACGGCCACGTCCGCCCCGGCCTGCTGGACAGCGTTGATCGTCGAGAGGTTTACTCCTCCGGCTACTGAGAAGGGGACGCGCGCTTCTTCGCCGGCGGCCAGGAGCCCGTTAAGGTCATAGCCGGGCTGTGCCTGCTCATCAAGGCCAGCGTGGAATTCCACGAACTTGGCGCCAAGGGCACGAGCTTCCTTGGCGCGGGAGACTTTATTGGATACCCCAATGAGGTCAACAACGATGCCTTTGCCGTGTGCCCGGGCGGCTTTCACGGCGCCGGCGATGGTCGAGTCGTCTGCACTGCCCAAAACAGATACCAGATCGGCGCCGGCTTTGAAGGCGATGTCGGCCTCCAATTCTCCGGCGTCCATTGTCTTCATGTCAGCGAAAACGATTTTGTCGGGGTGAGCATTTTTGATGGCGGTGACAGCGGAGAGGCCTGCAGCCTTTATCAGGGGCGTTCCGAGTTCGATGATGTCCACGTACTCGGCTACCTTGGCGGCCAATTCGAGGGCGTCTTCGACGGTGAGGAGGTCCATTGCAACTTGGAGTTTCATGCTGGCTCTTTCTTTAGGAATTGTTAGGTTTGAAGGAATTTAGGGGTGAGTGGTTGCTTGGTGTTTTCCGCTGCGTCGGTCGCCGTCGTCGTCGTCGCCATTCTGGGTTCAATTATTCGAGATTGGCGTGCCGGGTCCAGAGCTGCTGGGCAGAAATGCTGGCTTCCTCCCAGAGGGCTTGGAACACCGCTTCGGTGGCGAGGAAAAGCACCTGTTCGAAGAGGCTTCCGGAATATTGCCTGGAAGCACCCAATTGGTGGTCGGTTTTTTGCGGGGCCGGGATAACCACGAGCATGTCGGTTACTGCAGCTAGTGGGGAATTTGTGTTGGCAGTGAAAGCGGCCACCTTTGCACCGGCCTTTGCCGCAGTTTCTGCCGCCTTCACCACGCTTGAGGTCGTTCCGGATCCAGAGGCCACCACCAGCAGATCCCCGGCGCGGATCGCAGGAGTGGTGGTGTCCCCTGCGATGTGGACCGTGAGGCCAAGATGCATCAGCCGCATGGCGGCCATCCTCAGAACTAGGCCGCTGCGGCCCGCCCCGGCGACAAACACCCGGTTAACGGTGGTTAGATGGGCGGCCAGGAGAGCAAGTTCCTGTTCATTGATGCAGTTTGCCGTCTCTCCGACCTCGCCCCGGATCAGAGAGATGCTGTGCCCGATGGCGTCGGCCGTTTCTTGACTGGCAGGTGTTGCTAGTGGCGTGGTTCCCAATGTCTCTCCTTTGAGGGGTGAGCCGTATTCAGCGATCCGTGGAGTCGTCCGATGTTCTATCCTCGATACTTCCCGTCGCCCATCTCCCATTACGGCGGCCTGAACCTGTCGGAAGCCGGTAGCGGTGCCACTTAGGGTGAGGTCGTCTGCCGTTCAAGGGCAAACCGGGCATATTCTTCCAACAGCACGGGATCATCCACCGACCCTAGATCCGCGACCGTTTCCAGGCGCGCCCCTTGCAGAAGCCGCTTGACCGGAACCTCCAGCTTCTTTCCGGTCCGGGTATGCGGAATTCCAGGCATGAAGACAATCTCGTCGGGCAGGTATCGGACCGACAGGTTCTCACGGATGGATCTGGTGATCGCCTCTTGGGCCACGTCCGGCTTGGTGCCTCCGGCCAGGTGGACGAACAGCGGCATGTAGTAGTCAGTGCCCAGCTCCGCGCCGACAACCAGTGCCTCGGCGACTTCCGGCAGCGATTCAACCACCGCGTAGATATCTGCCGAACCGAGCCGGAGCCCGTTTCGGTTGAGGGTCGAGTCGGAGCGGCCGTGGATGAGGATGCCCCGGTGCGTGAACTCGATGTAGTCCCCGTGCCGCCACACCCCCGGATACATGCCGAAGTAGCTCTCGTGGTAACGGCTGCCGTCATCCCCCCAGAAGCTCAGCGGCATCGAGGGAATTGACTTGGTTACCACCAGTTCACCCTTGCCCGTCGTGGGATTGCCGGCTTCATCCCACGACTCCACGCGCACTCCGAGGGCCGGAGCCTGGATGTAGCCGACATGGACCGGCAGTGTCGGGGATCCCCCCACGAAGATGGAGGCGATGTCGGTTCCACCGCTCATCGAACTCAACCAGATGTCACCCACATTGCCGTAGACCCAGCGGTAGCCGTCGGCCGAGAGCGGCGATCCGGTGACCTGAAGGGATTTCAGGGCACCCAGGTCGTGGTCGCGCATCGGCACCAGGGAGGCCTTCGAGCAGGAATGGACAAATCCCGCACCCACACCGAGGACCGCGACCTGCTCGGCTGCGGCAATTTGCCACACCCGGTCGATCGACGGGAAGGTGGGGTTTCCGTCGACGAGCACCGCCGTCGCCCCCACGCCCAGTGCGGAGACGAGTGCGTTCCACAGCACCCAGCTCGTCGAGGCCACATTGAGGTAGCGGTCCCCGGGCCGCAGGTCGGAGTGGATGAGGAGCATTTTCATTTCCTCAAGCAGCGCCCCGCCGTGGCCATGCACGATGCCCTTGGGAATGCCTGTTGTCCCGGAGGAGAACAGGACCCACAGGGGGTGGCTGAACTCGACGTCTTCGAAGGCGAGCTCCGCCGGTTCGGCCACGGCCTGTGCCCAGTCCACGGCGGGAACCCGGGTTGGGATACTCGGGACGGACGTGTGCCGCCCCACCCAGATGATGTGCTCGAGGGTGGGGAGTTGGGCGAAGATCTCCCCCAGCTCCGCCTGTCGGTCCCGGTCCTTCCCGCCGAGCCGGTAGCCGGGCGCGGCGATGACGACCTTTGGACCGAGCTGGGCGAACCTTGAAACGATCGCGCCGGGGCCGAACTCCGGGGCGCAGACGGACCAGATCGCGCCGATCGAGGCAGCGGCGAGCAGCCCGACGACGGCCTCAGCGACATTCGGAAGGATTCCGACGACCCGGTCCCCGTGGCTCACACCGCGCGCACGAAGGTGCGCGGCGAGGGAGGCCACCTCGCGCCTCAGCGCATCCCAGGTGACCTCCTCGCGTGTCCCGTCCTCGGCGATGCCGATAAGTGCGGTCCCCTCGTGGCCCTGCAGCAGGTGCCGGGCGAAATTAAGGGTGCGTCCCGGAAACCACCGAGTGTGCGGCATGGGATCAGTGGTGCAGACCGGCCCTGCCGCCCCGCCGAACTCGACTCCCGCAAACCGGGCAAAGAGTTCCCAGAACTGTTCGGGCTCATCAACCGACCAATGCCACAGCTCCTCATAGCCAGCACCGATCTCGATGCCCTGGCCGCCCAGGAAGGCGGCGAAACGGGCGACGCCGGTCTCGGCGCTGTGTTCGACGTCAGGTTCCCAGATCACCTCCCCGTCTGCAGCCTGGGCGTCGGTGATCATGCCCTCTCCAGCGTCTGCGAGGCTTCCTTGCGCCGCTCGGCAATCTGGGCCGCTGTGAGGGGCTCGGTCCCGATCAGCACGAAAAGGACGCGGGCCGTTGTCTCCGTGCGGTTGGACCACGCGTGGCTGGTGGCACGTTGCACTGCCACGTCGCCGGCGCGCATGGTCGCCTCACCTTCATCGACCAGCAGGGTGATTTCACCTTCAAGGACGACGGCGTAGTCCAGGGAGTCGGTGCGGTGGAACCAGAAGTGCCTGGAGCCGCTGTGCTCGGCTCCCGCTTCGGCTTCGTCGTGTCCGTCGAGCTCGCTGAAGATCACCGAACCCGCCTCGTCCGGATACGCGGAGTCCGGCGGAAAGTCGGCGATGCGCATAATCGTCTGGCCCGGGGCCGGGAAGCTGGGGATTTCCGCATCGGCGCTTGCCGGATCCGAGTCACTAACGTGGTCGATTATCCCAGCTTGGGTCAGCCAGGGCACGGTGGCACCGAATCCAGGGATCATGTCCGAGGACCAGTGGTTGGGTGCGGCCCCGTCCGAGAGGATGATGGCGCGTCCCTGGTCGTCGTGTCCGGTGACGATGCGGCGAACTGGGGGCCGGGTCATCACGCCACCCATTCTTCGTGCGGGTAGGTGCGGGGCTCGGGCCACCAGGGGGCCTTGTGGCGTTCGGTCGAAATCGGCGTGCGCAAAGTGCCCACGCCTTCCAATTCCAGCTCGATGACGTCGCCCGGGTTCAGAAACTTCCCGATTTCGACGCCGGCGCCGAAGCCCATTGTGCCGGAACCGATGATGTCCCCGGGCTGCAGGCGGTCGGAGATGGAGACGTAGGCCAGCAGTTCCGCGGGGGTGTAGACGAAGTCCTCGACCTTGGTGTCGGAGAGGACTTCCCCGTTGACACGGACTTGGCCGCGCAACCCCTCGATCGACGTGATTTCATCCATCGTGGTGACCCAGGGGCCGATGCCGTAGCCGAAGTCCTTGCACTTTTGCGGGCCCATGCCGATGGCCATTTCGGCGCCCTGGATATCGCGTGCGCTGAAGTCGTTGAAGATGGTGATGCCAAAGAGGTGGTCCAGCGCCGTGTCCGGGGTCAGGTCGCTGCCGGACTTGCCTACCACGTACCCGACCTCAAGTTCCCAGTCCAGGGCCTCGGTGAAGTCGGGATAGGGCAGCTCCTGGTTGTGTCCGTAGGACATGGCAGTGGTGCCCTTGAAATAGCCCGGACGATCGTAGATCGAGCGTGCCGGCTGGGCCTTGGCAACAATGCGGTGGAAGTTCTGGATGTGCTTCTCGAACGTCAGCCCGTCGCGTATGACCGGGGAGTCGACAGCCGCGCGCCATGAGACCTCGTCGATGCCGTACGAAGCATCATCAGCAGCAGCAAGCGCCTCGTGGGCCGCATCCATGAAGATCGCACCTCCGCCGATTCCTGCAGCCAGGCTCCCCGGGAGAATGGCCAGGGCGAGCGCCCGAGCCCGGTCAGGATCGGCCGCCCTGCGCCGAAGCGTCAGGGCATAAGCGCGGGCGAGATCAATGACCCGGCCCTGGTCTGGCTGGGCTGCGACGAGTCGAATCTGTTCGCCGTCGGGCGTGGGCACTGCTATTCGTCCCAGTTTCATGTTGCTCCTTTGAATGCATAATACGATACGTACAGTATCGCATTGCGTTAGTGGAGTTGCAATAGGCAACTACGTGGGGGTGAAGCTCAGCTACCGATAGTGGCGGACCTAGTGGCCCTCAGGAGAGGTCCCGCGTCGCAGAGTTCCTCCAGGTCGATGTCGGGCGGAAGCATGCCCAGGCTTCGACGAATCTCCGTCAGTAGCTCCAGGCCGTGATGATCAACGGTGAGCGTGCAGGCGCGTGTGCCCCAGGCCGTCGCGGCCGCCGCTTGGTAACCGCGCCGTTCAAGGAACTCGATGCCCTGCGCCTCGGCCATCGACGCTCCGGCCTCCACCCCCCGCACCAGTGCTCGCAGGTAGTCTTCCAGCTCCGCGGAACCAAGAAGATCGGCGCGGGCCACCAAGCCCTGGCCCGGCAGTCCGGGCAGCAGGGCGTTGACATCTGCAAGGGCCCGGAACCCGGCCCGCTCAGCATGCTTGTCGAAGGGGGGCCCGAGCAGGGTCGCGTCCACGCGCCCCTCGACCAGCGCCTCCAGGCGTTCACGCACGCCACCCACCAGCACGTAGTCGACCTCGACGCCGGCGTCCCGCAACAGGCGTTTGGCGATCAGCGCGAAACCGTTGTCGGGCGCGTCCACCGCGAACCGGCAACCGGCCAGGTCCGCGATGGATTCCACGTCACCGCCTGCATGGATGCCCAGCGGCGTGGTCGCCTCGACTTGGGCCACCAGGCGCAGGTCGGCCCCAGCCCGGGTCCATTCGAACAGGTTGTCAATTGCTGTGACCACCATGTCCTGTTCCGCGGCGAGCAGGGCACGCAACTGCTCCGCGCTCGAGGTGGTTCGGCTGGGCACCACATCCACTGAGCGCAGGAATCCCAGCTCGTCCGCCAGTAGATAGGAAACCGGCGGCACGAAGTGGCTTTGGCGCAGGCTCATGAGGAGGCCCCGCCGGCCGCGGCGACGGCGACCGGGCGGTCAACATACCAGGGAGGCAACTGCCCGCTGGGCCCGCGGACCGTTGAACACTGGGTACCGAGACCAGAGATTTCCGCCTCCATCACGTCGCCGTCCCTCAGGAAACGGCCCCAATGCGAACCGTTCCCCGCCGGCGAGCCGGTGATGAGGACATCCCCGGGCAGCAGTACGGCCATAGAGGACGCGTAGGCGATCAGGCTCGGGATATCGAAAAGCAGGTCATCTGCCAGAGCATCCTGCATCAGCGTACCGTTGAGGCTCAAACGGATCCGGAGCTTCGCCGGATCCGGGATGAACCGCCTTGGCACCACGTAGGGGCCGGTGGGGAAGAACGTCGGCTGGTTCTTCGCCCGGAACCAGTCGGTGCCCATCATCGCGATGTCGTTGCGCGGGACGAGCGTGCGCGCGGTGACATCGTTGACAATCGTGTATCCGGCCACGTAGTCGAAGGCGTCGTCGGCCGAGACCCGGTGCGCCCTGCGGCCGATGACCACGCCGAGTTCCAGTTCCCAGTCGACGTTGCCGCCGACATCCGGCAACTGCACGTCGTCGTAGGCGCCGCAGACCGCCGAGGGGATCCCGGTCCAGACGTAGGGGTCGCCCGAGCGGCCGCGCTCATCGATTTCAGCGGCGGCGTCGGCGGCCAGTTGCGTCGTATCGGCGCCTTCTTTGCCGAGCTTGTGGGCCACGCTCATCTGCAGGACGTGCTCCCGGTAGTTCGCCCCCGCGGCGATGATGGTGCCCACCGGCTGCACTGGAGGCAGCACTTTCAGCCCCTCGAGCGGGCGCGCGCCGGCCGCTGCCGGGTCGACGGACTCGAGCGTATCCAGGTGCGCGTCCCAGCGGGCGAACAGATCCCCGATCCGCGCGATTCCCGGCACCACTGTGCGCAGGTCAACGACAGTGTCCCCGAAGACCACACCGGGAAATTGCTCCCCGCCGTCCTCGAAGGTGCCCAGCATGAATCCGCGCACGCGTGCTTCTTCCATGAATCCTCCACTAGTCATTGTCTGCTGCCGCTATACCGGTGGCGGGACAAACAGGCCCTTGTCGCGGTCGTTGAACATTTCGCGGGCGATAAATTCGTCCATGTCGCCTCCGGTTCCCCATTGGTCGGAGGTCTCGGGGTCGCGCGTGTCAAAGATGCTTGGATGCCATGTATCCTCATCCACCGAATCCAGCTCGGTGGTGTACTCCATGGTGTTCCCGTTGGGATCGTGGAAGTAGGTGAAGGTGTTGTCCCCGGCCTTGTGGCGGCCAGGGCCCCAGATTTTCTTGAACCCGGACCGCAGCAGCTTGCCGCTGCCGCGCATGTACTCGTCGATGCCGCGCAGCTCGAAGGACGCGTGCTGCAGCGAGGCATGCGGGCCGCGGGAGATCGCTATGGAGTGGTGCTGCGCATTGCAGCGCATGAAGTAGAAGAGGTCGCCCATGTGCGGGTGGTTGAGGGTGTCGGAGAGACGGAAGCCCAGATGCTGTTCATACCAGGCGCGCATCTTTTCCGGTTCCGGGGAGTTGAGCACCACGTGGGAGAGCCGCACCGGGATCGCCTCGCGTTCCTCGATCTTGCGGTGCTTGCGCACCTCGACGTCTGACGAGACCTCGATGGTGCGTCCCTCCAGGTCGAAGAAGCGGAAGCCGTATCCCCCGCCGAGGGTCTTGACGTCATCGGGTTCGCCAATGAGCTTCACGCCCTTGGCAATGAGGTCCGAGGCGAGCTGGTCCACGGAGGCCTTGTCCGCCGCGCCGAACGCGACCATGTCAAGGCGCTTCTCCTCGGCCTCGCGCACGCGGACCGAATACTGCTCCGGGGAGCCCTCGGCGGCGAAGTAGGTGACGCCGCCGTCGTTCTCCATTTCGGTGAGTCCCCAGTGGTTCTTGTAGAACTCAACCTGCTTTTGATAGTCGGGCACCGCGATGTCGAAGTGCCTCAGGTGTGTGATCGGGCTGAATGCCATGATGGTCTCCTGTGTTCTGTCCGTTTGACGCGGATGTGGGTTTAGATGCGTGCCGGCACGTTGCGGCCGACCTGCGGAATGCTGCGGATGAGGCGCTCCAGGGCCTCGGGTGTGTCGCCGAGGCCCAGGATGTAGCGGTCCGGGCGCACGACGACAGCCTGGGCGCCGGCGGCTGCAAGGATCTGGCCGACCTTGGCCGGATCGAACAGGACCACGACGTCTGTATGTTCCTCGAGTTGTTCCCGCACCGGGGCGGGGACCGCGGCATAGAGCTCGCGGGTTGTTGCCACTAGGAAACGGCTTCCCACCATGTCATCCAGGCGCACCCCGTCGGCGAGGATCGGCTGCATGCCGAGCCGGCCGGCGCGTTCGTCGGTGCTGCCTTCGTGCAGGCCTGGACCCAGCGCGGGGGCGACCGGTGCCGATGCCGCGGGGTTTGCACGGATGAAGGCATCACGCTGCTTGGCAATGTCGGCGTCCGTGGTTTGCATGAAGCCGGCGGCGCGGGTTGCCTGCTCGACCCAGAACCGTGCGTGCGGCATACGCTCGCTCTCGTAGGTGTCAAGCAGGCCGTCGTCGGCGGCACCGCGCTTGACGGCATCGAGCTTCCACACCAGGTTGGCCACATCGCGCATTCCGGCGCACAGGCCCTGCCCAAACAACGGCGGGGCCTGGTGCGCGGCATCCCCGGCCAGGAAGATGTTCCCGGCGCGCCACTGATGCGCGATACGCCCCCGGAACGTATATATCGCCAGCCGGTCCGCAGCGAACTTGTCTGCCGGCAGCACGCCATGGCTGATCCGTTCCACGCCCGCGGGAGTCGCAATTTCCTCGGGATCGTCCCCCGGCATCAGCATGAACTCCATCCGCACCCGCTGGCCGGGGAGGCGGATCCACAGGGCGGGCCGCGTGTGGTGGCCCAGGAAGATCATGTCGGAAGACAGGCCTGGACCTTCTTCAAGGATCCCGTCCGCGACCAGCCACTGCGCATCCTCGCCCAGCTGCTCGCACTCGATGCCCAGTGCCTGGCGGCTCTGCGAGCGCGCCCCGTCCGCCGCGATGGCCCAGTGGGCGCGGATGAGGAAATCGTCGCCGTCCGCGTCACGCACGGCGACCTCGACGCCCTGCCCGACATTGCGCACCGAGACCACGGTCATGCCGCGGCGGAGCTCGACGCCGGGAAGCTCATGGACGACCTCCTGAAGCAGGACTTCGATGTCCGGCTGGTGGAAGGTGAGGTCATCGTGCCAACCCTGGGTGCCGAGCTGACCGGTTGGCACCGACACCAGGACTTCGCGCTCCTCGTTCTCGATGTGGAACGAGGCCATCGGCAACGTGGCCTCGGCAAAGCGGTCGGCCACGCCCAGCGACTGGAGCGTGCGGAAGGTCTCGCCATCGAAGTGCACGGCACGCGCGGTGGGCCATGCCTGGACCTCGCGTTCGACGCCTACGGCGCTCAGGCCGGCGCGGCCCAGCAACGCCAGGGCAGTGACCCCCACGGGTCCTCCCCCGACCACCACCACGTCAACATTGACGATGTTTGCCATCTCACTCCTTTGTGTTCAGTACGTATCGTTTCGTAAAAAAGGTAACACCCATCACTCACCCACACAAGAGCTAACGGCTCCCGGCGTGCGTCGAGCCCTGCCGCTCAGGCCTTCCAAACAGTCTTGAGGTTGCAGAACTCCCGGATGCCGTCAGCGGCGAGCTCACGCCCGAACCCGGAGCGCTTGATCCCGCCGAACGGCAGCTCCTGGAACGAGACTGTCATGCCGTTGATGAACACCGCGCCCGCGTCGAGGTTGGCCGTGAACCACTCCTCTTCCTCTGCGTCGTTGGTCCAGACCGCACTGGACAGACCGAAGGTGGTCTGGTTGGCGATGCGCAGGGCATCCTCGCGGTCCGCCGCACGGTATAGAGACGCGACGGGCCCGAAGGTCTCCTCCTGGATGATCCGCATCCCTTCGCTGAGCCCGGCGAGCACCGTGGGGGCATAGAAGAAGCCGGGGCCCTCGGGAATGGTGCCGCCAGTCAACACCTGGGCACCCAGGGCCCGGGCGTCCTCCACCAGCCCGGCCAGCTCGTCGCGTCCGGCCGCGGTGGCCAGCGGCCCCACCTGGGTCGCGGCGTCTAGCGGGTCCCCGACGGAAAGCTCTGACATAAGCTTCACAAATTCGGCAGCGAACGAGTCATAGACCTTGGTGTGCACGATGAAGCGCTTGCCGGCAATGCAGGACTGCCCATTGTTGCTGATCCGCGCACGCACTGCGCTTGCGGCAGCGGCGGCGACGTCCGCCGAGGGCATGACAATGAACGGATCCGACCCGCCCAGTTCCAGCACAGACTTCTTCACATGGTCCGCTGCAATGGAGGCTACGGAGCGCCCCGCCGGCTCGGAACCCGTCAGGGTCACCGCCTTGACCCTCGCATCGGCCAGGACGGCGGCCACCTCGGAGCCGCCGATCAGCAGGGCGCGGAAGGAGCCGAGGGGGAACCCTGCCCGCTCAAAGAGCGTGTCGAGGAAAAGTGCCGCCTGGGGCACGTTCGATGCATGCTTGAGCAGGCCGGAGTTGCCCGCCATGAGCGCCGGGGCGGCAAAGCGGATGACCTGCCAGAGCGGGTAGTTCCATGGCATGACCGCCAGGACGGTGCCCAGCGGTTCGTAGCGCGTCCACGCTCGGCTAGCACCGACCGACGACGGGTCCGCCAGCGGGGCATCGGCCAGGAAGCCCTCGGCATGCGCGGCGTAGAAACGCATGGCTTTGACGCACTTGTGCACCTCGGCGATCGATTGCGCAATCGGCTTGCCCATCTCGACGGTGATTAGCTCGCCCAGGCCCTCGGCCTGGTCCTCCAGGATGTCCGCCGCGGCGAGCATCCACTGCGTACGCTGGGCGAACGTACTGCCGCGCAGCAGGCGTGCCGCCTCGTCGGCTTTCGCGATGCGATCCTGGACTTCCTCGGCCGAGTGCGGCTCAATGATCATTTCGGTCGAACCGGTGGTTGGGTTGACGGTTGCGATTGCCATGGTTGGGATCCTTTCCTGGAGACGTGTTCTCTCTCACGACTATATAGGATACGATTCGTATCGAATACTATTTGGGTCTACTCAGTAAATCCACCCACACCCGCAGCCCGTGGACCGGCTGCCCGACATCCAAGGAGTGCCCCCGTGAGCACCAATGGCGAGCTACCGAACAGCCTTCCGCTCTTTCTCACCGACGCCGACGTCGCCAGCCTTTCGGACTGGGCCGGGGCGATCGAAGCCATCCGCACCGCCTACAAGGCCCCCGGCGACGAGGCCGGAACCCCGGGCCGGATCTTCGCCCAGACACCTCGGGAATGGTTGCGGATCATGCCCTCGGTACCGCCCAGCGGCCAACTTTTCGGCTCAAAGTCAATCGCCGGGTCCTTCGCGGACGGCCTGCGCGTCAGCTACTTGATTTCACTCTTCGACAAGGACACCGCAGATTTGGTGGCGCTGGTTGACGGAAACCGCGTCACCGGCCTGCGCACCGCCGCGACCACTGCGGTGGGCACCTCCACGATCGTGCCGCAGCGGCCGCTGATCGTCGGTGTGATCGGTTCCGGCTTTGAGGCGCGTTCCCACCTGACAGCCTTTTCCCACCTGTTGGAGTTCGCCGACATCCGTGTGTTCAGTCCGACCCCTGCCAACCGCGAGGCGTTTGCCCGCGAGTTCGACGGCGCGTTCGGCGCACCCGCACGAGCTGTCGACTCGGCCCAGGAGGCCGCAGAAGGCGCGGATCTCATCCTGTGCGCTGCACGCTCTCGCGATGAATCCCCGACGCTGCTGCCCGAATGGGTCGGCCCGAACGCCGCGGTGGTCTCGATCGGTTCCACCACCCCCGCCCAGCGCGAACTGCCCGCGGAGCTGATCGCCCGCGCCGCGGTGGTCGTGGTGGACGCCCGTGACGAGGTCGTTCACGGAAGCGGGGACATGATTGCGGCCCGGGCACATGGCGTCGATGTCGATTCGCTCGTCGTCACCCTCAATGACGTCCTGACCGGTGAAACCAAGATCGACGCAGAGCAAGGGATCCGGATCTACAAGTCAACAGGGTCCGGCCTGCAGGACATCGTGGTTGCCGAGATGCTCGTGGACCGCGCCCGTGCCGAGGGCATCGGCACTGTCCTGCCCGTCGGCATCGTCACCAGCCGCAAATAGACCCCTCACAGACAAAAGGAGAACAACATGGTGGACTACACCAAATCCGAAGCCCGCTCCTGGGCCCGGGAGAACTTCGTCGGCACCGTCGCGGTGACGCACCCATCCTTCACCCCGGACTTCTCTGGCATCAACGAAAATGCGATCCGCCACGACATCCTCCTGCTCAAGGAACGTGGCTACAAGGGCTCCCTGCTGATCGCCGAAGCCAATGTCACCCCGGAGGAGAACGCCCGGATCACGGCCATCGCCCGCGAAGCAGCCGGCCCGGACTTCGCACTCTTCTTCCACGCCATCTTCGGCACCCTGGAGGAGAACATCCACGCGGCAAACCTGGCTACCAAGGCCGGCGCCGACCGAGCGCTGCTGGCCTACCCCTCTTCGTTCTGGCCGACCTCCTACGACGAGGTCTTCGACTACACCAAGCGGTTCACCGACGAAACCGATCTGGCCACCATGCTCTTCCCCCTGCCGGCCTGGGGATTCGAGCGAATCCACCCTGCAGGCATGAGCGTTGACTTCGTGCGCCGCGTCCTTGACGCGATGCCGAGCATCGTTGCCATCAAGGCCGAACAGGGCTACCCGGGCATCCCCGGAGTCATGGAGATGTACCACCATTTCCGCGATGAAGTCGTGATCTCCTGCCCCATCGAGGCGGAAATAATCCCCCTCATGTCGGTCTTGGACGTCCAGTTCTCCGGCACCGCGAACACGAACTGGATGGGCGACTACTACCCCAAGGCCTTCGAACTGGCGCGCACCGGCAAGTGGGAAGAAGCCATGAAGCGCTACTGGGAGGTCCAGCCGGCCCGGGCCGCCAATATGGCTGTATCGTCCACTTCCACCCCGGGCACCAGCTCCATCAACCGCACCCAGTGGAAGTACCAGGAGTGGCTCTCCGGCTTCAACGGCGGCGCCCTGCGCCCGCCAGCAGTCAGACTTCCCGACCGCTTCATGAAGCAGCTGCGCGCAAGCCTGGAAGCCTCGGGACTGCCCGTCACCGATTCCCCGGACTCTGAATTCTTGCGCGGACGCGTCAGCGCCTAAGCCTTGCCCGGCCGCGTGCCGGCATTGCAAAGCCCCTTGGACCACTGAACCGGCTGGCTGGTTCGTTGGTCCAAGGGGATTCTTTGCGTGTGACCGAAAGTGCCGGACACAACGCGGCACCCGAACCGAGGGTTGACGCCACGACGGCGGCTTGTCGAAGCGGCTGCGCTCGTCGATAGTTGGGATATTCCCTGCACCAGCGCGCTACAGCTTCGTAGACGACCCTTCGCGGACCAACCGGAAGCTGCAAAACGGGCGTTTCCCGCCCGCCACCTGCCCTCCCCCTGGGTATTCGAGCCATTCCACGTGTTCGCGATGAAGCCCACCCACGGGCAAAGGCTCGGTTCCGTTTCTGGAACGGCTCGGTCAGCTCATCGATGCAACCCTTTGTGTATCCGGGGAGCCCTCCCGCGCCAATCCGCCGTCCCCAGCCAAACAGGCGATCGATAGAAACGGTCCCGGACTTGTCACCAGGAGAATGAACAACCCCGCGATTAACCAAACAGGTGCCTGCATGCCGCCGCCTTCCGCGGGCGCGAACGCCCAATTGATCTCGACCATGAAGTTCGCGCGGAGCACGTATACCACTAGCGGAATTGCCACCGGCATGGTGAGAAAACCAAACGCGATGAAGCTCCCGCCGACGAACATCAGAAGCGTCACGTACCAACCGGTCAGAAGAGGGAATGGAAGTCCTCACGCGCCCTCTACAATCGCAGCGAACTTCGCCGGCGCGAACTGGAGTTCGTGGGCAATCAGCGTTGCACTGATCGCGATTCGCAGGAGCAAGGGGACGCAGGGTTCGAGGCGTCGCAATGGCGCCGAAGTGCAAGAAACATTGTTAAAGCTCCCCAGTAAGTTTGTAGGGCCGAACGTTTTGTCATTGCATGGAGAGCAGGGCGGTAGGTCTGGTATCGATTGCCAGGGAATATCAGGGGCCAACGGCTCGGTCCTGACCGATGCGACTCGACGGCGTGTCACCGCTCGCTATGTTTTACACGCCGGCAGCCAGTTCCGGCGTGTGCCTGTGTTGTACGGGGCAGCCGCCGCCTGTTCTTCTGAGGCCGTATGCCCTGCGTCCCCGCTTCCGGCCGGTAACCGTGGTTCGCGGTGAAACAACAGCACGCTTCGTCCCACGGTGGATGTCGCTTCGACATCCACCGTGGGACAAAGTATTCGGTTCCGCATCGAACCTGGTGATGAGCGTGTTCCCGCATTGGCATCAGGCGCCGGAATGATCTGAAGGACGCACTGCATCGCTCACCGGTGCGCCGTTCGTCACGGCACTCGACGATGCGCGGTACGGGCAGCCATTCCCCAGGGAAGCCATCAGTCCATGGCGGCCGCGCGTTCGGGGGTTCCCTCCGCCGGCGCGGGGCCAGTTGGACCGACCTCCGCTTGCTCAGAGACCAAGGTCCGCCGTGACTGCGCACGAAGCCCCGTCAAGGAACAAAGAAGCACCCCGATTGGCAACAGTAGGACCAGGAACAGACCCGAGAGCCCCATTCCGGCGGCGATGAGCGTGCCGCCGGCAACACCGCCGGCAGCCGCTCCCAGCCGTCCGCCGAATTCCGCCACGCCTATTCCCGCACCCCGCATGCTGGCCGGGTAGGCCATGGCTGCCAGGACGCTGCGCGTGGGGCCGAAGGCGCTCGGCAAAATGAATCCGGCGATCCCCAACACGACCAGCAGGGAACCGAACCCCGGATCGGGCAGCAGATAAACCACGATGGACATCACCGCAGCCAATCCGAGAACAATCCCGATGATCAGGAAGCGTGACAAGCGGGCCAGAATGGCTCCCAGCACCACCCCTCCCACGACGCTGGCCAATCCATAGACCCCGACGATGGTGCTGCTCTGCACGGTGTCGAGTCCGGGTTTGGGCAGCTGCAGCAAGGTTGGCATGTATTGGGCGATCAGCAATTGGGTGCCCAGGGAGAAGAAGCCGAAAAGCCACAGCAGGAGGGTCTTAGGGGCCAGTGGACGGGACAGGACGGTCCGCACCGACACCGCGGGCCCTGCAAGTGACGGCCGAACCCTCAAACCCGGATCAAATGTTTCAGCACCACGTCCGTCCGTCGACGCTGCACCGTCCACCCGGCGCTTGGCCAAGAGGAACGCGGGAGATTCGGGGACGACGGCGGCAAGCGCAGCGATCACTGCCAAGGGGATCAAGCCTGCCACCACGAGCAGCAGGCGCCACCCCGAGGTGGGTATCAAGGCGCCGGCGAGAACCGCACCTAACGTTGTCCCCAAACCCACTCCGGCGTAGGCCGTCGCGATCAATGCCGCGCGTCGCCGTTCGGGAATCAGGTCTGCCAGCAGGGCGTTCCCTGATGCCATGGCAGCGCCCATCCCCAGGCAGGCCAGGATTCGCCAGCCGGCGAATGCCGTGAAGTCGCCAGATGTTCCGCCCAGGGCGGTGGCCCCGCCGAAGACAACCACGCTGCCGATGAGCACTGTCTTGCGTCCCCACCTGTCGGCCATGCCGCCGGCGACAACGGCACCAAGGCCCATGGCCAGGAAACCCACAGCGACCACGAACGCTATGCCGCCCCCGACGGAGACGCCCCAGCCCCTGATGAGCGTCGGAAAGACGTGGGCGACGATCGTGACGTCCATACCATCGGAGAGCAGAACGAGCGTGATCAGGCTGAAGTAGAGCCAGTGCCTCGGAGTCAGGCTTTCGGGGCTCGCATTGTCGGCAGACCGCGCGGTGGACCCACTTCTCGTGTTCAAGGATCGCACCATCCCTATTTGCCGGGGTGTGCGAAGAACTCGTTGAGGCGATCGGTAGGCAGGTAATCCTCCGGGGCGCCAGCCAAGTCGGTCAGATCATTGTGGTCCCACGAGCGGTCCGCGACCTTGGCAAGGTTCTCCCGGGAGACGATCACCGAGGGTTCAACAATCTGGTTGATCTTCGGGCCCTCGCCCTTCAGGATGCGCAGCGCCACGTCGACCACTGCCTCACCGGTGCGCACGGACGGGGTCGTGGTGCCGAAGAACGGGTAGTCCGGGTTTGCCAGCGCCCAGGAGGAGAAGCCGTGGCTCGATCCGTCGTCCGCGATCGGCGGCACGTCCATGCCTGATTCCTCAAAGGCGTTGCGGATGCCTACGCCCATCGTTCCGGCCTGGAGAACGGCGTCAACCCCGGCAGGGTTGGTCGCCAGGAACTTCTGGACCTCCGCCTGGGCCTTTGCCGGCTGGAAGAAGCCCGTGACCGACCCGGTGACCTTGACCTCCGGGCAGTTATCCAGGACAGCATCGATTCCCAGGTTCGCGAAGGTCGAGGCAGGGATCCCCGGGATGCCCTCGACGCGCAGGACGGTCCCCTTGCCCCCGAGTGCTCCCACTGTCCCGGCGGTGACCTGGGCGACGGCCAGCGGGGTGTTCCTCGTGACGCTGACGGCGTATTCGGAATCGATCGGAATCTGGGCGGCGACCAGCGGGATGCCAGCGTCATGGGCTGCCTTGGCCAGGTCCACGGAAGGCTCCGGTGCGATGGCGGTGTAGATGATCACGTCCGGCTTAAGCGAGAGCGCTTCGTTGAACTGCTGGAGCTGCAGGGGCACGTTCGACGGGTCGTCCGGGGCGAAGTCGCCGACGATCTTGACACCATTGGCCTTGAGGCTCGAGCGGATCGCCTCCGACATGGAGGCTATGAACGGGCTGGCAGGTGGCATGCCCACAATCGCGGCCGTGAAACCGTCAGTCTTCTTCGACTTGTAGTCGGCCCATGCCGACTTCCGGATCTCGTAGGGGTAGAGGTTGTAGCCCGCGGCGATCTCCTTGGGTACACCGGCCAGCAGGCCATTCGGATCGTTCGCCGTACCCGTCGGCAGCGACCCGCAGGTCCCGGCGGCCGCCGACGACGCCGGCCCGGGTGTGGCCCCTCCGGCGGAGCCCGGGGCCGCTGGCGCCGACGCCGAACAGCCCGTCAGAACGAGGGTGCCGGCCCCCAGAATCGCGGCGCCAACAGTCGTAAAACGGGGGAAAGAGGTCTTCTTCATTGATTAATCTCCTTGCAAAATGAACGATTCGTATCGTATGGCATCAGAGTAGATGCATGCGGTACGATTCGTCTAGTTTCGAATATGACCTGCGACACATTTATCGGCCATTCAAAGGAGATCCGCCGTGAACAACCAACCATCCGGACTGGTGCTCGCCGGGGTGAGCAAGCGCTTCGGTGCCACCCGCGCCCTCATCGACGGCGACCTCCACCTCCGGCCGGGCGAGATCCACACGCTCCTGGGCGAAAACGGGTCCGGGAAGAGTACCCTCGTCAAGATCATGGGAGGCGTCCACCGCCCGGATTCCGGCACCGTCACATTGGACGGCGTCTCCGTAACCAGCCGATCGCCCCGAGCGGCCCTGGACCTGGGGATTGCAACGGTGTTCCAGGAAGTCCTCACCGCGGGGAGCCAATCGGTCCTCGAGAATGTCTGGCTCGGGTCCCACGGAACGTTTCGTCGCCGGCTGGGCCGCGCCGAGCAGCGATCAATCGCGCAGGACGTCCTGACGCGCATTGCCGGCGCGATCCCGCTGGATCTTCCGGCCGGGCAGCTCTCGCTCTCCGAGCGGCAGGCCCTCTGCATTGCCCGCGCACTCGTGCGCAAGCCCAAGGTTCTCATCCTCGACGAGTCGACAGCCTCCCTGGATGTCAGCTCCCGCGATCGGCTCTTCGTCGAGATGCGCCGGCTCGCAGCCGAGGGGACCGCCATCCTGTTCATCTCGCACCGCATGGACGAGGTCGCGGAGATCTCGGACCGGGTCACCGTCCTGCGGTCCGGGCGCAGCGTCTCCACCGTGGAGAGGTCGGATCTGTCCATTAACCGGCTGATCGCGGACATGACCGGAAACTCCGGCCATGCCGAGACCCGGCGGCAACCGCATGATGCCGGGGACACCATCCTTCAGGGAGCGGCCGTCCGCCTTGCGCCGGCCTCGGCACCCATCGACTTCGAGCTGCGCGCCGGCGAGATTGTGGGCCTCGCGGGGCTCGAGGGCCACGGACAGGACCAGTTCATCAAGCGCCTGGCCGGTGTGGCCGGTGGGCCCGGCAGCGTCGTCCGCCTCCTCCCCGGGGGCGCCGCGGAGCTTACCGAGCGCAACGGGGATGCCCTGGGGGTCGCCTACCTGCCGCGCGAACGACGCGGGGAGTCGCTGTTCGAGTCCATGTCGATCCGCGAAAACTTCGCGCTGCCGACCCTGGCCAAGGACCGCCGCGGCGGCTTGCTGGACACCCGCAGCAGTGCCCGCCGGTTCGATGCCTTCGCCCGCTCCCTGTCCCTGCGCTTCGGCGCCGCGCACGAAGCCATCTCCACCCTGTCCGGCGGTAACCAGCAGAAGGTGCTGCTGGCGCGCTGGCTTGCCACCGACCCCAAAGTCCTGCTGCTCAATGACCCCACCAGAGGGGTCGACATCGGGACCAAACGGGAGATCTACGCAATCCTGCACCGGCTCAGCGGCGAAGGCATGAGCGTCGTGATCCTCTCCAGCGAGGTCGACGAGCTTGTCGACCTCGCTGACCGCGTCCTGGTCTTCCGCGACCAATCCGTGTTTGCCCAGATCCCCCATTTCGAGCTCTCCACCGAGTCCATCGTCGCCGCATACTTCGGCCAGAAATCAGAGGTGCACACATGAACCGCGTCCTGACTTTGTTCCAGCGCTGGCCTTTCGCCTTTGCCTTGCTTCTCGCACTGGTGCTGCTGGTGCTGAACGTGATCGTCTCACCGTCCTTCCTCTCCCCCGCGCGCCTCCCCGGCACCCTGGCCACCCTGGCGCCGTTCGTGCTGGTGGGATTCGCCTCCACGCCCTCGATCCTCGCGGGTGGCATCGACATTTCGGTCGGCCCACTGGCCACGTTCATCAACTGCCTGTTCGTCGCAATCCTCATTCCCGCTGGGCTGGGCAACTGGCACCTCGCGGCACCCATCATCCTGGCGGTGGCCGCCGGGATCGGAGCCCTGAACGGAATCCTGGTCGTCGTCGTCCGCCTGCACCCGGTGGTCGCGACCACCGGGATGCTGTTCCTGCTCGTTGGCCTGTCGCTGACCATCGCTCAGAACCCGGTGGCCGCACCTGACAACTGGACGGAGGTCTTTGCCGGGAGCATCGGCATCGTCCCTGGTGCCCTCATCACGATCGGCGTCGCCGGGCTGATCTGGTTCGCGCTGCGCCGCACGGCCTTTGTCAGCAACCTCCTGGCCACCGGCGAGAGCGATGTCTCCGCCTACGGTTCCGGGGTGAACATCAAGGCGATCCGGATCCTGGCCTACACCCTCGGCGGCCTGTTTGCCGGGATCGCCGGAATTGCGTTGACCGCACTCGTGCAGTCATCGCAGTCTTCGCTCGCTTCGACCTATGCACTGCTGGGGCTCGCCGCCGCAGTCCTGGGCGGAACCAGCCTGGCCGGCGGCCGCGGCGGCCTGTTGGGCGCACTCTTCGGAGCGGTCTCCATTTATCTCCTGCAGCAATTGCTCACCGCCTCGGGCGTGGCCCCCAGCCTCATCCAATTCGCCTACGGCGCCGTCCTCGTCGTCGGCGTCGTGCTGGGCGCGACGCTGCTGGCCCCCCGTTTGAAGAGGAACGCATCATGACCAGTGACACCCTGTCCCCCGCGGAAACACCCCACGCACCAACCGCCCGGCAGATGGCCTGGACCCGGTTCAGGGCCTGGGTCTTCGAGGTACCGGCATTGCAGGTCCTCGTCGTCCTGGCCCTGGCGGCCTGGCTGGTGGTCACCATACCGGCCATCGCAAACCCCAGGTCCGTCACCTCGATACTGGTCATTACGTCCTTGCTGGCCCTGGCAGCCATGGGCCAGACGCTCGTGGTGATACTGGGAGGACTGGACCTGGCGGTGCCGGGTTACATCCTCTTCGGCGCCTTCATGGCTGCGAACGTCGCGGGCAAGCTCGCGGTCCCGGCGGTTGTCGCCGTGCTGATCACCGTCCTGGTCTGCGGCGGCATCGGTGCCCTGATCGGCTGGATCTGCCACCGCTTCGCGGTCCAGCCACTGGTCGTCACGCTGGGCACCGGCGCTGCCCTCACGGGCGCAACGCTCTTCCTCGCCGACGGCGACTATTCCTCCGCCCCGCCGCAGGCGCTCCGTTCCCTGGCAAGTTTGCGGGGAACCACCTTCGGCATGCCGTTCCCGCCGATCATCCTGATCGTGCTCCTCTGCGGGGTGGGCATGTGGATTCTCCTCAACCGCACCGCGGCCGGACGTCGCTTCCATGCGACGGGAGTCAACTTCCGCGCCGCCCGGCTGACGAGGATCCGCACCTCAGCCGTGTGGACCTTAGTATTCGCGGCCTCAGGCGCCCTGGCCGGCGTCGCCGGCATCTTCATTGCCTCTTACGGCTCGGGCTGGTCGCAAACCATCGGGGAACCCTATCTGTTCTCTGGCCTGGCCGCGGTTCTCGTCGGCGGCTCGATCTTCGGCTCGATTCGCGGCAGCTACACGCGGACGCTGCTCGGCGCACTCACCCTCACCCTTTTGTCCACGATCATCGTGAGCAACGGACTCTCCGAGGCGCAGAGCCGCATCATTTTCGGAATCATCATCCTTGCCGTGGTTTCGCTGTACGGCCGGGAACGCCACGTCCGCGACAGGTTCTGAGTCCCGGTCCTGGTTTCTGATGAGACAGACGGGGGATGCTCGGCCCATCGGGCCGGGACGTCCCCCGTCTGCGCTCCTGTGCGCTTCAGATAGCCGAAGCCGGCGGCCCTGTTGCCGCTCTCCGTTGCGGAGAACCCGCGCCGAAGCCCATCGGGTTCTCCCCGACGGTGAGCCACCCAAGTAGTCCTTCTGCGCTGCGGCACCGCGAAACCGGGGCATCGGTCGGAACAAGGTGCCTCAACACTGCATTCCGTGAGGCAGCCACCTCCACCGCGTCGCGGCATACCTGCTTATGATCGTGTGCGACGAAGCCAAATTCTCGCCGACCGCTCCCCCAACCGGGGGCGGTATGGAGGCTGCCGGTTTATCCGCGAAGGTGTGTCGTCATAGCCACTGCCGCTGTTGTTTGCAACGGATTTCCCACGAAATTATCGGTGGCGAAGCAGGCAAAGCCCCCGCCATCGATCGCTGCGGGGGCCCAAAGGACATGATGCTCGTGGTTAACGATTTCCTGAGGGTGCTGCCGGTAGAAGTGCGCGCGGCATCTGCGCACCCCATGCTGGAACGTCATTGAATCAGTGAGCCTCATGGCCCCGAGGCGTTTCAACGATCCTGCGCATCGACTGGATACAAGAAAGGCCCGGGCGCGAATTAATCGCCCGGGCCTTCAACAACCTGTCGGCTCCGAGTGCCCATACCTTTTCAAGGAGAATCAGGCAGCGCCATGGGGGTCATCGGGGCGCCCTTTGGGGCGCCACGGTGTCGGACTTCCTCATGATCATCCGGTGGATCTCGGCCCGAAGCTCAAGGTACGCCGGACGGGACTTGGTCTCGATCTGGTCGCGGCCGGTGCCCAGCGGGATTTCGACCGAGGCGGCCACGGAGGCCGGCCGACCCGATAAGACGATGACCTTGTCTCCGAGATACACCGCTTCCTCGATGTCGTGTGTCACCAGGACGATCGAGACTCCTAGACGGTCGCGGATATCGAGCATCAGGTCCTCGAGGTCCGCCCGGGTCTGTGCATCAACGGAGGCGAACGGCTCGTCCATGATTAGGATCTCGGGGCGATAGGCCAGGGACCGGGCAATCGCCGCGCGCTGTTGCATGCCGCCTGACATTTGCCACGGATACAGCTCTTCGGCATGTCCAAGGTCCACATCGCGCAGCGCCTGTTCCACACGTTTCCGGCGTTCCTCTCGCGAGAGTCCGAGCCGCCGCAGCGGCAGCTCGACATTCTGGCCCACCTTCATCCAGGGCATGAGGGACCTGCTGTAGTCCTGGAACACGACCGCAAGTTCCGCAGGTGGCTGCACAACTACGCGCCCGTTGACCCTCACTTCTCCGCTGTTCGCGGGCCCCAGCCCCGACAAGGCGCGCAGCAGCGTGGTCTTTCCCGTGCCTGAGGGACCCACGATGCAGACGAATTGACCTTTCGCCACTGAGAAGGTGACGTCGGACAAGACCTGGTTGTCACCGAAGGACTTGCCGATCCCGTCAGCTTCCAGAATGGGCGTCGATATGGATTGCATGTGGACCTGCTTTCAGCTTCGCGATTCGCGGTGCCAGTCGAGCGCAAATCGCTCGACGAGCAAGAGGATGACATTGAGTAAATAGCCGATGACGCCGAGCAGGATCATGCCTGACCACATCTCGGGCAACGAGAACTGGCGCTGGGTCTCCAAGATGAAATAGCCGATCCCCTGCGAGGCCCCCATCAGTTCGCTGGCGAACATTAGGATGACCGAAACCGCGAGGCTCGCCCGGATCCCTGCGAAGATCTGCGGGGAGGCACTGGGAACGACCACCCGGAAGACCCAGTCGATGGGGCGTAGCCGGTTGGACTTTGCGACATCCACCAGCGCGGGGTGTACGCCCCTGACCCCGTCGATGGTGTTGAGCAGCACCGGCCACAGGGCACCCAGCACCACTATCAGCACGCGCATGTCGGGACCGATGCCCATCAGCTGGATGGCCAGCGGCAACATTGCCACCGCGGGCAGGTAGCGCATGAACTGGAGCAGTGGTCCCACGGCCGTGGCGATGGCGTCGTTCAGCCCGAGCACGATGCCCAGGCCTACTCCCAGCACGACGGAAATGCCGAGGCCGATCAGTACCGAGTTGAGACTGGACACCACGTGCTCGCCAACGAGGTCGAAGATCCACAGCTCATGGAACCTCTGCCAAATCTTGGCGAGCGGAGGAAAGAAGATCGATGTGCTCCCGGCGCTTGCCATCCACCACAGTGCAACGAGCAGCGCCGGGACGATCGCCGGCAGGAGGAACCGTGTGATCCTTTGCGTCATGAGCTGACCTTTCGATGCGACGGATGCCATGCCAGAACGCTGCGTTCGAACCACCGGAACGTTGAGTCGATGGCCATGCCCAGCACCCCGCACAGCACGATGTAGGCGAACATCTCCGGGAGCGCACCACTGAGTTGGTGGACCACGATCTGTTCCCCGAATCCGCCGGCAGGGATGACGATCTGCGCACTGATCGAAATCAGCAGGCAGATCGCTGCAGCCAGCCGGACACCTGTGGCCATATACGGCAGTGCCGTCGGGAGCAGAAGCCGGGTCACCGTGTCCCAGCGGCGGACGCCGAAGGAGCGGAAAGTGTCCCGGGCCACGGGGTCCAGGTCGCGCGCGCCGTAGATGGTTTGCATGACCATTGCCCACACTGCTCCGAAGAATGCCAGCAGTATCGTGCTCTGCAGTCCCGCACCGTAGAGCAGGACAACCAGCGGGACAAAGACCAATGCGGGGATGGTCCGCAGGAAATCGAGAGTGACCACCGACATCCGGTAAGTCTCTCGGCTCACGCCGAGTGGAAACCCGATGATCACGCCGATGACCACCGCCAGCAGCAGGCTGATGAACCAGCTAGCCAGGGTCTCGGCAAGGGGTCCCCATACGGAGCCGTCCAGGAGAAGTCCCAGCACCGCGCCGGCGACAGCCAGCGGCGTGGGCACCGCACCGAGCTGCCCGGTGGCCGCGGCCACCTGCCATGCCCCGAGCACCAGCACGATGACGCCCAGCTGGGACAGCCAGTTCATGGTCCCCCGCCGTAACGCGGGCTTCCGCGGCCGGGGCTTGCTCGGTGCCTCAGCTGCCTGCAGGGGTCCAGATGAGCTTTGCCGGGTCGTAGCCGTCATTGATGAATCCTTCCTTGGCCATCAGGTCAGCAAAGGCCTGGATGTCTTCCACGCCGAGCTTTGTGTCATAGGTGGGAATCACGGACTTCTCAATGGCCTCCGGGGACAACGAGGTGAATTCCGGGAGGACCTTGCGCACTGCCTCGGGATGCTCATTCGCATACTCCCCGGCACGCTTCATGGCCTTGGTGAATCGCTGGACGGCGTCCGGGTTGGACTTCGTGAACGCATCGCTGGCCACCCACTCCAACGCGCTCATCCCGCCGATCCCCTCGGTGAACGGTCGCCCGATCACCTGTAGGCCCGCGGCGCGCGCCTTGGAAAGGAACGGATCGACGACGAACGCCGCGTCCACCCGCTTGGACTGAAGCGCCGGAACCATGTCCGGGTAGGCAATCTCGACGACTTTCACCTGCTCGGGGTCGACGCCGGAGTCCTTCAGGAGCACTCGCAGGGCCAGTTCGGGCGCCGATTTGAGGCCGACCACGGCCACCGTCTTTCCGGAGAGGTCCTTCACGGAACCGACGCCGCTACCCGGTGCCGCGACCAGCGCGGTCGTGTCATGCTTCGGATCCAGGGGATAGCGGTCGCTGCCGGAAACGACCCTGATCGGCAGCCCCTTCGAGGCAGCCGTCACGATGGGGACGGATGTCATGAGCGCCATTTGAAGCTCATTGTTAAGCAGGGAGGGAATCGCGGTGGCCGCGGTCTGAATCGTCGTGACGGTGACATCCAGATTCTCGTCCTCGAAGAACCCCTGCTGCTCTGCGATGTAGACGTGGGCAGCATTGGCAATCGGCGTCACGCCGACGGCCAATGCCACGGGGGCTCCGGCCGATTCCTGCGGGGCTGGGCCGCTGGCCGAGCACCCGGCCAGAAGCAATGCACCGGCCGAAAGTGCGGAGATCGCGGTGAGGGTTCGGGAAAGTCTGGGCATTGGCACTCCTAGATGAACGACGCAACATTCGAAACGATTCGGTTCGTATAGCACCGTATGTGACGCGCGTCATGAAGTCAATCGTCTTTTCGAGCGTTACGAGCGGCTCGAAAATCGCTGCAACAACCACCTTCGCGGCAATCCCAGGAGGTGACACCGAGACGACCTAGCCAAGGGAAAGTGGGCACAGGTAGCGCGAACCAAGCCCTTTCGGGCTATCCATATGAAATACGGCACAAACGCGATACGATACGACACGACTCGAACTTGATAATGGATAAATGACTTCATCCAGATTCCATTGACAATCCAAGGAGAACAAATGTCCCCCGAGACCGCCACCGCTGCCGAGGTCCTCTCGAGCCCCTGGAAAATCGACGGCCTGACAATCAAGAACCGCTATGTGCTTAGCCCCATGGCCGTGCTCCAGCCGACGAAGGACGGCCATCCCAGCGAGCAGACGATCGCGTTCCTCACCACGCGCGCACGCGGTGGCGCGGGGCTGCTGATCATCGGCGGCGGCGTGGCCACCGAACGCGGCAACCAGGAAGCACCGTTCCGGCCACTGATGCGCTTCGACCGCGACGAATTCACTCCGGGCCTGAAGCGCATGGTCGATGCCGTGCACGAGCACGATGTACCCATCTTCGCCCAGATCTTCCCCAGTTTCGGCGCCATGGGCGTGCCCGGCGAGGGACGGCCCACGCGGGCTGCGAGCCCAAAGCCCGTCCGCATGGCCGCACCCCGCCTGCCGCACGGTTTCTACATTCCAGGCGGCAGAACGAACCCGACGCCGGAGGAGATCACCAAGGCGGAAATCCTTGAAGTCCAGGAGCAAACCGTCGCCGCGGTGCGGCGTGCCAAGGCGGCCGGCTTCGACGGCATCGAACTGGGCGCACACATGCGCTACCTCTATTCCTCCTTCCTCTCACCGCGCACCAATTGGAGGACGGATGAATACGGCGGCAGCGCCGAGAACCGCGCCCGCATCCTTGTCGACACGATTCGAGCGATCCGGGCCGAAGTCGGCCCCGAATATCCGGTGGGCCTCAGGATGAGTACGAACGACCACCTTCCCGATGGCCAGGGACCCGAAGGCTTCGCGGAAGTCGCGGCGATCATTGAGAGGGAAGGGATTGGATATATCGCCCTGAGCGATGCGAATTACGAGTCGATGGACAACAACGTCACCTCCTTTTCGGGCGCAATCCTGGAGCACGGAGAGCCACAGGCATTCCGCGCCGCCATGCCCGAGGTTCCGTTGCTTCTCAGCAGCACCTACGACCCACAACAGTGCGCAGACGCCATCACCGCCGGATTCGCGGACGGAATCATGCTGGCCCGGCAGATGCTGGCCGATCCGGAATTCCCCAACAAGGTCCTCCAGGGACGACAGGATGAGATTGTGTGGTGTGATCACGACAACTCTTGCCTGCGCCGCCTGATTTTCAACGTGCCGGTGAGGTGCCACAAGAACCCGGCCATGGGACGCGAAGCGGTCCTCGCGGGGGCCAAGGAACCAGTCTCGGTGAAGCTTCAGCGTCCGATCCAGGGCCTGCTGATCGCCGCGACCGGGTCCCCGGTCCTCATGGGCATCGCCGACAAACTGGCGACCGCCGGCTCGAAGGCCTCCAAGAGCTGACGCCTTTGCCGCGCGTCGGCCCCCGCCGTCATGGGGGCCGACGCGCGGCAACCTTGGCACAAATACGTGTGTGCCCGGGCTCCGACTCGGAGCCCGGGCACACACATATGTCTTGCCGTCTTGTATCGGCAGTTGTTTCAGAAGCCTCAGTCCGCGGGGCGCAGGGCCCTGCCGGTTCCGCGGTAGATGGCGACGGTCCGCTCCCCCGCCCGCACGCTGACATCCACAATCATCCGGCGGCCCTCGTGAAAGGTCACTTCGGCGGACGCAACCAACTCCTCGGCGATGCGGGCCGGGGAAATGTAGGAGATGGAAGCCTCCGCAGTCGCGATTCCGGCGCCGAAGGTGTTTGCGGCCATGGCGAACGCCGTGTCGGCCAGCGCGAAGACCAACCCTCCATGGGCGATCCCGTGCCCGTTGGCCATTTCGGGCATAACCGTCAGGACCGCAGTGGCTCGGCCCTCGCTGGCACGCAGCACCCGGATGCCAAGGCCTTCCAAGGCGCGGTCGGCGGCAAGCATCGAGCGGGCCGGCTCGTCAATGAGCGTTGCCGGGTTCATGCGAGCCTCTCCACTACCATCGCCATGCCCTGGCCGCCGCCCACGCAGAGCGTGGCCAGGCCGAGCGCACCGTCGATGGTCTGCAATCCGTTGATAAGCGTTCCGACCAGCCGTGCGCCGGTCGCGCCGAAGGGGTGGCCCAAGGCGATCGCCCCGCCATACGGGTTGACCCGCTCGGGATCGGCGCCCAGCTTCCGGACCACGGGAACCACCTGGGCAGCGAAGGCCTCGTTCAACTCCACGATGTCAATGTCACCAATCGAGAGGCCCAGGCGATCAAGAAGGCGGTTGGATGCGTCCACCGGGCCCAGTCCCATGATCTCCGGTGAAAGGCCGCTGGCGGCACTGCCCAAGACGCGGGCCAGCGGCTTCAATCCGAGTTCACCGGCACGCCTGGCGCTCATGACAACCAAGGCAGATGCGCCGTCGTTGAGCGGACTGGCGTTGCCCGCGGTGACGGTTCCGGACTCGTGGAAGACAGGCCTAAGGCCGGAGAGTGCCTCCCAGGTTGTTCCCGGCCGCGGGCCGTCGTCGGCAGTCACCACGGTGCCGGCAGCCGTGGTCACCGGCGCGATCTCGCGCGCGAAGTACCCGGAGCGGATCGCCCGTTCAGCGCGGAGCTGGGACTCCAGAGCCCATTCGTCCTGGTCGCGACGCGTGGTGCCGGTTTGGCGTGCCACGAACTCGGCGGTTTTGCCCATGGAGAGGTACACGTCGGGCAGCTGCCCGTGCTCGCGGGGGTCGGCCCACGGCTTACCGGATTCAAAGACGTCGTCGGCACGCCGTGCCGCGTCCGCGAAGCCAGGGTGCGGGTTTTCCACCACGGGAGGAGTCGAGCTGGTCGATTCGACGCCCGCCACCAGAAACGCTTCCCCGTCGCCGGCCCGCACGGCCTGGGCCGCCATCGCGGTGGCCTGCAACGATGACGCGCAGAAGCGGTTCACGGTGACCGCCGGGACGCTATCCATTCCCGCCAGCACCATGACCCGGCGTCCGATATTGTCGCCCTGCGCGCCCTGCGGGACCGCGCAACCCACGTAGGCATCGGCAAACTCGGCGGAGTCCATCTGCGGAATGGCCGCGAGCGCTCCCCGGATAGCTGCCAGCGCGAGGTCTTCGGGTCGCTCCCCGGCCAGCGAGCCCTTTCGGGCCCGGCCAATCGGTGTCCTGCGGTAGGCGACGACAACCGCGTCATTTGGAGCAATGGCGGTGTTCAAGATGGTGTTTCCCTTCTTTGTGGCCCGCATGCACGCCCGGCCGGCCCTAAGAGCCGGGACGTGCGACATAGACCGGGACGCATTCGCAACAGGCGCGGAACAGCTCGTGCATTCAGCATCTCCCGAATATATACGATCCGTATCGTATAGCACAAGGCCCAAATCTCTCCTGGAACTTGCCGAGACGTAGACCGGAATGACCGAAGTGCGCCCTACCGGTTGCGAAGATGTTAGATGGAGGCGCGAGCAGTCCTTGCGACCTGAAAGGTTGCCCGGTCAGTTCTTTGGCCACAGCGCTCATCAGGGCCCATGTGCCCGGACGGAACTATGGAGGTCTTGAGGCCGCTATCGTGCGGCGAGACCTTCAAGGGCCGCCTGCATGATGGAGTCGGTGGCCTTGGCGTCAAGAGGGCCCGATTGGAACAACAGTCGGAAGTAGATGGGGGCATATAGCAGCTCCGTGACGACCGGGGCATCGAGATCTTTGCGCATCGACCCCTCGCTTATGGCTCGCTCGACCAGCGACGTAACGACCAGCGCGCGCGGCGTCCAGAAATGTTTCTTGAATTCAGCCATCGCTGCCTCGTCCTGCTGGCACTCACCGATGAGTTGCGCCACGAGCCGCCCCTCATTGCCCGCGTAGACCTCTGCAAGGGAGGCCATATGCTCCCGAAGTGCGTCGATCGCGAGAACGTCCTGGCGCACCGGAGTCCGCGCGACGTGGTTGTCCAAGAAAGTATCGATAACCACGGCAACTTTGCTCGACCACCACCTGTAGATGGTGGTCTTGCTGACGCCAGCCTCGCGGGCAATACGCTCGATCGAGAGCTTTTGCACCGTGAATCCGTTGGGCCCTGAATCTTCGAGCAACTTCATGGTCGCTTCCAAAATCGAGCGACGACTTTCTTCACTTCTGACTGCCATGGGTCAACCATACGTGCAACGTCATTCAATACGAAACGTACACGATCAAATTCGTCCGAATTCAATGCTCCGGCAGCGTGCCATAGGTGCGACGGGCTGCCCGCCAATGGGTGGCCTGCGCCAGCACGCAAGATGAAGCGGCGTCATTGCATTGCGTTGTGACCCACCTTACAATCAGTACGAAACGGATCGAATCTTCTAAGGAGATGCCGTGACTGCATCTTTTGCCGGCAAGGGCCGCCCTTCTCTACTCGGCATGTGCATGCCTGCACCGCAAATCTGTCTCGGAACCTCATCCGAGGTGGACCGATGACTTCCGTATTGGATACGCGGTCGGTTCCTCCGGCAGAGCGGCGGGACTACTGGTCGGCGGGAATCGCCGAACGCTTCTTCCCCATGCAGGTTGAATCGGTCGGGGCGCCCTCCTTCGAGGCCCGCTTGGCCAGTGGCCAGGTCGGGCCGGTCAGGGTCCAGTCCATCCAAGGGCTTGCGCACCGGGTGGCACGCACGCAGCGGATGGTCGCCGCCGCCGATCCGGAGTGCATCTTGCTGTATCTGATGACCAGAGGCACGGTCCATATCGAACAGGACGATCGCAACTGTGCTCTTCGCCCCGGTGACATTGCGTGCCAGGATACGTCGCGGCCTTCCACTTTTGAGGGCCGCGATGGTTTCGAGGTGCTCGTATTCAGCATTCCAAAATGGTTCATAGGAGCGCAGGCCGAGGGCATCGCCCGGCGTTCCGCGACGCGGGTGGACTCGGGTCTTGGACGGCTTACTGGGCCGGCAACCCCGTTCCTCGCACAGTTGGCACGAACCACAACGAGCGGCGGTGGACTCTCGAGCCTTGATGGGGAAGGCGCTGCACAGATGCTACTCCCCTTGCTTCGCAGCATGTACGATGCGCAGGAGATTTCCGACACGCGCTCCCGCCCGGAGGCACTGCTCGCCCGGATGCAGCGGTATGTGATGGACCACCTGCACGACCCGGAACTCGGGCCAGAGCGGATTGCGCAGGCCCACTACGTGTCCACGCGCTACGTCCACAAGCTCTTTGCAGCCTCCGGCACCGGAGTGTCGGCCTGGATCCGCGAACGCCGGTTCGAGGGTGCGGTTGGCGAGTTGAGGCGCTCCCCGGAAACGACGATCGCGACGGTCGCGATGAGGTGGGGATACCGCCATCCGGCAAGCTTCAGCAGGGCCTTCCGCGAGGTCAACGGCTGTGCGCCACGGGACGCCAGGCACCTGCCGGAGCCGATGGGGAAGACCCCGCCCGTTTGTTAGGGCGGGGGCTCCCCCGGAGATGCGCAATCAGGCCTGGGGGAAACCAGCCTTCCGCAGGCGGGTGCCCCAGATCCCCGACTTGCCCGGGGCGATGATCCCGTTCGGGTCTAGGGTGTCCTTGATCGTCTCGTTGAAACGCCGCAGCGCGTGGTCGTTGAAGCCGAACTGGTCGGCCGCGAGATCCATAAAGGACAGGTGTGCCCGGTATTCGCCGTAGCCGCGTTTGCCCGCCTCGGCGACCATCCGCTTGGCCAGGGCGTACGCCTTGGCGACCTGCTCCGGGTTCTTCGTGTCGAAGGGGATCACGTTGATGAACGTGGTCGACCTAGCGTTGATCGGGAGCATGCCACCGAGGAAATCAAGGCCCACCTCGGCGCACATCTCGGCCATCAGCTTCTGCGCGGCGATCGCGTGCTGGGCCGTGAGCGGGATGACCGGCGAGAAGTCGACGTGGCCGCCTTCGTCGCCGCCTGACCATCCGGCCATCTTGTAGAGATCCTGACTCGGCACCCCAATCTGCACCCGCTCGTGCGGGTTGGGCAGCGTCTCCCAGGCGTCTGGCCCGTGTTTCTGGCCCATGATATCCACGCCCGGAATCTGCAGGAAGCGCGCATTGAGCTTCTCGAAGTTGTGGTCGACCACCGGTTCGTCGCCGTAGAGGGCGAAGCGCATCATCCAGCGGCCCAGTCCCATCTCGTTGGCGATCTTGTCGATGATCTCCTCGGGCATCGGGCCCTCACCGGTGTACCACTCGGCGCGTGTGGTGAGCATCGAGGCCATGCACAGGGTGTTCGACAGCTGCGGGCGCATATCGATGGTGCCGGCCAGCATGAGCTCGCGAAGTGCATCGACTACGGCGGGCATCTGCGCCTCATCCCAGACGCGCAGCCAGAGCGGCATGTATACCTCTGGCTTCGGCATCAGCCAGTAGCCCATCTTCGTGACAATGCCGTAGTTCGACTGCATGAACATCTCGGTCGACGTCGGACCGAGGCCGCGCTTGTACAGCGGCCAGGTCGGGTTGTTATCCATTGCACCCGAGCCGGTGCGCATGAGGTCGCCGTTGGGGAGCACCACCTCGAAGCCGCAGTGTGAGGCTTGGTCGATCGAGTACGGCATGTAGGTGAGCCCGTGCTCGAGCGTGTTCGAGACGACGCCTCCCCAGCCGATGTCCACGATGGAGGCGACGAGGTTGTGTCCGCCGGCCTTGATCGCTTCGTGGAGGTCGTACCAGCTCACCCCGGGCTCCACGATCGCGTAGCCAAGTTCCTCGTTAATCTCCAGCACGCGGTTCATCTCCCGGAACGAGAGCATCACGGAGCCGCGCACCTGGGGCGCAGCTCCCCCGTATCCGTTGTTCTTTCCACGGCCGATGGGCCACAACGGGACGCGATACTCGTTGGCAATCCGAACGATCGCCTGGACGTCCTCGGTACTCGTTGGGCTAACGACTGCAGACGGAAGATTTGTAGCCGAACCTGGGACCTGGAAGGGGTCTTGGAAGTCCTGAAGGGAATTGGCATCGGTCGCGACGTTGTCGGCACCGATCGCCGCGGCGAACGCCACGAGTGCCTTCTCGAGGTCCAGTTCGGTGACGCCGGGTGGCAGCGGGCGAGTCGACGTCTCGGGGGTGATACTCATCATTCAACATCTCCTTTGATGCGGGTGTGTCGTGTAACACGTGCTGTTCATCCTGCGCCTTACGGGGCCGGAGCGGCGAGATTGCGGACCGATGGTGCAGTTCGTGCACAGAAGCGTGCACGAACTGCACCATCGTCGCGCTCCTGGCCACTGCCGCTTCGCGCCGTGGTTGCATGGGGCCCACACATATGACGAGATGAATGGAGAAGGAACCATGGCCAACGGTCGTTTGGAAGGAAAAATAGTCCTGTTGACAGGCATCGGCGGCGGGATGGGTCGGGTGACCGCCCGGCTGTTCGCACGCGAGGGTGCCACTGTTCTTGGTTGCGACCTCGATGCCGACGGAGCCGAGGAGACGGTCCGCCTGGTGGAGGCCGACGGAGGCGCGATCGAATCAAGCGCACCGATGGACCTGGGCAACCGGGAAAACATCGATCGCTGGGTCGGCGGCGCAATCGAACGCCATGGCCGCATCGACGTCCTCTACAACAACGCCAGCATGCCGAAATTCGCGCCGTTCGCACAGATGAGCGACGTGGATTACCGGTTCACCATCCAGAACGAGCTGGACCTGGTGTGGCATGCCTGCCAAAGCGCCTGGCCGCACCTTGCCGCCGTCGGCGGTGCGATCGTGAACATCGGTTCTGGAGCCGGGATCCAGGGTGCCCGGGCCCTGCCGCAGGCCGCCCATGCTGCCGCGAAAGGGGCCGTCATCGCTCTCACTCGTCAGCTTGCGGCCGAGGGTGTCGCCGTCGGCGTTCGCGTCAATTGCGTAAGTCCTGGTGTCATGGCGACTCCGCCGGTACTCGCGATGTTCGAGGAATTCGGCGAGAACGCACCGGTCGCCCCGATCATAGAGCGAACGATTGACGGCAAGCCCGGGGACCCACTCGCCGTCGCGTATGCAGGCCTCTACCTCGCCTCCGAGGAGGCGAAATGGGTCACGGGATCCCATTTGGTGGTAGACGGCGGAGCCAGCGCGATGATGTAGGTCGAGCGAGAACGAAGAAAACCTGCAATCGGCTAATCCCACTGGCTGTTCGATTCCGGCACCGAGCCGCTAGTGTCGTGCTGTCTCCTACATGGCACGGCGTAACGCCGGCTGGATGCCACTTCACGAAGGGGGCCGGGCCCGTGAAGTGCCTCGAGAGGTCAGCGCACTGGCGGACCAACTGGGTGGCCCGATTCCTATGGGCTTCGGTTCAATAAGCTGCGGCACCTGCAGACCATCGATTTCGCAACCGACGCGCACGTGCGCAGATCGGGCAAGTTCGGTGTCTGCAAGGTCCGGTTCGGCAGGTCCGCCGGGCATCACCGCCCAAGCCCCGCAGCCAAGGAGACTGCCGAAACCATCTGCTCAGTGACGAAATCTATCGTGGGATCCAGCTTGATCCGGAATGCCGGCTTCCATCTGCTGCTGCCATGACGTCAACGCCCTCACGGTCGCGGGAGAATCCCAAGTGCGGGGTATGGCCGGCGTCCGTATTGGCTGAACCGTTACCCAGAACGCAGCAATCACCGACAAGTTCCTCGACTAGGAACGTGTCGGTTCCATCGACAAGATTGAGGAGTTCCTCGAAGACCTCCCGCTCAGGAAGTGATCCCGTGGGGTTATGGGGGGAGTCCGCGACAACGAGCCGCGTATTGGGCCGCAGAGCGTTCCCAATCTCAGAAATATCCAGCTCCCAACCGTTCGCCCGGCAGAGGCGAACCTCAGTCACGGCGGCACGGATTGCCCCCGGAACGTCGATCAGGAGCTAGTAGGTCGGACCAATAACAATCACGTGGTCGCCTGCCTCAAGAACAGCGTTCAAAAGGACGAACACAGCCTCAGTCGCACCCGCAGAATCTGGACGGCCGACCCGGATTCACCGTCGGAGGCTTGAGCAGCCAACTCGCGCAGTTCCTGGTGGCCTGGCGATTCGGTATACCCAAGCGTCAGCGACCCGTACCACGCCCGTGTCTGCGCAGGGGCGACCTCCAGGGATCGGATCCTGGTACTCCGTACGAGCGTCCCTAAGGTGCCCCATTGAATTCTTCACTTTTACGCGTTTGGCGCCGGGGTCCGGCCGTTCTTTCAGCGATGCTGACGGCTACGGCCGTCGCGGTGAGTGTTGTGGCCAGAGCGAGCGGTGCCCAGGCGGCAACGCCCACTATCGCACCGGCCATTGCGGTTCCTGCTGCTCCACCGGCGATCTTGAGCGCTCCGACCCAGATGAAGATCTGGCCGCGGGATTCGATGGGGGCGAATTCGCTGCGGGCTGCAAGAGTAGCTGCAAAGAATAGCGCGTTGGCAACCCCAGCCAAGGGGAATGCGACGAGTGAAGCAGGCAGTGTTGGGGTGAAGATAACTGCGGTTAGCATTGCCGCTACGAAGACAGCCAGGATGCTCATGAGCCGGTCGGCGTCACCGCGAAGCGGCCGGAGCATAAGGCCGGCCGATCCGAGGAGATTCCCTGCCCCATAGGCGGCGACGAGTAATCCCGCGGTTGGGCCTCCGCCCAGAACAGGAGCGATGGCCACTGCGTAGATGGGTAAGGCGGCGACTGAGAACGCCACTGCCACGGTGAGCCCCAGGGTGCGGCGGAGCGGACCGTGCTTGAAAATGCGGCTGAGCGTCTGTGCTGGCGATGGCACCTTGGTTGCATGACGGGGTGGTTCTTGTCCGGGGAGTGCGAGGACGGCTCCGGCCCCGAGGACAGCCGCTGTGGCAAGGGCCATCGTGGCGGTGAGCGGATCTGTTGTTGCCGCTATCCAGGCGACGGCGGCGGGCCCCAGGGTTCCACTGAGCCCGTATGTAGCCACGTCCCAGCTTTGTGCCCTGCGTTGGCTGCGTTGTTCCGGTCCGGCAATGGAGGGCAACCGGCTACTGATCCCGCCGGTAAGCATCGGCCCGAAGACCCCGGAGACAAACAAGAGCACGGCCGGCCAGAATGCTCCGGTTGGCATGAGCAGGGCTGCGGCCCCGAGGAGCAGCCCGTGGAGGATAGCGGAGGAGGCGATGACTTTGCGCCCGTCACGGGCCGTATCCAGCTTTCGGGCGATGAATGGTCCCAGCAGATGGGGTGCGGTGATCGAGGCACCCAGCAGGCCGGCCAACCATCCGGGCATCCCCATGGAGTCTGCCAGCAGCACGATAGCAACTACTGCGCCCCCGTCTGCTGTTCGAACCAGGGTCGCTGCGACGACATAGCGGGCCAGTGTCCCGGCCCGGAGTTTTGGCTCGTCTGAAACTCCGGTGCCCGTATTAGCTGTGGAGGCCGAGCGCATCGATGACCCCGGCAACACGGTGGCGCTGGTCCTTGCTCAATCCTTGGATCGGCAGCGGCAGGCAGGCTTCGGGTGCCAGACCCAGGTGCTCGGCGATGGCCGCAACCACACGAAGGCTCCCACCGAACTCGGCGAACAAGTTCCATAGCGGTGCAAGGCGTCCGGATTCGGCCAGCGCGTCCGAAATGCGGTGTTCCTGCGCCGCCCGGGTGATCTCCATGGCAAGTGCGGGCAGGGTGCCGCCGATGACCGAGTACCAGGCATCGCAGCCGGCAGCCAGGCCGGCCGCGGCATGGGCGTCACCGGACACCCCGATCGTCACGTGCCTGGGAACAACTGCCCGAATCTCTTCCACCCATGCCTTAGCCAGCTGCGGGTCACCAGGTACCCCTGGAATTTTGATGGAAGCGATGCCGGGCAGTTCGGCGATGCGTTCGTAAAGCTCGATGGTGAAGGTGAAGTGCGTGGTGCCCGGATTGTCATAGACGACAACGGGCAGCGACGAGTGCGCCGTGACCGTCCGGAAAAGCTCGAACACATCATCATCAGTGAGGGGCTGATAGGTCATCGGCGCCAGCAGCAGCGCCGACGCTCCCGCTCGCTCGGCGTTGTCCGCGTTCGTTAGGACCTGGGAGGTCCGGAGCGCCCCGATACCAACTATCACGGGCGTCCCGCCGGCATGCCGCACGGCCAGCTGCGCAACACGGCTTCGCTCCTTGCTGGTCAGGTACGCGTAGGAACCGGTGGAGCCAAGGGCAGTGATCGAGTCGACTTTCGCCCCGCTGAGCCTTTGTACCAAGCGGATAAACGAGGCCTCGTCTACCGCGTCCTGCGCCAGCGGGGTAATGGGAAAAGCACTCAAGCCTGTAAACATCGTTCCAACTCCTTTATAAGGATCCGAATGAAAGCAGTGTGTAGGCGCACCCTGCTATGCCCGCTGTGAGCGTGCGCCGGCGGGTGCCGTGACCGGCGCATCGTTCGAGGAGGTAGCTTCGGCCCGTTAGCCGACGAAGTCGAGATCCGCAGGGCTGGGGCTCTGCTCCGGTTGTGCCGGGCGCCGTCGTCCGCCCCGCTGCGCAGCGGCGCCGGCGAGCACGACGAGCAGGACGCCCAGGACCTGGATGGCCGAAGGCTGCTGATGAAGGATGAGCAGTCCGAGGAGGACCCCGAGGGCTGGCTCGAGGGCCATCAGCGTGCCGAACGCTGTAGGCGTCATCCTGCGCAGGGCAAGCATTTCCAGCGCGAACGGCAGCACGGGCAACAGGATAGCGAGCCCTGCCGCGGCGGCCAGGATCCCGAAGGTGAGGTGGCCGGCGGCCTGCGGGATGCCGACGACGGCTGCCGTTGCCGCAGCGATAGGCACAGTCATAGAGAGCGCCCCGATTCCGGTGAAGTGATCCCCGATCCGCTGGGTTAGCAGGATGTAGATGCCCCAGGCGACGCCCGCCAGCGCCGCCCACGCCACTCCAATCGGGTTGAAGTCGCCCTGCCAGGGTTCTGTGAGCAGAACGACGCCGAGCAGTGCCACAGACGGCCAGAGGAGCGCATTCCGGTTGTGGCTGCGCACCGCGGCCACCGTCAGGGGTCCCAGGAACTCGATCGCGACGGCGGTGCCGAGCGGTATGCGCTCGATCGCGGCGAGGAACCCGATCGTCATCATGCCAGTCGCGACCCCGAGTCCGAGCAATGGCAGTACGTCTGCTCGGCGGACGGAGCGCAGCGGCGGGCGGGCGATCGCCAGGAGAATGATCGCTCCCATGCTCAACCGAAGCCATCCTGTTCCGGCCGGGCCGACTTCGTCGATCAGATCCACTGACAGGGCCGAGCCCAGCTGGATTGACAGGATCGCCGTCACGGCCAGCCCCCATGGCGGGACTGGGACGTTCGAAGCGCTTCGCATCCGCATGTCATTTTCCTTCATGGAATGTAGGGGCCGCGGCTATCCGACGGCGGGCGATCGTGACGTTTGGACCGAGCCGCGCCAGCCGGCCGGCCAGGTCGTCGACAGCGGCGTCGAGCGCTTCATCGGTCATTGGGTGGAGGGCGTCGAGGATGAACAGCGCTGTTGACGTGTCTTCGCTGAGTTGGGTTCTCCGGCCCTGGCGCCAGTTCCAGCGCCGGCAGGTCACACCCGCGTCATCGCACCACACCACCTCACCAGGATCCGGATGCTCGAGCATTTCAGCGCCGCCGGCGATGGTGTCGAACGGCTCCTTGCCCGTAGCGCGCACGAGTCGGGGCTCCCCGACGTAGCCGGTGAGGTCCTCCCCGCCCAGTGGGATCCGGTGCAGCACCGAGACGGCGTTGTAGATATCGGTGAGCCGGTTCACCCGCGGCAGGCCCGAGGCCGTACGGCGCAGCAATGCCTCAAGACTGTTGCGCGTGCGCTGCGGCTTGGCTCCGAATAGCTTGTATGCCTCCCGCCATGCGGCAACATGAGGAAGGTCCTCCACCAGTCGACTATCCAGTGCTTTCCGGGCCGAGGCCTCTGCCGCCTGCAGCAGCGTTTCACTGGCCTCGTCGCTTGGTCCCGGTACCAGCCCGTTTACCGCCAGCAGGACGGCGCGGTAGTCCGGGCGCAGCGAGAAAACCGTAGCATCCACCCACGCGCCGGCCAGGAACTCCTGAAGCGCCTCCAGATCACGCATCGGTGGCCTCTGCCATGTGTCCTGACCCCACGCCCGGCTCGAAGACTGCAAGGGAGAACCGCGCCGGTTCCTTGCCCACGGTGCCATATGAGTGGTCGACGTCGCCGGGAAACGAAGCAGCGTCTCCGGCCTTGAGGACGAACGTCTCACCGGCAACCACAATGGATACCGATCCCTCCTGGACCTGCAGCAACTCCTTGGTCCCGGCTGAATGTGCCTCGCTCTCGTGCCTATCCCCCGCGCACAACGTCCAGTCCCACAGCTCAACCACATCAGGTGACTCTGTCCCGGCGACAAGAACGCCGCGGCCCCCGGCGTCAGAACTCCACAGGGCAGCACCTTCACCGCGGCGGGTGACCGTCACTGGCCTGCGGCGAGGCATTTCGACCAGCGCAGGCAGCCCGATACCCAGGGCATCGCTGAGCCGCAGCAAGGTCCCCACGCTGGGGTTCGCCGCACCCTGCTCGACATTGACCAACATGCGCCGGCTCACCCCCGCAGCATCCGCAAGCTGATCGAGGGTCCAGCCCCGAGACTGCCGCTCCTGCCGCACCCGGCCGCCGATTGCCGTCGCCAGGGCTGTTGTACTTTCATCCATAGAGTGCATCTTACTGCACTATAAGTGCAGTGTGCACATCGCTTGGCGTTACAAGGTCCAGGAGGACCCGCATGTGGTGGCCTGCGGGGTCGCGCCACCACACGTTGAGCCGGTGGCGCCGTCGAGGCGAAGGTGTTCACAGGTCCGCCAGAGGGCTTCTACCCGGGACACGGCCTCCCGGTGGAAGTACTACTCCATGCACGACTTGGCGCTTCTGTCATCGAAGTCGCGGACATACGTGGGGAGAAGCTGTTCGTGCAGGAACTCCTCGCCCGAGCCGAACAGCAACTGGGCAGCTTCTGCCGGTCCACCTGCAGGCGTTTCGTGCGTGGCTGTCGCAGGTGCCGGGGGCTGCGAACAGATCGATTTCCTCAACCATTTTCGTTCCCACTCGGTGGTCCAAGGCTTGACCCCCGCATGTGCACCGGCCGGTACCAGCACGGCGTCGTCTTCGCGGCGGGGGCTGTTAGCCGTGATGGATGCTTCGACGGCCTCCTTTGTGCGGGCCGGTGTACCAGGGCAGTGTGCGGACGAGGGTCGCGGGTGCTCCGGAGGCGAGGACGACGGCACGGCCGCGGTCGAGTTCCGCGAGGTTGGAGACGTCGAAGATGCGTTCTTAGCCCTCCCGGCGTGAGCGGCTGCGCCCGGACTTGCCGGAAGAGATGGACGTTCGCTGACCTGCGGAAACACTGTGCCCGAGGTGGGACTCGAGCCGGGTTCCAGCCCCTGCAAACACTGGACTCCCGCCGAAACATAAGGAATCCGGGCCAGTCCGGCACCGTACGGCCCAGTCCGTGACCCAAAGTGTGGACACTGTCCACACCCCCAAATCTCCCCACCAAGGCCTCCCAGCAGCCGCACCCCGCCTTTTCAGGGTGCGGCGCTTCTTCGCCCTGAAATACTTGATCCTGCTGGAGAAGAACAACGGCGGCTGCAACCGGGTCCTGGCCGCGTGCGGCGCGGCCCCCGGGCACGCCCGCACGGCGCGCTGAGTCTCGGGCTCTGCATAACGATTCCACCTCCCTTGATCCCTTCATGGTCCGATCTGTTGACGGCCGCATGACCGGGCCGCACCCCTTTTAGACGCTGACCGCGGGCTAGCGGAGCCACACGAAAACAACGGAACCCGGCGACCCCACCGGCCACCGCCACAGTACGGTGCCAACGATCAGGGCCGCGCCTGGAACGAGGCAACAGCTAGACGACGCCGGCATAGCGTTGTCATCTTCCTGATCATTCAACGTTTGTGCCTTCCTCGTCTCCCCATCGTGGTTGTACAGGAGAAGAGTATCCAGTGCCGGGGTCACCCCGGCCTCGTACGTGTCTGCCCCGCGATTTCGATCCGGAACGGCTTGGGCGATTGACGCCAAGGTACACCCGCTATTCGATCGTCCCTATGAGCGTGGGGCGGTAGTGGGTTCCGTGATCGACGAGTAACCCTGCCCCCGACCGGTAAATCGTTTCCATCTTGAGGGCCGGGCTGTCCGAAGCGGTTGTCATCTTCCTCTAATGGTTATTGGCAGGTCTGGTACCCGCTGGCAGGCTTGGTGTTGATCTGTCTGGTGTGACCCATCATTTTCCTGACCGTTGGGTTTCCAAGGTGTCTTCACTTCGACGTGTCCGCTATGGCGGATCGGCACCGGCCTGGCCTCTTGCCGTGGCTTGATAAAAGGTTGGCCGAACCAATGGTTCGTGCCCCGTTAGAGGACCGCCTGACAAGAACCCTGTTCCAGGCCGATGCCGCCCATAAACGGCCATCACCACATTGGAATGGAGGATCACCGTCATGAGTATCGTCGCAGAAAAGTACGCCTACGTCATCGGTGTCGACACCCACGCACGAACCCACACCTACGCCATCATCAACACCACCACTGGTGCCCGCCTCGACTGCGAGGCCTTCCCCGTCTCCACCGCCGGCATGAAGCGCGCGGTGGCATGGATCGGCCGCAACACCACCTGGCCCGTGCTCGCAGCGGTAGAAGGCACAGGATCCTATGGTGCGTCCCTGACCCGTACCCTGGGCAAGGAGAACATCATGGTGGTCGAGGTCAAGCCACCCCGTAAGGAGGCCCGTGCCGGGATCGGGAAGACCGATGAAATCGACGCCACAGCGGCAGCCATGGCCATCCTGGGCAAGGACCTGGAACAGCTGCTGCAACCACGCTCGGACGGGGTGCGCGCCGCGGTCAGCGTACTGCTGGCCAGCCGGCGCAGAGTCGATCAGCAGCGGACAGCCAGCCGCAATGCCCTGAACGCGCTGGCACGAACCATCGACTTGGGCATAGACGCCCGCACCGCCCTTACTGACCGGCAGGTGGCCGAAATCACCAGTTGGCGGGCCCGCGCCACCGACAGCATCGAGCAGCAGGTCGCCCGCGAAGAAGCAATCGACTTGGCCAGGACCGTCGTCGCGGCACAGGCCCGTCTGAAGCAGAACAAGGCCCGGCTTGCAGATCTCAACGAACAACTGGCACCCGGGCTGCAAGCCCAGCCAGGACTGGGGCCGGTGACCACCGGAACCATCCTCACCGCATACTCACACCACGGCAGGTTCAGGAACGAAGCCGCGTTCGCGTCCCTGGCCGGAGTGGCGCCCCTGCAGGCCTCCTCCGGGAACACCACCAGGCACCGGCTCAACCGCCACGGAGACCGTCATCTGAACATGGCCTTGGACGTGGTCATCAAATCCCGCATGCGATTCGACGAAACAACCAAAGAATACGTGCAACGGCGCACCGCCGAAGGACTGAGCTACCGGGAAATCAAGCGCGTCCTGAAACGGTACCTCGCCCGGGCCGTTTTCCGGCAGCTGCAACAACTTGCTGCTTGACACCAACCATAAAAGGTTCGAAGTCGTCTGCACGAAATGACCAAAGTCGTCTGCGCGGCCACCACATGCCCGTAAGGGGAACGGCGGATTCAAGCGGTCATTGCAACAGGAGTCCTTCGATCAGTTCGATCGGTTTTCTGAACTCTAGTCTTTTGCGTGACCGGTCGTTGAGTTCCTGGTCGACCCAGTTGAGGTCTGTCGCGCTGTGGATGCTCAGGTCGGAGCCTTTGGGGAAGTACTGGGGCAGCAGGCCATTCGTGTTTTCGTTGATGCCGCGCTGCCAGGGTGAGTGCGGGTCGCAGTAGTAGATGTCGATGCCGGCGGCTATTTTCAGGGTTTTCCAGTCCTGCATTCCCATCACCTCGCTGCATTGCGTCTGGCCGCCTCGTGTCCGCGTTGGGGGCGAGAGGCTGAAATTGTCCGGAAATGTAAGCGACACAAGAAGCGACAATCAGGGTCCAGGTCTCGTAAACCCGTAGCCTTACGATATGTTGCGTTCTTTCTCACTTGATGAGCCTTTTAGATCCGTTAAGTCCCAGCCATTCTCGTCCGCCGCCGGCCTCGGCAAGAAAACCGTAATCTACGGCCACAACGGGAGTGGCAAGTCGACGTTTGCAGAGTTGCTGAGGCAACTTGGCGAGTCGTCTCTGGACCGGGTCGTCAAGTGGGAAAGCCACGATGTCGACGGCAAAGCCTCCACGGTGGAACGCATGAAGGCACCTAACGAGGCCGTTTTATCGGTGTTCAATAAGGAGTATGTCCGCTTAAACCTCGCCCAGTTCCTCGACGGGGAATCTGCAGCCGCAATTGTGACTCTCGGTGGTGACGCGATCGAGGCAAAGAAGGACGAGGAGCGCCTACGGCTCGAACTTACTTCCGCCGAGAAGGACTTGAAGAAAGCCACTGACGATCTGCGGTTGGCGCAGAAGACTTCCAAGTCGATCGTTAATGGCGTACAGGACTCGATCGATACCGGCCTCAAGCCGCATGACGCCTCGTTCACGAAGAGCCGGTTCAGTGACCCTGTCCTGCGAGGAAGGCTTCGGTCCACTCCGGCGTCTTATCCGTCCGACGTAGATCGGATGTCTGCTCTGGACGAACTGGGCCGTCCCGCCCCCTCCCCGTTGGACGAGCAACCGCCGGTTGCCGCGACCTGGCCAACAATTCTCCAGCAGGTGCGAGCAGTTATCAGCACTGGTGTCCAAAGCGAACTCATCGGATCCCTCGTTGGAGACGCCGCCCGACAGAGGTGGGTTAAGGACGGCCTCGCCCTCCACGAGGATAGAACGCAATGCTCCTTCTGCGATCATCACATAGAGGAGGCTCGACGCGACCAGCTAGGAAAACATTTCGATGACTCGCGTCAGCGTGTCCAAGATGCGGTTACCGAGCTCACCAAGGAAGTCCAGCGTCAGCGAAATCAGCTTACGTCGTGGAAAGATTCGCTACCGAAGTCTGAAGAGGTCCATACGTCCCTTCAGACTGAACACGCAGAAATCGAAATATTGCAGCAGAAAATGAGCCTTTCTGCAGAGAAGTTCCTTACTGCCATCGAGCAGATTCTGAAGCAAAAATACGAGGAGCCTGAGCGGCTGAATTTTGACTCTTCATCACTGGTTCCACCGGACTTCAGCACATGTTCTTCTGACAAGTTGGTGGCGGACCATAACGAATTTTGCCGAACGGCAGTTACCCGGCGCACTGCTCTAACGAAGCTAGTACTGGAAAATTTGATTGGAACCCGCTCCAGCGACTACAGGAAGGCTGAGGGCTCGGAGGCTACCTTTGATGCCCAGCGCACGGCTCTGGACGACCGTATTTCTGAGATCAACGCCAAGCTCTTGATCGCCAGATCCAAGCAGTTCTCAAACCAGACGATGGCCGACAAGATAAATGAAGATTTGGCCAGCGTCTATGGTCGGAATCATCTGCGAGTTCAAGTGGTCGACGAGGGCAGATCCTACAAATGCTGGATGGGAACGAAAGCAGCCCAGCATCTCAGTGAGGGTGAGCGCAACACTCTGGCACTCATTTACTTCCTTCGGCAGTTGGAGGACAAGAAGAGGGAGATAGAACCGAAACGAAGAATCGTAGTTGTTGACGATCCATCCAGCAGCTTGGATAGAGAGAGCGTCTATGCAACCCATTCATGGTTGATCAAGCAACTCAGGCCCTACGGACAATATATTGTGCTCACGCACGATTTCGACCTCCTCCGGCTCTTCCTCGGATCACTCAGCAACCAAGTAAATACTTCGAAGGGCATCCTTAGGGATGGCGCCGAACCGAATAGCAGCGCTCAGGACCAGGCCAAAGCGAAAGCAGAGCTACATTTTCCCCTAGTTCGGTTCTTGGAAATGTCTGCGAGCGAGCTACCCAGCGGGGAACGCAGCTCCCGGGTGGAACTGATTCCGGACTACGTTGTAAGACACATTTCGGAGTATCACTATCTCTTCGACCGCGTCATGCAAGCCGCCGATGACGAGGCAGCACCGGAAGACGTCTTCCTGCTTCCGAATGCGGCTCGTCGTCTCCTGGAGTCATTTTGTCGTTTCAAGAAGCCTGGCGTTAAGAACCTGCAGCAAGCCATGGAGGTTCTAACAGCGCCACCGTCGGAATTCCGCGACGTATACGACTTCTGCAACAAGCACTCGCACGGCGAAGGGCGGGAGTTGTCCCTTGATCTAGATCACAGGACAGTCCATAGGCAGATCAAGCGCTCCATGGAGTTCATGAAGCACACCGATCCGCACCATTTCGAAGCCATGAGGGTCGCCACGGGCCGTAAAGCAGCGCCGAAAGCTAAGACAGGACGGGGCGGGGACGTGAAGTAGGCGGGGCGACTAGATACATGTAATTTGCTCTTCTGCTGCAGGAACCTGTACCGGGTCGGGGCGGAACCGGGCGGGAGCTCTGAGAGCGTCAGGCCGTTGCCGCGGATCGCAGCCGCGAGGTCAGCGTTACCGGACGGGTAGTAACGGTCAAGGCCTCCGGCCAGTACCGCAAGGGTCGCCGGTCCTTCTCCCTGGCTCCCGGCCAACGCGGCCCGGTGCGCGTGCGCATCGATGCCGTAGGCCAGCCCTGAAATCACGCAGATTCCACGTTGGGCCAACCCGCATGCCATATCCCCTGTTACGGAGTCCCCGTAGCTGGTCGAGTCCCGGGATCCGGTCAGGGCTACGCACCGGGAAGGTGCAGGGATGCCGTTGTCGATGTTGCCCCGGTACCAAAGCCCGTACGGGGCGTCGGGCAGATCGTCCAAGCCTTCCGGCCAGTGTTCATCTCCTGGGATCAGGAAGCCGCCACCCAGGCGTTCGACGGTGGCCAGATCGTTCTCCGGGTCGACCTCAGGAACCCGCGGAGCCCACCGCTTCAAGGCCTCTTACAGTTCTTCGACCGTGGCCTCCGGAATGGCGTGTACGGGCTGGGCGCCGGTGGCAAGCCTCAACGCGGCGTACGCGCCGAGCCTGCCCACGAGGGCTCGACCGACACGGTCGCCGGGTTCGAAGAGTCGGGTCAGGGCTGCGCGTGCAATGCGATCGTTCATGGTTTCTCTCGTCCTTTGCTGAGGATCCGGTGGGTGGGGCGGCCTTGGTGACCGGCCAGCTTCCCCTCTCCCCCAGTTGTTTTGGCTGCTGGCGAAGCTTGCGGAGCTGTGCCCGACGGAGGCCTGTCTACCCTCGGGCAAGGGCCGGGAAATTCCGGAGGAAATCAGCGACGCAGGAGCGCCGGAGGGAAATTCCCGGCATGCAGGCCCCGGAGTTCACGGAGTGAATATTGGCTTCTAAGGGCTCCACTTGTGGTGCGGGTGAGCGCCATCGTCCGGTAGCACGATTGGCGTGGTTGAGCACCATCGTTGGTGTGGTTGAGCACCACCTGCAAAGCTCCTTCCACCATGTGAGGGACACATGGTGGAAGGAGTACCGGTAATGGTACGGAAGATCAAAGGGACGCTGGTGTTGCAGCTGTGTAATCAAAGCCTGGCGCGAAGAGCAATTGAGTCCGCTCACGGGATATCCCGGCACAGCATTCAGGCGGTCCTCGATGCGGCGGAACTGGCAGGTCTCGGTTGGGATGACGTCGCCGAGCTGTCGGAGGCCGAGGTGTATGCGGCGTTGTTTCCCGGCCGCGGCGTCCGGGAGAGTGTCTTTGCGCAGCCGGACTGGCCCCGGGTGCACACCGAGCTGGCCCGGGTGGGGGTGACGTTGAAGCTGCTGCACCAGGAGTATCTCGACGCGTCTTCTCGCGCAGGGCAGGCCGTGATGAGTTATGACCGGTTCTGCCGGCTCTATGGCGAGCACGCCGCCGTGACCGGGGCCTCGTCCCGGGTTGGTCACAAGGCCGGCCGCAGCATCGAGGTCGACTGGTCCGCCCCGGTCGTCAGACCCTTGGCGTAGAGCGAAAGGACCATCTCATCAACGCCGCTCAGCCGCCGCTGACGCTTAGCGACGATCTTCGGTTCGAACGTGCCCTCCCGGTCCTGCGGAACGTCGATCTGCACCGGGCCTGTCGTCTCCGTCAGCACGGTCTTGGGCCGCGTGCCGTTGCGCGAGTTGGCAGTATCCTTCGCCGCCGTGTCGTGGCGCTCATAACCGAGGTGCTCCGTGAGTTCCTCGTCCAGGGCCGTCTCGATGACCGTCTTGGTCAGCTGTTTGAGCAGACCGTCAGGACCGGTCAGGGACAATTCCTGTTCCCGGGCCAGTTTCACCAGCTCACGGGCGGCCTCAGCCTCGGAGTTTTCGTTCAGTTTTGCCGTGGTATCCGCACTATTCACGGCATCCAGTGTCACCGTCATAACCAGCTCAGTCCTGCCAGGCACAATGCCTGGCGTGTCGAGCCGGATACACCGTTAATTCCACAGTCCCCTCCAGGAACTCGGCCAGCGACTGCAGCCCCTCTTTCTTCATGACGGACCGTTTCGACCGGCAAAATCGTCTTTGAACTGCGCCAACACTTCGTCGGAGGGTGGTACCGAGGACGTCCTGCGGGAGATGTTCGGACGCTAATCCGGGGAACTGTGGGGCCGGACCTACACCTCTGACCTGCGGGTTTGAGCGCGCGATGGTAGGGCCCGTCGCCGTTCATGCCGCAGGTTGAGATTGGCCGTAAAAAGAGGCGCTGCTGTCCAGGACGAATTGCATCCGAGGTTAGTGGCCGCGCTTTTCGTTTGCCAGCCCGATGCCCATAACGATGAATGTGGGGATCGAGAAGAGTATCGAGACGGCGTATGCGATGACGAAGCTTTCTGCGAGGTAGTAGCCTGCAGCACCTACGATGAACGGGAGCCCGGCAAAGACCAGGACGGACACGGGTGCTGCCCGGCGCCGGTCGCGGTGCTTGACCAGCAGCACAATGCCCGCAGCCAGACTTCCAACCGCAGCCGCGACAGCCAGGATGACCATGACAATGGCCGCCGGGTAGGCATAGTTGAATATGCGCACGACGGCGATAACTGCCGGCGCGAACAACACGACGCCGTGCACGATCGCCATGATTCCCGCTGCGACCCTGAAGCCAGAAGACCTCGGCAGTGGGGGCATGGCCGGAACCCAATAGCTTCCCGGGCCGTACTGCGGGTAAGGCTGCTGAGCGACATACGGCGGTGCAGGCAAGAAGTGCTGGTTCGGGCCTTCCCCGCCGGAAGCTGCCGGTGCATGGCCGCCTCGAAGACCCTGGCCGGGGCCCGGCGCAGGAGCCGGCGGGCGTATGGGCAACAGTCCCACGGCCGCCTTGCAAGAGCGGCGAGCTACCGCGAGGCAAATGCTCCTGAGCGGCACCCAGCCAGCATCACGCCGCTCCCGTGCCAAGCCAATACCCATCACAATGAGGACCGGGGAGGCAAGGGCCAGGGCAGATACCAGCACCTCCATGCGGTAGTACGGTACGGTCAGGCTGATCAGGCCAAGGACCAGAGCCAGGCTGGCGAAGCTCATCGACGCTGTAGGTGCTTTCTGGCCGCGCTGGCGCCGCTTGGCCAGCAGGATGATGCCGGCAACTGTGTTGCTCAGCGCTGCCACCAGAAGGAGGAGTGCAATGGAGCCAGGCTCATCACCGTCAGCGAAGTCAGCGATAGACAGGATCAGGAACCACAGGCCGCAGATGACTCCGAAGATCCCTGCCGCAAGCCGGAAGCCGGAAGACGTGGGTCTGATCGGGCCCTTGCCGCGAGGCATATTGCTAGGCACCTCGGACGGCTGCTGGGACAAACTGTCCACCGCTCCATTCAGGGATGGCTGGTCATAACCGGTCGGTGGATGGACCGGATGCGGCGACGCCGGCTGGACGTTCTGGCTCAAAATTCCCCCATAATCGTGATTTATAAGCGGCCAGAGTACAGCCCGCTGACGGCCCGGCCCCGCTGCGACACCGGAGGCAAGGTGCCTGTTACCAAACCCGCTTCGCTTCAGACCCTGATTTCGTCACGGGAGATCAGGGAGCCGTCACGAAGCACCGGCACGGGAACGGTGTGGTCAAAGCTGATCCAGTCGATTGCGCGCATGGCCGGTACTCCTTCACAGGTGGCGCCGGAGGTCGGGCTGCTCTATGAGGTGAGAGCGCGGTCGGACGCAGCCTAATTATCGGCAACCAGCCTGAATAGTCGTTTGGTGCTTGATGGCACGATGAACCCGTGCTGCCGGGTCCAGTGCGGTGCGGCGAGGTTCCAGCCCTGCCGGGTAAGCCTGCCGCCGCCTTCGGGCGCCCATCTTTCGGCCAGTCAAGATATTTATCCAACCCGTTGACGCACGCGTTGCGGATAGCACGGCACATGTGGCGAATTCCGTGGTCGTCCGCCTCCCACCCGGGGTGCTCGCTTGACGGGTCCTCGTAGTATTCAAACGCCTTAGTGCCCTGCACCAGTTAGTGTCCAGGAATAGCGTCGTAAACCCAGTAGGCGTCGACGAACTCTTCCACCGGCGCCCACTGGTGCGCCGCGTCGGTGCGGGTAAGTGTGGGATGGCAATGGTTCCAGCTGTCGGGGTTCTGAACAAGGACTCCGGTGCCGAACTTGTTGCCCATCCGCGCACGCGCCAGGGGCGCCTCATCCGGATGGGACCCTGCTGGCGCCGCTGCCGGTAGAGGACGTCGACCTGGGGCTCGTGTTGGCCTCGCGGGTGGACCGTTCTCTCTCGTCACGGTCCTCTCCACGAAGTATTTCGTGCCCGCGAGGGTATCCCTGCAGGCCACCCAAGTGAAGATTTTCGATGGCGGGACGCCGATCGCTTGAAAAATTCCGGCCCGGTAGCGAGGCACATGCCCTGTCTCAGCAGAAGGGCGACCCACTCCCAATGCCGACAGAAGTCATCGGCGTCATGCCGCGCCGGCGAAATCCGTTCATGAATGACCAGAAGCATCTTCGCTGTTTGTCATTCTGATCGCCCATCATCGCTGGGCGGGCCCTCCGCGCAACCAGGGCGCGCTGCGCCGATCACTTTCCAAGATTTCGTTCGGCGCTCCTCCGTCGCTTATTTCCTCGCGAAATCTTCGACCGTGCCCGGTTCCCCAAGTTGCACTCCGGTCCCTCGTACCCAGCGGTGACTCCCCTATCAGATAGACGCCGAAATCTGACAAGCACGACCGGTGCCTGCCAGTCGATAAAGGAGAAAGGCCATGGAACCACTCACGATCAAAACACCTGCAGACGCTCTCAGTTTCATCGGACACACCCTGGGGTTCTGGCCCCGCGAAAGCCTCGTCTGCATCACCCTCGTCGACAACCACGTCGGGGCCACACTGCGCGTTGACCTGCCGAAGCCCGGAGCAGAAATCAGCTACGCACAAACCGTCGCCGGATACTTAGCCCATGACGCTAAGGCCGCCAGCGTACTCTTCGCCGTGTACACATCGCAGCCCGCCGAGTCCGGGCGTGCCAGGCCCCACGCCGCAACCATCGCGGCACTGACAGGTGCCTTAGCCGAGCGGGGAATGTCTATCCGTGACGGGCTCCTCGTAGGAGACGACGCAGTTTCGCAATACGACGGCGATCCCCTGGGCGGGCCATCCCTGCCTCTGACGTTGACGCAGTCCAGCCAGATCAATGCCGAGTTCGTTTACCGCGGCAGCACCATCGCCCCTACTAACCGCATCACTTTGCCGGCCTCGACCAAAGAGACCCAGACCGCGGACGCCGTGGAAAGTTGCGTGAAATCGATGCAGAGCCTAAACGTCCGAGATGCCATGGACAGGGCCCGGACGCTTTGGACGGAAATGCTGGACGCAAAATCCTTCCCGACTGACGAGCGAATTATCAGCCTGATCGCGGGCCTCCAGTTCCCCACCGTTCGGGATCAACTCATGGCGGACATCCCCGGAATCGACGAACCCATGGACCGTGTCCTCCTGGCCCAGACGGACAGCAAGCCGCACTGGTCTCGGGTCGAGTGGGCAGAGCAGTTGCTGCTACACGCTTACACACGCAGCAGCACCGGACACTCCGCACCAATCCTGACCGCCATCGCCTTCATAAATTGGTGGGAGGGCAGAGGCAGCAAGGCGCACCAGTTCCTGCAACTCGCCCTCGAAGCCGATCCCGGGTATCACCTGGCCAGGCTCAGCGACCAAATGATCGGTCGCGGAATCGTTGCCGGCTGGACCATGGACAGGAACACGGCGTATCGGAATCGCGGGCTTGAGGCATCCTGAACACGTATCGAGAGCTTGATCGACCCGGGGAACCGGCAGTCAGCCCGACGCCACACGGTTTCGGAGCCACGCAAACACCGCTGCGTCCCACCCCTCCGGATCGGCATTCCACTCCTGCGTGTGCTCTACAGAGGGAAAAGTCACCAGCGTGGCCAAATCAGGACGGCGGTCGACGAACTGGCGGGAAACCGCGAAGGGAGTCGAACGGTCCCTTTCACTGTGGATCACCAGGGCAGGAAGGCGGAGTTCGTCCGCTCGGGCCACCCCATTCAGGGCCCTCAAATTCAATGCTGTTCCCAGCCCGGCGATCCAACACAGCCGAGGTGACTCAAGAATCCGCAGCCCCAGGGCCGCGATCCAGCGCGGAAGCATGCTGGATCGGGCGTTGGCCATCAGCGTGCTCGTCCAGTCAATGACCGGCGCATCGAGAACGAGCCCGGCAATGCGGTCCCGGAACTCCGACTCCAGGGTCACCTGAAGTGCAATCGTGGCGCCCAGGGACCAACCGAACAGCACAATCTGGCTAGCGCCCTGATCCACGGCATAGGACACGGCTGCGTCCACGTCGCGCCACTCGGACTGTCCCAGGTGGTAGCGGCGATCCGCTGATGCCGGCGCTTCCCCATCGTTCCGGAATGAAACCACCAGAGAGGTGTATCCCAGCCGGTCCGCCACGGGTACTCCGCGCAGGGCGCCGGATTTCTTGCCTCCCAGGCCGTGGATATGGATAGCCCACGTCCTGGAATCTCCTGGGGAGGCTTCAGAGGGTGGGAACTGCCAGGCAGGCGCCATGCCGTTCTCCACTGGAATCCTCACGTCTTTGTAAGGAAGGCCCAGCGGATCCGGCGTTGGATAGACGTACCCGCTCCAGATCCCGGCCCTGGCGCTCAGCAGGTCACCCGAGTCAACCCGTTCAACCAGCCGCGTCACCGTCCCGACGGCGGCCGGCCCTCCGCCGTCGTCGGTGTCCACAATCCTTCCGATACAGGCATGACCTGCTCCATTGGCAAACCAGATGCTGTAGCGGCCCGGAACCGTGGTCCGGGGTGATGCAGGCAGCTCAATCAGCAACGAATCATTGCTGTCACGGAACACCCTGCGAATCGGCAGATCCTCAACTCGCCGCGATGTGGGCACCACAATCTGACGCGCGAAATAGGCAGCAGCGAAAAGCGCCGCGGCGCCCGCCACGACACCACCGGTGACCACACCCACAACGGCTCTACGCATCGCCGTCGTCCGTTGGTTCTTTCATGCGGTCGTCGATTACTTGACGTAAACGCAGCAGCGTGTCGGGGGAAATCGACTGCAACTGCCGGGCTGCAAAATTCCTGACGCGGTTTTCCCGCAGCGTCCGCAACAGCTGCAGTTGGGCATCGACCAGATCGGGGACCTCCCCTGCGTCGTCCAGGAGGTACCGGGAGTCGACGCCAAAGTAGTCGGCGAGATTCTGCAGAAGCGCGGTGTCCGTCGCCATGGGACCGTCTCCGCTGCGCATATAGGCCCACCTGGAGCGGGACAAGGGCGTTCCCCGCTCCTCCATGTGCCGGCTGATCTGCGGATAGGTCAACGGCGAAGACCCTTGGGCCTCAAAAAGATCCAAGAGGAGATTCAACTTTCGGGCGAGGCGTGCTTGCGGTGTTTCGGAGAGGCCGCCGTCGCTGTCTGTCATGACTTCAACTCCCCCTTGATTGACGTCCTGGCTCCCCAATGCCCGGGTGCGGAAACCCGGGTTCCGAGATACTCCTCCGCTTCAGCCAGTACTTGAATATCACTCTCCCCCAGTGACTTGGCAAGTTCGGGGTCGACCAACAGGGCGTCACGGATCTCCACCAGCATCCGGTGGAGACGCTGCTTGGACGCATCCCGGGGATCACCAACCACCCCCAAAACATTGAGCCGAACCCCGGCGCGGGCCGCGGTGGTTCGTTCCCAAGGCCCAGCCAAGCGGGCGAGCAGGACGGCGGTGGTCCGGGAATCGGACCTGCGCTCCAGGCCACGCGCGACGGGCGGGAGGGCAAGACCAACGCACAGAAACGCCATGGCTCCGAATACCGCGGCGTCGTACACATAGGAGACCCTCGTCATCGACTCCATCTCCCCCATCAGGTGCAGGACATCCATGCCCAGCACCGCAAGAACGAGCACTACGGCCAGGGAACAGCCGATGCCGATGAAAGTGAGTGCAAGGCGGAAATACGGCCTTGCCATCTCGCCACGGAACTTGAAGCACGTATAGCCGGTGACGGTCACCACCGCTCCGATGTAGAGGAACTGGATGCTTGAATACGCGGCGGCGGCCCACTGGCCGCCAAAGTCCTTCATAAAAGAGGTGGACGTCCGCGGGGCATCAACCAGGCTGAAACTGAGAATCAGTGCAACGACGACCACTCCCAGAAGAACTAATCCGGCTCTGTTGCGCCGGTCCATCCTCTCGTCTGGATCGGCTGCCCGCAGAATAGCCCGGGACAAGAAGTAGATCCCGACGACCATGAAGACGTTGGCCACCACGTCCAGGACATTGCGGCCGCCAACGAGCCGGTCCCCCTCGAGGTAGATCGTGTCGACGTTCAGCGTTAGTGCGGTGGCAATAGTCACGGCAGCCACCATGATGCTGTGGTCGCTCCGCCGCTTCATGCCTGGCAGGAGGCACAGGACCAATCCCCAGATCACGGCGGCCGCAAAGACCTGGATCACCCCAAAATCCTTTCAAACGACCGGGGCTCGATGCTGCTGTCCCTGATTGCAGCGGCAAAGAGATCTGCCAGGGTCTCGGCGGCGGCTTCGATGTGATCCAGGAAGTCACTGCGCCCCAGGATTCGCGAGACTTTCTCGCCGGAAAGATTGGGAAACAGGGTCTCGGCGTAGTTCGCGGACACCACCGCCTCATCGTGGCGGAGCACCATATGTCCGAGCTCGTGAAGGATAAATTGCTGGCGGTGAAGAGCCGACGGCGTTGGCGCGTGCAGGATGATCTCCCGAGTGGTCGTGGACAGCCACAGCCCACAGACCGTTCCGCTGTTCAAAGACTCACAGACGTCGATCTCAATCCGCCGTCCGCGGGCCTTCTCGATGATCAAGATCAGACGGTCCAGGGAAAGGCGGCTTGGCAGCTTCAGCGCTCGGAAGCCCTCCTCAGCGCTGCTCGCCGGCGAATATTCTGAGTCAGCAAAACGTCCCATTGGAATCCCATCATCTGGACTGCTGGCCCGTAGCGATGCCCGCTGCCCTTCGACGAATCGGCCCGCTCATAAAGGCCCGCCAAGAATCGCCTACCACCATTGAACGCCCGTGCTCTGGACATGTCCAGAGCACAAAACCGCACCACCTTCGCACCACCTTCACACCTCTGGCATCCAAGGCAGTCGCCGTGAGCTCTTACTCACGGCAAGTCATGTCGCAGGGTGCGCCGACGTTGATGAACGACTGTGAGCGGAAAGATATGCGGTGAATGCGGCGAGAGCTTCGAGCCGTCGCGCATGTCGCAGCGCTTCTGCTCTACGCGCTGCGCCAACCGACAGCGTGATCGTCGACGGCGGCAAAGGGCAAAGGGGGCGTCACCGGCTCCCGCCGCGCTCGCTACGCCGAATCCACGCGTCAAAGCTTCTGCCTCAGGGGCACGCCAGCACAACGCCGAGGCCACCTTGTCTGCAGCCCTCGCGAAGAGCAGCCAACTCCTCGACTCACTCCGTGTCCAGCTCCGATCCCAAGCCGCAGTCATCGACCACTTGGCTGCGGAAAACGTGGACCAACGAACCCTGACCAAGAACCTCCGCGCCGACGTCGCCAGCCTGCAGACCGCTCAGAGAACTGACGCCCAGGACTTGGTCCGCCTGGCTGGCAAGCTGCTGGCTCTATCCCAGGCCACCGGCCTTGAAATAGACGACACCACGAAAGCCGTATTCCGCCGGCGAGGGTGGACATCCCCCAGCCGCCATCGGGAGGCATCGAAGCAATGACCATGTCCATCGCCCGGCTGTCCGCCCAGTCGGGCCTGAAGTACCTTTTCAAGACCACCATGTTGGACGATCTGACGGCCACGCCGGCAGATGCCACCACGTACTACATGAAAGCGGGCACGCCGCAGGGTCGCTGGTTTGGTTCCGGCCTGGAAGGAATCAGCCGGACCAGCGGAGACGTCGTCACGGAATCCGACGCCAAAGCTCTTTTCGACCACGCAGTCCACCCGGACACCGGCGCTCCCCTGGGGCGTCCTCACGGCCAACCCACGGTCGTCCAGAACAGCCAGGGCCGAACCGAAACGCGTCACGCCGTCGTCGGTTTCGACCTCACGTTCAGCGTTCCCAAATCCGTGTCCGTCCTCTGGGCCCTGAGCCCCCGCGCTCTACAGGACCAGATCCTCCAGACGCACCACGACGCCGTCAACGCCACCCTGCGGTGGCTCGAAGAATCGGTCGTCCACACGCGGGCCGGCCGCAACGGCGTCGCCCACCTCGGCACCCGCGGCGCCATCGCTGCCGCCTTCGACCATTGGGAGTCCCGTGCCGGGGATCCGCAGCTGCACACCCACCTGGTCATCGCCAACCGGGTACAGCGCATCACCGACGGTGCGTGGGTCACTCTGGATTCGCGGACGCTCTACAAGGCAGCTGTCGCTGCCAGCGAACACTACAACGGTCTCCTCTTCGACGCACTCCACCGGAATCTCGGCACCGACGCAGACATCCGCGAGCCAGCCGCGGACACGCACAACCCCAGCCAGCAACTCACCGGCGTCGACCAGGTGCTGATCCGCGAATTCTCCAACCGCTCCCGCCTCATCGACTTGGAAACCGACCGCCTCGTCGCCGAATGGACCGCCAGCCACGACACTCCGCCCACCGCAACAACCACCATCAAACTCCGCCAGCAGGCAACGCTTTCAACCCGCAGCGCCAAACCGGAAACCGCCGAGGCACTCCATCAGCTCTCCGCACAGTGGCAGGCCCGCGCAGCAGCCAAAGGCTTCGAGCCCAGCCTCGTTCTCGCGAACACCGTGCGGCGCTCACACGCCGCCCCGTACCGCACTGGTGACTTCACAGCTAACTGGATTGACGCTGTCGGCTCACTGACCCGTGAGCGCGTCGCGGAGAAACGCGCCACCTGGAACCGGTGGAACCTCCTCGCGGAAGCCGAACGGGTCTGCGCCGACATCCGCTGCAACACGCCGGCGGACCGCAACACCATGATCGATGCCGTTGCCACCGCCGCAGAAAACCAGTCAGTTCCACTCAACGAGTACCGCTACACCGTCCCCGTTGACGCGCAGCCCGACCTCCGCTTCGCACACCGAAGCATCTTCGATTTCCACGGCTCCCGGCTCTACACAGACACGGCGACCCTCACCAATGAGGATGTCGTCATGGCGGCCAGGAACGACGACGGCAGCCCGGCCGTGAGCGCGGCGGTCACCATGGAATCGCTCGCCGGCTACAAACACCGCGGTCGGCTCGAACTCCACAGCGACCAGCGCTCCGCGGCGGCCCATGTCCTGCTCAGCGGCAACCGGCTCGACGCCGTCGTCGGTCCCGCCGGCACCGGCAAGACCACCACGCTCGGCGCGATTAAGGCAGCCTGGGAGGCAGAATTCGGGGCCGGTACCGTCGTCGGGCTGGCGCCGGCTGCTGCGAGCGCCGAGGTCCTCGGGCGAGAGCTGGCACTGGCCACGGAAAACGTCGCGAAATGGCTCTACGAGTCGGTCGGCCAGGGAGCCGGCAAACGGGCTGCACACTTCTTCGACATGGAGCAACAGCTCACTGTCGGTGCTACTCCCGGCCCCCTGCCCCTTCGGTTCGCTCAGAGAGCCGCCCGGCTCGCCGCCGAACAGGACAGGTGGCGTTTCCATCCGAAACAGCTGGTCGTCGTCGACGAGGCCTCCATGGTCTCCACCCTTCAGCTGTCTGCGCTGATACAGCAGGCCCGGGACGCCGGGGCCAAGGTGCTGCTGGTGGGCGACCCAGGGCAATTGGATGCCATTGATGCCGGCGGTACGCTCGGCTGGCTCGACCGGCAAGGCAAAACGGTGCGGCTGAGCACGATTTGGCGGTTCGAACAGCAGTGGGAGCAGGACGCATCGCTCAAGCTCCGTGCGGGCGACTTCGCGGCCATCGCTGACTATGACCGGCACCAACGTATCCACCACGGCTCGTTCGTCGATATGGTCGACGAAGCCTATCTGAGCTGGAAATCGGACCTCCTAGACGGCAAGTCGTCCATTCTCATCGCGGCCGACAATGACACGGTCAGCATGCTCAACCAGCGTGCCCAGGCTGACCGTGTTCTCCAAGGTTCCGTGGACGCGGAAGACATGGTGCCGCTCATCGACGGATCGAGGGCCGGCGCCGGCGACACCGTCATTGCCCGCCACAATGACCGCGCCATCACCGACAGCAGCGGTGACTTCATCCGGAACGGGACCATGCTCGACGTTGTCCGTACTAGCAGGCGCGACGGATCGCTGACGGCGGTGCGCCGGGACACTGGCGCCATGGTTGCTCTTGGCCGGGAGTATGTTGAGGCCTCGGTTGAGCTGGGATATGCGACGACGGCCCACCGCTCGCAGGGAATCACCGTGGACACCGGACACACCGTCGTCACCCAGGGCCGGCTCACCCGTGAACTGCTGTACGTGAGCATGACCCGCGGACGAACGGGAAACCACGCATATGTCAGCGAAAACGATCCTTTGGACGACGACCCTCCGGATCCCGCCTTGCCGTCCTCGTGGCGCCAGATACTTGGTGAGGTCCTTGCCGCCGAGGGAGCCGAACGTACGGCCCACGAAGTCCGCGACGCCGAGCAGTCGAAGGCCGATAGTCTGGGGCAGCTCAGTGCTGAATACGACTACCTCGCACAAATCGCAGCCGCCGAGGACCTGGTGAAGTTCCTTGATGTTCACTCGCCGCGCATGGCCGCTGAACTCCAGCAATCACCATCGTGGGGCGCGACTGTCGCAGCGTGGCGCCAGGCCACTGGCGTTAGCCGTCCAAGCACGCAACAGGTTGTCATCGCTACCCTGCAAATAGAAGCGTCGGCTCGAGATATGGCGGCTGTCGTCCACTCCCGACTCCGTCAATTTCTGTCCAGGGTGCCCGCAGCAGGAAGTGATGCCCTGGCTGCACCGGTCCGCACCTCTCGTCCCGATCTGGCCGACACGATCAACCAAGTTCAGGACCGGATCCAGCAGCGAATGACCCGTGTAGCCCGCGACGCCATGATGCGTGACACCGAATGGAAACGGGTGCTCAGGGCGACCTTGGGTCCCAATAGTCTTCCAGAGCATGCGACGGAAGTCATTCGCCAAGTCGCTATCCATAGGGACCGGTGGGGTATCGATGACTCCCCCCTCCCCTTGGGACCAGTTCCTGACTCATACGACTGGGAACTAGAGGAGCAGCGCGCAACGATCGCCCGCCTTGTTGACCAATCCGCTCTATCGTCTGCCAGTTACAGGCCTGCGTCGAAGTTGCTTGATGGCCCGACTACGTGGGGAGACCGGCTTATCAATGTCGGCTGGCAAATCTAAACTGGTCGAGAAGGTAGTCCATGGATGCAAACCCAGCCCTGAAGCCGAAGCTAGCGACACCTGCTTTGATCCTGAGCAGCGTGGCAATCGCTGCGTGGGTCGTCTATCTCGTCGGTGCTGCGGCCGCCAACGCACCTGATAACTTATCCTTGCTCCTAACCGCGGCTATGGCACTCCCCGCGGCCGCTGTCGCCGGGGCGGTCTGGTTGGTCCGAGGACGCCGGCGGCGTTCATGGATGGCTGGGGCTACCGAAAAGTGGGATCACTTCAACGATTTGAAGCGAAGCAGTGGCACGACGGCAGAGGTCACGGTTCTGAGCGTGGACGCTCTTGAACCCACAGGCTCCTGGATCACCATCAAGTGGAACCGCTTCGACCACGTTCAGCCAGCATGGATCGAGGCCCTGCCGGAGCCGATCTGGCCCGGCTCCGTTCTGCTAATTTCACCGGACCCCGCACAAATCAGGCCAGGAGCGCCATGGCCGGCAACTTATTACATACCGGCTTCACATTCCCTTGCCTGGGCACCGGACAGCGAGGCTCGGTCAAGGCCCCAGCGCAACCCCCGGGGCGGCCGGTTGAGCTTGAGACGTCAAGATTCTCCTCGCGCTCAGCACTGAGGGTCCCACTGAGCAGAAGCGCACTGCATGTATGGGCCAGGATATGTGGCGAACGGCCGGCAGCGGGAGGTGAAGACTTTGGTGACGCCATCATGGGTAGTGCAACCACGACGTGTACCTCAGCCGTTGAGTATGAACCGTCCAGCAGCGGCCGACTGTGGGCGGCGACCAGCGCCAGAATGCCAGATTCGTCGCTACCTTAAAGCTTGGCGTGGTTGGCCCCAAAGCAAGAACTTTCGTGTGAGGCAGTCTCCATGACGGACTGGATGTAGGACAAAACTACATTTGCAGCAGGCCTCGCCGAAATCATCCAGCCAGTGCCAAGCGCCTGCTCCATGGTTCTACGAGACCTCGCCGCCCGGCAGCTCCCCGCAGCGCCACAGTTCGGGTGATACCAGGGGTTAGCCTCAAATGATCGAGACAAGGGGCTGCATTCGCTCGACGGGAATGCAGCTCATCGTCATGTTCCCGGCGCCCATCGCCTCGCTCCGGCTGAACCCTCAGGAGACGAGGTACTGGATAGTCTGTAAAGAACGTCCCTGTCCAAAGCGGCGGTCGAGATTCAGACAATTGAACAGCCGCCCCCGTTGCGGTTGTTTCAGCGGTGCCAGTGAAGCCGCCTCCGGAAAACCTGCCCCGCTCCCCCACAACCAACCTGCCGCGCCCTACCCCCCTCTGCCGGCGCCCGCGGGCCCAGATGACCTCGCCGAGCCCGACCAGGGACAGCGAAGACGCCACGACTGCGGCGAGTCGCCAGATGATTTCCAAAGGATCCTGGCAACGCTCGACATCCCGTCGCCTGGAATGATTCTGAACACGAGGAGGGTTGGGATGTCGGGACGTTCGGGTACCAGGAGGATATGTGTCGGCTGTCCGCCGGGCTACCGGAGGCGCTCCTTCACAGCCCTTTCCGCTCCCGACAACAGAGATCCGTTGCTGTTGGCCCTGTGGAGGCTGCTTAGTCTTCAGCATCGCCTTCCACAGTGACGGCTTCAATGCCTCCGTCGTTACTCTCTATCAGGGTGAGTATCCTGCCGCAGCAGACGCATGTGTCCTCATGGAACACAAAGCAGGTAACTTCACCGCAATAGCACTCGACATTCCAGTAGCCGCACATCGGGCACTGACCGGCGGATACAGGTCCTCCCTCCGCCTGTTCCCAATCTGACCAGTTAACGTCTCCGGCAGGGCAGTTCGGGTTCCCACAATCACCAAACTTCAAGGCAGTCTCGACGTACTCAGCCCACGGCAAAGGTGGCGGCGCAGACACACCGAGGTCTCTAACCTCGATGATGGGGAATGCTCGCTTAGCCCGCGCTCGAGCACCTGACGTAAGTCCGTTTAGGGCATACAGAATACCCCGCTCTACCTGAAGGTCGGCAAGCTTGCCCGCGAATTCATCTATCTTTCCGATGCCTAGTGGCTTCCGGTAGTGCTTGCATTCCACCGCAATTCGAATGGATGAACCGGTGACCTGGCGCTCGATAAGCACGTCGATCTGGCGGTCGACCTCGCTGAGCGCACCCTTCATGGTCACGTTGTGGGCGACTTCCGAGTCGTCCATCTCATTGAGGGCTTCCTGTATGTCCATCTCGTACCGTTTCCATGCCGGTCCGGATTGGGGATCGAGCTCGTGCTCGTCGTCAGTTGAAGTCATGGAATCATCCTGCCCGATGGCGCGCAGCTTGCTGAAACGGCGGGCAGGACGGGATACGGAGTGGGGCTAGAGGCAGTAGCTCTGCCGCCCGGTAATCAGCGCCAAACGCTCTACCAACTGAGCTAAAAAACTGTACCGACGGCGGCTGATCCGAAGTGGTTCTCGGCTCCAAAGAGCGTTGAGGTATCGGTACTCAGTCTTTTGGCTACTACGTCAGCCTGGCCCCCGGGTGGAAACCTGCTCGTCCAAAGGCAGTACGACAAAGAGGATAATTCCACCCCTTACCTGTCCATGGAGAACGTCAAAGCCTCCCACGCGTTGGACTTCATCAGACGACACCAACGCCCGAGGGTTGTTACGCCCTAGCTTTAGGATGACAGAATTTGAACCTGCGGCCCCTCTGCCCCCAGCCAGATGCGTCACCAAACTGCGCTACATCCCGAAAAGCGGAGCGGCAGGCACCCGTCCTCCGCTTTTCTCAAAGTGGACGGAAAATGAGAATATCGCCGATGCGGCTTCTCGTGATCCGGGATCCTGCGCCTATTCGTCCTGGCCTGGCCCTTCGGCCGGGAAGCCCGAAATTGTCGCAAGGAATTTACCCGACACGAAGTACGGGTTGTTGGGATCCTCCAGCACTTCGATGAGGACCGCATCCCCGTCGCATTCCAGAACCCGGTACTTATCGCCTGTCCGGAGCCTCGGGCCCTCGTCGGCCTGCCCTTCAGCTACGACCGTGAAGATTCGGTCCTTGGTGGCACAGGGGGCGTTCCGTTTCCTGATCTCCTTGACGGTCTTCTTGACCCCCGCTTCAAGGCCGCGTCCGACGGCATAGCTGGTGGCGATAACTACAGGCAGGGCCACACGGGGTCCGCCAAGTTTTTTGATCATCGTCACCACGTCCTGGTAGGCGCCCAGATTGCTCATTCATATCCCCCATGGAGTTCGGTTTGGGCGATCGTACCAGTACATGCGCTCCGCTCTTGAGGCTCAGGTACTTCCTGCGGTCAGAGACCTGCGACGAAGGCGTCAACCGAGATGTACCGGTCCTTGATCCCGAAGGTCTTGCCGCCGAGGTTGTTCGCGCAACGGACCGACGCAACCGTTGTGGCCGAAGGCATCGAGACGCAGGGCGAACTCCAGACGCTGAAGGCCCTCGGAATGGTCACCCGACAGGGGTTACTTGCCGGGCCACCCCACCGCGAACTCGGCCGACTGGGCCACCTGGAGCGACAAAACAGGTGAACGGATGATCGCCGCAGGCAACACGCAGGCCTCGCCAGCCAGACAGGCCAGGATCCCAAACAGATTCTCGGACGTCGTGCCCCGGCCGCCTGTCTGGTGTCGGACCGAAAGTGCCGATGTACCCGCAAGTCCGCCCCTAGGGCAAGCGCCCGTTATTGGTGTGTCGGACCGCTGGAGCGGATCACCCGGAAGCCAGGCAGTTGCTCATCGATGACGCATGTTCCAGCCATACCGCCGTCGTGGCCTCGACCATGCGGCAGGGTGCTTACTGCCGTCAACCAGTTATCCGCGACACTCAGCCGGTACCTTATCGAAGAATCCGAAGCGATCGCCTGGCTCTCGCAGGATAACCATTCCCAACTGACTGCCACCGACGCGAGATCATCCCCCGAGACGGCTCAATAGCTTCCGGAGAAGTCCTGAAGTCCGGTTGAGCCCGGGTTTCTTGCCCCTCCCTCAAAAGAGAGTGAGCTGGCCTTCGGAGACACCCCTCCAATGCGCCGGCCGGTCACGAGCAAGCCAAGCGCACTCGATCGAGCAGAACTTCCGGATTTGCTTCCACTTCTGGTCCGGCAATGTATAGGTCTTCGCGCACAGCGAGTTCTGGCAGATCCTGTCGACCGTTCCACCTGCGCGGGCCGCATGCGAACATTCACGCGAGCAGTGCTTGCGGTTCCTGGCGTCGCAGGCTCGGATCAGATCTGTCCGGCGGCACTGGGGGCAGGTCCAATAGACGCGAGGCTGGCGCTCAGTAACTTCGTCACGGGCACTTCCTTCACGGGGCGAGGGGTGTCGGAAGTTGGCAGGAAGCGACTCGGGGGGCAACGGCCAAGCACCCCGTTTCGTCGTGTTACACCTCTTGCAAATGGGCCGAAGGTTGGACAGGCAATGGGACCCACCCTTCGAAATTGGCTTTACGTGGTCCTCTTCGGTCGCGTCAGCGATCCCGCACATCCAGCAGTGCCCGCCCCAGAGCGCGAACCGCGCCTCTCTCTGGGCCGGCGTGAAGTCGACCATGATCCCGCCAGGCGCCGCCTGGTACTGGTAGCGGCGGCGCTGGTAGGCGCCCTTGTTTTCCTCGTAGTATCTCCGGCTGCACTCCTTGCAGTCGTTGGAGAGTCCGTTGCGGTTCTTCCGTTCTCGCGTGAACTGCTCCTCCGGCAGGATGCGCCGGCACACGCCACATGGCGCTAGCGACTCCCCCGATTCCGCCTTCAGCTGCTCGAGCTGAAGGTTAAGAGTACAGCGATCTGAGCAATGAGGGTCATCTGCTGCGCGACGCTCCTCAGGTCTGATCTTCGAACAGACAGCGCAGCCCCAGGCTGCGAGCATGCAGACCCGGCTGCAGAAGTGCCGGCCTATAGCCAGACTGGCCTTGAGGTTGAAGGTGGTGCCGCAATGCTCGCAGACGACGTCACGGCGGCCGGCGGCACTACGGCAGGCGACGGAGCAGAACCGGGCAAGCTTTTGACGTGCCAGCGTCTGCTTCCCTTTCATGGTGAAGGATTCACCGCACTGCTCGCATGGCTTATAGATACGCTGGTGCGCCACGTGGTCCCCCTCCGCTTGGTTGCGCTGAATGTATCAGGTGATGTCCCCTTCACGTCCAGCCTCCCACCGACTGGCGGACAAAGGTCTGACAGGCCCAGTAGCATCAACGCATCAGAAGCGATCGCAGGGGGCACGGAACATGACCGACTTGGAACAGGGCGAAAGCTACCATTACGCAGACCTCCCGTTAACACCGAAGGTTGTTGCAAAACTCGCTCCAACAGTGCTGCCCAAGCCCCTGTTTCGACGGTCTGAGTTGATCGCAGCGGTCCAGGAGTATCACCGAGGTAACGGTGGAGTTGATGGCAAGGCCGATCTCACCACAGCCACCAAAAGAGCTCTCCAATATGGCTCGGGACGGCGTTATTGAGTCCACAGGCGTCCCTGGGATCTGACGCTGGCTCGTGACTCCCGACCCCCTGGCCGAGGCTCCCGCCGGACTGGACCCAGAGGACGACTGAAGTGAGAGAGATTGTGGATTGGATCTTCCAGTCTTCGGGGGATGAGGCATAGGAGAGCTAGCGTCCAGCACGTCGGTGGTGTCCCCTTCGATGAGGTTAGGCTGGCGGGCCTTGAACCGCGCCTCGAGCTCCCGGAACACGGCCTTGGCCTGGGCATCTGCCAAGACCTTCCGACCCATCACGCCCGTCGCACCCTGAAGCCATGTGTTCATCCGATCGCGTGAATCGTCGGCAGCGGGGATGTTCGCGGCCGACCCGAAGAACGCCTCTGCATCCTTTTTCGCCTGGGCAGGGATGGACCGGTCATGGAGAGCTCTTCGGTGCGCTCCGCGGCCGACGCGTCGTAGGCCTCTTTGGCTTGTGCTGCGTCCTCGAAGGCCCCGGCGCTCCGGGCCCATTCCCTGAGCCGGTCGTTTAGGTTGGTGTCCCCTTTACTTGGCTGGGCCAGAGGGTCAATTCCAGCCAGCGCCAGAGCCTTCCTCGACCGGCTCATGGACCGCGGCTGAACTCCCAGCTGAACTGGGTCAACACCGGCTGACTGGGCTAGGGACAGGAGCCAGTTGCGGAAGGTCAGAGGGTTATCGCCGCAGGCCCACGAAGGGTGGATCACGGATCCGGGTCAGCAGGGCGGTCTGAACCGGTTCATGCTTGAGCCCGGCGAGTAAGCCGATGGCGTCGTATAGCTGGGGTGCCCCGATGACCTGCCCCTGCTCCCGAGTGAGCCAGCCGCTGATCTTGAACCGTCTGGCAGAGTCCGGCGGTGGCCGCCGGCCACACGGTTCCATCCCAGGGCTACCAGGTCATTGGGGGCTGCTTTCGCCGTGGGCCACCAGGCTCCCATCCGTAGCGCCGGCCACGGGTAAGACACCATCAGAGTGTTCCACTTTAAGTTGGAAGTTTTACTTCTCTTAGCGTCAGTCGCCGTTTGAATTTCCGAGAGCGCGGCGCAGGCCAGCTAGAAAAATCGTGTGTAGGATGACGAGTCTCCAATTGACGAGTGAAGGATGCTCCCCTATTTCACTGGCTGTCCCGAGGGAATCTACCCTTGCAACGACGTGAGACAACTTTTGCAGGCACGGCCGTTGCCCTTGCTGCCACGCTGGGCGGAGCAGTCACTGCTAACGTTTGGGTTGCGCACATATCTCCTCGTCTCCGGAAGGCAAGTCCCCATGGCAATTGATCTCCTCGAGTGCGCCAACTGCCAGACAGACGAGCACGTGGAGCTCGTGGAACGGTTGACCGGGACGCAGAAGAAGGTCAAGTGCACAAACTGCGGGGACGAGTGGCTCCGCGGTGAGGCGGCCCGGCAGACGCGACCGCTCCCTACTTTGGAGGAGATCAAGGAGCAGTTCCCTAAGCCCGGGGATGTCGATCCGGTGAAATTGGCACGGGCCAATGAACTCAAGGCTGAGTTTCTACGGCGTGAACCTGAACCTGTGCCGAACGTTGCCCCTTACTGGAGCAAATACCAGCAGGTGTTCAGCGCCGAAGGCCTGCCGAAGGCGAACCCGCAGAATCTGAAGGACTTCGCCAATTCCAACGTCGGCGCGAATCCGGGAAACATGTCTGTCTTCAATGAAGCCTGGAATGAAATGGGCGCTCACGCCGCGGCTGCACAAGTTCGCAGGACAATCGAATACCTGCTTCGCGGCACTTCGCCATCTGCTTTGGAGGACCGCCTTACTGCGCTCATCAACGACGCTACACCTAATGCGATGAAGGGTTTCAAGGAATCCCTGCTCACGAAGGTCCTCTGCATCGTCTATCCCAAGGAGTACCTGACAATCCTCATGTACACCGGTTTGGCTGGTAAACGAGAAATCGCCCGATCCCTCTGGGGCCTCGAACTGCCCGCCCCTGAGACGACCACCTGGACTAAAGGACGCCTGATCCTGTGGAGCAATGATTTGCTGCGTGCACTTCTGGGTGACGGCTTCCGCCACCAGCAGCATGCTGCCGAATTTCTGTGGTGGGCGAAGGACCAGGCCTAAGTCACAGCCCGGTTGCAAGGGTTATTGCGCGGTTGCGAGTCGGGCAGGTTCGAGGAAATGGTCTGGAACTGAGAGCATGCTCTGGTCTCACTTGCGTTGGCTGGTGATGCGAAGCGTGCTTGGCGGAGGTGTCGTGCCAGCAAATCCTGCGACGCGTGGGTCATGCTAACCCTATGGGGAAATCTGTCGCACCTTGGGTCCGGAACAGAGGCTTGGGCCGTCTTCTGGCGCAAGAGACGAGCATATCCGATCTTATTCAATTCCTGAGCGACCGCGACGCATCGCCATGGGCCGAACTCGTCGGTTTCGTGCCGGACGAGGTCTCCCGCGAGGTGCGGAAAGCCAACAACGCTGACCTATTGCTCACTTCCGGCTCACGATCAGCGGTGGTCGAGGTGAAGCTTGGACACTTGATGAGCGATCAACAGCAGAAGAAGTACGAAGCGCTCACTTCCTGCCCCGACCTCTACTTGGCCGCTTTGGCCTCGGACAAGCTTAGGCTAAGAAACAGCGCCGGGCGATGGAGCTTCCTCAGCCTGAGCGACCTCGTCCGCCGTTGGGAGTTGTCCGCCGACGAACTGGCCCGCGGCTTGGCGAGTGAGGCCGCCAGCGTGCTATGCACCTGGGACGAGATGATCTCGGCGGTGTTCGAAGTAAGATCCAAAGAAAACTGGCTGCCTTTGAGCGCTCTGAACCAGAAGTTCCTGGCACGTGTCGTGACCCGTCAGATCGCGCACGAGTTGAAGGAGCGCGGCCGCATGGCCTGGGCAGGTGTGACAAGCGGAGGCGGACTGCCCATCATCCAGGGATGGACACGGATTCGTGGCGAGGGAGATGACCGCTGTTTCATGGCTGAGGTCCGCTGGTGGGAAACAAAGCCCGGCGGCGAACTACGGTTCGGCGTGGATTTTGACCCTCGGCCACCAGACAACGTCGAGGATGAAGAAGTGCGCCGTGCCGCCTATGATCTGGCAATTAGCATGGATACCGACATCGCTTTCGCGAGCCTCCATGCCCATCTGAGGACAGTGCAGCCAGACCTCGCGGGGCTCCTGAGCCGAGACAAGCGGAGCCGTCCTGAGGCCAAGGGTGACTGGGAGCAGATCATCGTCCACGGGATGAAGGGTGCCCCTCTCGAGGGCAGGAAGACGAACAACCGAAGGACCGTCACCCCGGGCTTCTTCGGTGACGGAGCACTTCGCTTTCAGGCCATTGTCGACATCGACTTCGAACGCGCCTCGGCCCGGGACCTGACTGAATTGATCGATGCGACATTGACGTATCTAAGCGTTCGCGAACCCGAGGCGACTCAATCCTGTTGATGCCGAGGCAAACGCGGTCATTACTTCCCACGCGTTGACGTTCAAGAAGCGTTGGCGCTCGAGGTTCAGCAGTGGACCTCGAATTCCCTTCGTAGAAGAATCGGGCCCAGAGGTGAGTCATGACATGCAAGATGTCCCATCCTGAACTCAGCTTATTTGCGTTCCACGAGCTTCTTGAGCTGAGCATCGTAGACATAATCGGTGATCTCGCCGGACATGATCATCGCGATGGCCATGTTGATGGTCTCCAATGGCACCACGAACCACTCCGAGGGGTCGTAGTCGCGGCCCTTCCGGTCGACCTGCGTCAGGTTAAGACGCACCTCGGCGAACACGCGGTGCAAGAGGTGCTCCAGCCACGACGCACGCACGTTGTAGAGCCGGTAGTCCGCCAGCACCTTCACGGGCGCCATCAGGTAGGTCGGCGAATTCGCCGCGTTTTTGATGCGGGTCTCGACGTTGGTGGTGGAGAAGCCGATCTTGTGGAGGTCCTTCATCCCCGCGACAACAGGATCCTCGCTGAGCGACTGCAGCACGTAGATGTGACCGCTCTCCATATCGGCGTCGAGGACTTCGGTGGCATCGTGGCCTGTTCGCGCCAGGACCTGGCCCTGCGCCTCGTACATGCGGGTCATGAGGCTCTGCTTGTACATCGCCGACTCAGTGCCGTTCTCGAACACGACGCGCAGGCGCTGCTTCTGCCTGGGCCTGCCCCCGACGACCAGGTCCACGTCCTCGCCGACCTCAGCCACGAAGCACATGACGCCGCTCAGCACGAAGAACACACCCTCGCGGATGAGATCCATGCCAGTGAAGGGCATCAACTTGTACGTGCCATCGGCCAGCTCGGCGTGCTTCGTTTTGAACAGCGGCTCAAACAGGTCGAAGTCCTCGGACTTCACGCGCTGTGCCACTGAATCCGGAGACTCGGGACGCTTGATCACGGGCAGATCCGACACGTCGAGGATGCCGCTCTCGTCGCCCAATAGATCGTCCAGGTCATCGCTCTCGAGAAGCTCATCCAGTGACTCGGGCGCTGCCTCTACGGTAAGCAGCTCGAACTCCGTGTCGAGGTGTCGGAGCGCCGCGATCTTCTCGTCGTTGGCCAGGATGCCCTCGAGACGGGCCCCGAGCTTCCGCTCGGCGATCTCCCGCGTCGCCGAGCTCGGCAGGCGCCCGTGCGTCCGGCGGAACTCCACGATCTCCAGGAACGCACGCTCGAGCCGGTCGGACGAGGTTATCTTCTTGGGTCTCTCGGGCGCGTCGAGCAGCCCGTCGAGGTCGTTATCGATGAGGTCCTGCAGGGAGGACGGTACCGCCTCGAAGATGTCGTCGTTCTCGCTCATTCGTCCGTCACCATTTCAGTCGCGCGCTTTCGGGCTTCGAGCTTCTGCTTGGCCCGCTGGAGCCACAGCAGCGCGTCCGCGTACCGTTTCTCGGCCGGGTCCTCTGCCCGCGAGTCCGGTCGCCGACCGTTGACCTTGATCCAGTTCTTGATCCGGGGAACGAGTGCCAGCGCCTCTTCCTCGGTGAACTCGACACGGGTGGCCGTGATCTGGTCCTGGATGATCCGGAGTACCGAGGGAGTCACCGACTTGGACATGACCTCGAAGGCGCGCTGGAAGGGGTTCACCGAGTCGATGAGGTTGATGGTGAGTTCGTCGATGTTGACGAACTTCTCGGCCATCTTGATGAACCGTTTGTCTCCGACTTCGCGAACCTCACCGTTCTTGACCACCGAGTCCACGACGACCTGCTGCCGAACCTCCTCGACCTGCGAGTCGGTGAGGTCCGGGTACTTTTCCCGGATGATCTTAGGGATCAGGACCTTGTTGGCGGTCTCTGCGTCGATCGAGCCCGCTGCTGCGCGTGCGAAGGTATCGTCTTGCAAGATCGTAGCTTTCAGGTCGTTCAGGTCCGTCTCGACGATCTGCCTGACACGCTCCGTCGAGGGCTCCTTGAAGCCCTTGATCTTCAGCTGACCGGGGATCTTCGAGTCGTCACCATCGAACTTCTTAGTTTTGAAGGTGAAATTCTGTGCGAGTACCTGCTCCATAAGCAACGATGCCGTAATGGCCTTCAGCATGTTGTTCACCGAGACCTTCACCTCACCCTGAGAGGCGTCGGGCTCAGCGATCAGGTTCGTGAACTGGGCATGCTCCTTGCCGGGGCTGTCGCGGGTAACGCGGCCGATGATCTGGATGACCTCGGTCAGCGAGGCACGGTACCCAACGGTCAGGGCGTGCTCGGCAAAAGGCCAGTCGAAGCCCTCCTTCGCCATGCCCAGGGCGATGATGATGTCCACAGCGTCGCGCTCTTTCGAGGCGACATGGGAGAGATAGTGGAGCGTGTCAGCACGTTTTTTCTGGTCAGTGTCATCCACGAGGTCGGCCACCCGAAGAATCTCACCGGTGTCTTTGTGGCGAATGCTGATGATTCCGGTATCGGGGTCAGTGGCTTCGACGTGGCCGATCGCATCGATAATGAACCCGACTTCTTCGATCTTGTCCTTGGTGGACTCGCCCGAGTTGACGTTCGGAATATGCACGATCGTCTTCTTGTCCAGGTGCAGGACCTCACCTATCGCATCGGTATAGCGGCCCTGGTAGAAGTGATGCCCGATGCCGAGCGAGTGCAAGTACTCGTAGCCGTTGAGCTGGTCGTAGTAGTTGAACGTGACCGGCATGAACTGTGCTTCGTCCTCCGCAGACAGCACGGGCACTGAGTCTCCGCGGAAGTACGAACCTGTCATCGCGACGATGTGCACGTCCGAGCCGTTCATGACGTCACGCAGGAGCGCGCCGAGGCGGTTGGCTTCAGTATCAGCGGAGACATGGTGGAACTCATCAATCGCCAGCACGGTGCCGTTGAAGGCTTCAGGTGCGAGCTTCTCAAAGGCGAACCGCAGCGTCGCATGCGTGCAAACCAGCGTGGCGTCGGAGCCTTCAAGAAAGTCTATGAACGCTTTAACCTTCCCCTGCGAGGAACCGGGGTCACAGAGGTTGTGCTCGTCCTTAATTTCCCAATCTGCGAAAAACCCGTTCGACGTGAGCTTCGTCGAAGAGAAGGAGGCTCCGATCGATCGCTCGGGGACAGCGACGATGACCTTTTTTCGGCCCTGGTTATAGAGCTTGTCGAGCGCAACAAACATGAGCGCACGAGATTTACCCGACGCAGGGGGTGCCTTGACCAGCAGGTGCTCGGCGTCGCGCTTGGCAAAAACGCGCTGTTGCATCTCGCGCATCCCCATGGCATCGGTGTTGACCGATGCCTTGGTGCGGGCATAGGTCACGTCGACGATGTTTATCGGCTTGTTCACTTCTTCTAGTTCCCCTTTGCAGATTCTGCTGCTGTTAATGCCTCATACATAGCAAAGAGGTCCGACAATCTTTGTTCATCAGTCTCGTAGCCGCGCTTGGAGTAGATCGAATCCACCAAATCGTCGACGGCTACGTGAGCCAGTCGAAGATCCTCAGGCATCAGGTCCGGATCGTAGAGCTCCGCCAGGGTCTGCTCGCAGTGGTACTCGCGCACGTCAAGCACCCGGAGCGCCACAAGCGTGAGCTTCTCCTTCACCGCCTCCGTGAGCGGCGGGACTGGGAAGTTGTTGTAAACGATCGTGTTCGAGTAGCGATAGTCTGTTTTCATTTGACCTCCGACCGCGCGGGTCCATGCCATTTGCATCGCAGACGTCAGCAGCGCGAACACCCACGGCTGGGCGTCGTATACGGCAAAAGCGAGATCAGAGATAACTGTCTCCGGATCCATATAGCCGATCGGAATGTACGCGCGCCTAGCAGATGAAACCTTGGGGACGATGATCGAGTCAGTAGGCTTGTATCGCACTTCTCCGAACCGATGTGAAATGCCAGCGAGTTTTGCCGTCGCGGCCCGATTGCTCTTCGAACGATGTTCGCGGACTCGCTGGACGCGAGCAGCGATCTCAGGAACGGAGAGGGCAGCATTGAGAGCGGGGCTGTCGATCCAGAGGACGTATCGGTCGGTACCGGCGATGAACTCGCTCGCGCCTAGAAACTTTTTTACCCACTTGCTAGCCTCAGGTGACGCAGCAAGCAGTCGTTCCCTTTCGGCGACAGTCAGGATGAGAGCTCCATTGTCGTTCGGCATGCTCCCGAAGGACATCGCAGGCAAGTTTGACAGCGGCTTCGTTCGCTTCTCAACAAACACGCTGTCGCCGTCTGCAAGGTATCCGTTGATGTTATTCGCGGCGATCTGGAGATCGTCGGTGTAGATGTACTTCGGTCCTGATCGCGTCATCCTGAGCCCGATGACGGCGACGGTGACGCCGGCGTTGCGCTTGGCGTTGTTCTCCCACTTGAAAGATGTGTAGGCGAAGCCGATCTCGATGTCTTTGGCGAAGATTATCGGGAACATCAGGCCCACGTGCTCACCCTGGGAGACCGAATTAGTGGTGACGAACGCGAGCTCGGCTCGGCTGCCCTCGATATAGTCCGCACCCTTGACGAACCAGAGTGCGATGTAGTCCAGGTTCTTCGAGTAAGGGCGTCGGCCGAAGACAAATTCGTAGTCTGCCTTCTGTTCTTTCGCTTGGGTCTTGGCACCCGCATAGGGCGGATTTCCGATGAGGTAGATCTCAGCCCGGCCGTCGTTTGGGCAGACAGAGTTCCAGTCGACACGTGTGGCGTTGCCCGCCAGGATCTGGCCGGTCTCCTTGAGCGGGATCAGCGGGATCGAGAGGTTGAACTTGTCCTTGAACTCAGCGTTCATCTGGTGCTTGGCAATCCAGAGGGAGAGAATCGCCACCTCGACGGCAAAATCGTCGATCTCCAGCCCGTAGAAGTTCTCGATGTTGATCTTCGACTCGGCGTACAGCACCTGATGCTTCGGATCGATCTCAAACAATCGCTCCAGGATCGCGTGCTCCAGACGGCGCAGTTCTTTATAGGCAATGATGAGGAAGTTGCCGGACCCACAAGCAGGGTCGAAAACCTTGATCGCGCTGATGCGATCGAGCAGTGCCTCAAGCTTCTTGACTGAATCGAACCCGGCATCGAGCTGTTCCTTCAAATCATCCAGGAACAGCGGCTCGATAGTTCTGAGGATGTTTGGCACCGATGTGTAGTGCTGACCCAGGTCGCTGCGCTTGCCCGGCGTGACGATCGCCTGGAACATCGAACCGAAAATGTCCGGGTTGATGTCGCGCCAGATCAGTGTGCCCGACTCAATCAGCAGGTCGCGGGCCCTTTTTGTGAACCGCGGTACCACATGCTCTGGTGCCATCGTGAACAGCCGGCCGTTGACGTACGGAAACTGCGCCAGGTGCACAGGTTTTTTGCCGGCGTCTTCAGTATCCAGGGCCCTGAAGACCTCAGTGAGGAACTCAGCAACGTCTGAACCGTCGGGCTGGGTATGGGAGCCGACTGCGTTGGTGAACGCTCCCTCCTCGAAGATGCCGGTGTCTTCGGCGAAGAAGCAGAACAGGAGCCTGGTGAAGAAGACGTTGAGCGCATGGCGTCCGTGCGCCATGTCGAACATTTCGGGGTTCGCCACGAGCAGCTCGTCGAACAGTTTGCCCATCCGCTCGGCAGCTTTGACGTCCGCGTGTGCTTCCGCGACATATTGAGCTTTCTCCATGCCGGCCCAGGGCAGGAAGAATGTGAAGTGCTGGTGGATGTCCCGGATCGGGATCATCAGGTTCTCGCCGGTCTTCGTGTCGATGGCGAGCAGTTCCGTGTAGTCGGTGACGATCACGAAGCGGGTGTTGTACCGGACGACCAACGGTGAAGTCTTCAATTCGTCGATGACCGCGAGAGGATCACCGGTCGTCTCCTTGAAGTAGGCGACGTTCTTCTGCGCGACCTCAGTGGACGGGTCGTGGGCAACGTTGAGTGAGCCATTGCGCAACCTAGTCACGTTGCCCTGGGGCTTGCCGTAGGCCAGAAGCAGGCTGAAAATGAACTCGCGATCGTAGGATTCACGGCCCCCGAGCGGGGCAACACGTTCCTCGACGGCTTTCAGGTTGAGCTTCACCATGAACGAGTTTCCTTCGTGAACGTGATCCGATCATGGCCCGCCGGGCTCTTGGTGATTAGGCGCTTGCCTCTGGGGCAGGCTGAAACACCGACGGCATTCGACCACGGTTCACACACGTTGTTACTCCTTACGTAGCAGGGCGGGAACGCACTACCTTCTCGTGATTTTATCCGGGACTCTGGGGCGGTTGTTTTTCGTCCAGCGCGTCACGCGAGGGCAGTCGTTATCCATGCCCCAATAAGCGCAGTTATCGGGACCCGACGGCAGATGCCACACCGAAGCCTAACTCGAAGTTAGGCTGTGTCCTCCCCAAGGGCCCGTGCAGGTTCTGAAGCAATGAGAGACTGGACGATAGCGCTCGTAAGCAGTCCAGCTTTTTTTCTGGGCACCCAAGCTAACTGGAGAACCTGCAATGACAATGGTTGGACATTGGACATGTAGTCACTACGGCTGCCTGAAGCACCTGAACCGCGATCTGAGCAACGACCTCGCACATGCATGCTGTGGGAGATGTTCCGACGGACAAGCCTGCAAGGAGACCGCTTGGGGGCACGCGCCGATGTTTCCACACGCTTTCGAAGAAGGCATACTTACCCCCGGCCGCTGTCTAACATGCAAGGAAGGGCCGCACTAAAGGTTCGGCCGCCCGCCGCTGCAATTCCCCCTCCTCCTGGCCAGGTCGAGGTCGCCGACCTTCGTGCCGTCGGGGAGGTTCACGTACAGGCGCCGGATCTCCTTCATCTTCCAGGGGTTGTAGACGAAGGGTATGCCGGTGTCCACAGCGGCCTCGCTGCCGGCCAGATCTAAAACGTCCATCGATGTCCCCTTGTCGGTGCAGTCTCTTGGGAAGCACCATGCGGAGGCTCTGGCCACGCCGTGCTGTGGAGTGTCAGTCCCTGGCCGGCAGAGCTTCGCCGCGGACGTAGCGGGACCGGCCCGTGGTGCGCTTCGGGTTGACCTTCCCCTTCTCCGGCGGTGCCCCGTCGTAGGTTTTCATGTACCGGTAGAGGGTGGCCTTGGACCACCCGACGGTCTTGGCGGCGTGCTCGGCTGTTTTGCCCTCCGCCATCAGCTCGCGGGCGGTCTTCACCCGGTCCCGGGCGATCGCCTCCTCCATCGGGGCCGGGCCGAACCGGACGCCGCGTTTCTGGGCGCTGATCACCCCGGCGCGGACCCGTTCGTTGATGAGCTCCCGCTCGTACTCGGCGAGGGTCGCCATGATGGCCAGCTGCATCTTGCCCTGGACGCTGGTCGGGTCCAAAGAATCCATGATCGAGTGCAGTCTGATGCCGCGGGAGGTGAAGTCGTTCACGGTGTTCAGCACGTCGATGACGGAACGGCCGACCCGGTCCAGGCGCCAGAAATAGATGTCGTCATCCTCGCGGGCGTACTCCATCAGGGCCTTCATGCCGGGGCGCTCCTTCGCCTCCCTCGAACCCGACAGCTCGTCGGTGAAGATCTTGTTCGGGTCAACCCCGGCCGAGATGAGGGCCTCGACCTGCATGGACGCGTCCTGGTCGGTGGTGGAGATGCGGGCGTATCCAAGTTTCATCGTTGTCTCAATGCGACGCAGGAGAGCAATCCGGCCGCGGGCCAGGCTGGTTCGGCCCGACGCTCCTGCCACGTAGTGACCGCGGAACCAGACGAGCAGGGGGGCACCTGATGGACCATGAGAAGCCGAAATGCATTGACACGACCTTTAACGTCAACTCGGATGCCAAAGGGAAAGACCCTGACAAGTACAGCCCGACCCTGAAGGACTACCACCGAAAGCTGTGGAGCAAGGAGCTGCCCTGCGGAAACGGCCGTTTCGATCTGGCTCCGGAACCCAAGGCGTACCTTGTGCACAGGTCCTCGAACGGTGTCTTCTTCATGGCTGGCGACGCTATCACCACCAGACTGCGGAAGCGGGCGGCGCGCATCATCAGGAACATCTCGCCAAAGGACCTGCCAGAGTGGCCCGGCTACACGGTCGGAAGCTCCATCGTGTTCCCGGGCAACAGAGTCGACGGGAAGATGACCATCAACGGTGCCCGCGGACTCAACGGCAAGATCGCTGACCGCTTCGACCTGACCCTGGAATGCATCAAGCGCTACTACGACGGCCGCCAGGAGTGGAGTCCCCTCGAAAAGGTCTTGGACAGATACAAAGAATTCTTCGACCTGTTCTGCGATTTCAAAGGGTACGTCGACTTTTTCCTGCTGCAGGACCTTCTGAAAGCTGACGGGACCATCGACTACTTCCATGACTTCGATAACTTCAAGACCCCGGCTGTCCCGCAGGACGATAAGGAATACCTGAAGTACCTGGCTAAGAGCAACAGCTTTATCCGCGCACGCAACGCCAGGATCAATGCAGAGATGCAGAGCGGTGACTAATGACGGCCGGACTGACTGCAACGACACAGGCTCCCGAGCGCCTTCAGTCACTAGATGGCTGCGCCACGTAACATACCCCTATCTGAATCTGCCCGCTTGCGCCCTCCCCTGCGTACCGCTTTGATCACTCCATGACGAGCGAATGGGTCTACGACCTGAGGGGCAAGGAAGTGGTCTTCACGGGCGCGATTCCGGACTACAGCGAGGCAGCGTTGACAGACATTGCGGTCAACCTCCTAGGAGCGTCTCGCGTTAAGGACGATGTCGCCAAGTACAGCACAGACGTCTTGGTCCGGGGTTACAGCGGGCGATGGAAATACGGAAGCTATGGCAAGAAGGAAAAGCAGGTTGCGGAGATGCAACGGGCGGGCCACCACATCAAGATCATTGACGCCGAGGGCTTTTTCGGTCTTCGCTCTAGTCTTGCTGCCCCAGCACTCAAGCCCAACGTGCCCGATGCCCCTGCCCGAGCCAAGGCCACCGAAGGCGGAGTGGTTGGCGCCCCATACCGGCCTGGCGCTTTTGCCGGCCCGCTGCAGGGGGACGGTGAGCACTACCGGGACCCGGACATCATGGAACGGGGCCTCAAAGCACATTCGGCTACACAGGACAAACTCGCGGAGCTGATCGGGCTGCATGGGCTCACGCCGCTGTCCCCTTTCGACAAGACCTGCAACTTTGACCTGGCTTGGGAGCGCGAAGACGGCACCATCGGCGTGGCCGAGGTCAAGAGCATCACCGAAGGGAACGAGGCCTTCCAGGTCAGGCACGGGCTCGGGCAGGTACTGGACTACGGACACCGGCTGACGGGCCGTGGCTTCCAGCCGAAGCAATTCCTAGTCCTTGAAGCGAAACCTCGGGATGCAGCCCACTGGAAGCCACTGTGCGCCGAACACAGCATCATCCTGACGTGGGGTCCGTTCTTCCCTGGTGTTTTCTGACTACCGGAGGAGAGGTACGTGGGCCCTCTGCCTTGGTAGAGTCATGCCGCGGCGCTTAGCCGAACGCGACCTGAAGGGGAATCAGTGGGACTTGGCAACTGGCTTCGTAAGGCAATTGGCGGAAACCCGGAACCGCCAGCGACCACACCCGAGGAGAGCGTCCCGGACCTCCCCGCCATTACCCTCACCGCATCCCTGAGCTTCCCACCCTGCCTGGACGTAGCCGGCACAACCACGTTCGCCGCGGACGCCGTCGCCGCCCTGGCCGACCGTAAGGGACTGGGCGAGCGGGGATACTACGGCGCCCGCTGCGCCTAGCCCTTGAGCGTGAAGAAGCTCTTCGGGTCGTCTGCACCGAGGAGGTCGTGATGGAAGTCGATGGCGTCCATGGGCCGGGTGTCGACGAAAAGGACCGCGACCGTCCGGGAGTGAACGACGGTGTAGCGGGTGAGCTCTTCCACCCAGGAATGGATTCCGGTGTACTCCTCGACGAACAACCCGTCGCCAAGCAGGCCCCGCTGCTCGAGCAGGTCGTAGACAACATTCCAGGCAAGATCCATCAGTTCATGGATCGCCGCCTCAACAGTTGGAGCCGTCATAACTCCATGGTGCGCCCGGCCGCCGACAGTCTTGTGGAGCCGGTCTCGCGTTTCCTCAAGACGGGACGGAGGGCGCTATCCAAGGTAGCCATCAACGAAAAGTCACCTGCATTCGCTGGAGCTGAGGCCGCGGCGGGGGCTCCTGATCAACGAGCCGTCAACGAGAGCTTCTGCTCCCATTTCGGCACCTTGCCGGTGAGCCTCTTCGAGGTCAGGTGCCAGCAGTGGCATTCATGGCACGGGTAGGCGCGGACCGGCTGCTTGCCGGGCTTCCCCACGGCCAGGATTGCGTCCAGAGCGCGCAGGGCCAGGTACTGGTTTGGGTACGGGTTTTTCTGACAGGCCATTGCGGGGTCCTTCGTTCGGTTGACCGAACGGTTCACACCCGCCTACAGTCGCCATCTTCATAGCGGTCTTGCTGGACTGATCATGCCATATGCTGCGGAGCTTTTGCAGGAGCTACTCGGGCTCGGATTCTCCTTCGTCCTTGAGCTCGCCAGCAGCGATCCTTTCTGCGGTGCGCCGGTACGCCTCGGCGATGAAGTCCTCGATGTCGCTGGCCCCGATGCGCCAGATGCCCCTCCCACCGAGCTGGATTCCGCGAAGCTCCCCTGTCCTGAGCAGCGCTCGGATCTGGTTCTGGTTCACGTTCAGCTCTTCGGCCGTCTGGGCGATGGTCAGGAAGCGCAGCTTCTTCGGTTCGTCGGTCACCGGATCATCCTATGCGCGGATTAGCCTCCAATTTCGGAGTCCCAGCGGGTTCAGCTCAGGATCGACACAAGAGATCCCGAGGATTGACCGATTCCCTTCCCCGCTTCCTCCTGACTTCCTAGAGTGTTCCCAAGGCACAACGACTACGTCTGGGGGACACATGAGCACGAGCAGTATCCCGTCTGGGGAGGAAGCACGAGTCACACAGGCTCCTGTGCCAGCCAGGCGCATCCGCGACCTCGCCGAACTTGCAGCCACTCGTCACGGAAGAACAGCATGACCACCGGCGTCGATACGTCCTTCGACTATCACTCGGACACTCCACCCGGGAAGGACCCGGACAGGTACAGTCCGACCCTGCGGCGGCATCACCAGCTGCTGTGGAGCAAGGAGCTGCCCTCGGGCGAATTTTTTAGCTTGGCACCCGAACCGAAGTCGTACCTCGCCCACCGATCCCAGTTGGGTGAGTTTCGCCTATCCAGCGATGCCATCACCACCAGGCTGAAAAAGCAGGCGGCCAGACTCATAAGAAGCATCCCGGAGAATAAGATCCCACGGTACCGCGGTTACACGGCCGGGAGCGCTCTGGTGTTCCCTGGTATCCAGATCGGCGGACAGCAGGTAATCAACCAGGAGCGCGGCTTCAACCGGAAGATCTCTGACCGGTTCGACCTAACCTTGGAGTGCATCCGGCGCCATTACCTTCATATTGAGCCGAACCCTCTCTCAGATGTCCTGAACAGATATGAGAAATTCTTCGCCCTCTTCGGGACCTTCGATGGGTACGTCAAGTTCTTCCTGCTGCAGGACCTCGTAGAGGAGGACGGCGTGACCATCAAGTACTTCCATGATTTCAAGAACTTTACGACGCCGGCCGTCCCGCAGGACGAAGACCAGTACCTCGAGTATCTGCGGCACAAAAACGACTTCATCACCGCGCGAAATCAGAGGATCGACGCCGAACCCTAGGGCTGCCCACGAATTCACTTTTGATGACTACAGACCACTACGCAGGGAGAGCCAGCCGTCATGCAGGAACCTGAAAAGCCCGGCGACGTACTGGCGTGGCACGTCGAGAAGCTTCGGTGGAACCAGGCAAAGCTTTCCGAGGTAATCGACCGGCCGGCTCAGTTCGTCAGCGAAGTTATCAGTGGCAAGACCGGAATCACCCGGACCTCGGCGATGCAGTTCGGCGCAGCCCTCGGCACGACCGCCCAGTACTGGATGGACCTTCAGGATGAGTACGAGTTATGGCTGCTGGCCGGTGACAAGGACGTGCAGACGATGCTCCGAGCCATCAAGCGCCGGGCCAAGGCCTACGTGAAGTTTCCGCAAATGTGAGCGGCACGCCCCTCGGCTATCACCTGAACCTGGCCGTTCAGGCAACACCAGGGCTCAGGCATGAGCACAAGGCAACCTTGGGCAAGGTCACCCGCAACACCTCAGCCGGGCTGCGGAACCTGACCGCCACTATCGCGTTCTACGAGGCGGAGGAGGGCCGGCTTCCCACAACGGGCGGGAGGACCGCGCGGGAGCGGGCGCTGGGCTCCTGGCTCCATTCCCGCCGGGCAGCGGCCTCGGCGGGCACCCTCTCCCCCACCTACCGTGACGGGTTGGCGGTCATCCCCGTCTGGGACGCTCAGCCGACCCGGACACAGTCGAACGCAGCACGCTTAGACCAACGGCTTGCCGACCTATCCCACAACCGGCCGGCCGGCCACGACTGGCCACGGCACAGAGCGCCGGCCACCGAAGAGGAGAGGCTCCTCGGCGTATGGCTGCACGTCATCGGATCAGCCTCCGGGAAGGCAAGCTGCCCACGGACCGTAAGACCAGGCTGAATGCCCAGCTGCCTGGCTGGCGCGAGCGCCGAGCTCGAAGCGGCGGCCCGCGGGATTCATCGAGGACTTAGTAAGGCCCGGCGCTCCACCGCAGGAGCTTTGCCGGTGAGCTTCTTGGAGGTCAGGTGCCAGCTGGAGCAGGTCTGACAGGGATAGGCGCGGACCGGCTGCTTTCCACCTTGGCCACATCACAAGATCTTGGCCAAGGCACGCAGGGCCCCAAAGGGTTGCTGTTTAGGGGCAGCAGTCCCGCCCACTGCAGTTAGCTGACCTCAGCCTGCGTTCACCGGAACCAGAAAAAATCCCCGGAAATGTCAGTACCCACAAAAGGAAAATAAAAAGCGCCCCCATTTGCGGCTGGACACGCTAACGGCGGTCGGTCTTAGGACATATCCGGGCATTTTTCGCGAATACGAGCGACCGACCGCGTGCAACTGTCAGCTCTCAGTCCGGCCTAGGACTCTAGGTGGAATTCGACCCGGTACTTCATGAACCGGATGTTCTGTGCCATGGAGAGCGCCCGCCGGATCCGGAGGTCATCCTCTTGGGCGATGATGACGCCTTCGACACGCTGCCCGGGTTCGAGCAGGGTTTCGTGGACGAAGCCCATGTACCGCTGGATCTGGCCAACAACAGAGTCACTGGCCCGGCCGCGTTTGAGCTCAACCACCAACAGCCGGGTCTTGTCCTTGCTGATGGCCAGGATGTCCAGGGGGCCGGTGTCGGTCGGGTATTGCTGACCGACCGGCTGGCCGTCCTCCGTGTAGATGTCGAATTCCAGGCCCAGGGCGGTGCTGCGCCAATTGTGGACCAGGAAGTCTTCGAGCTGCTTCTCCATCTGGAAAGCCAGCTGGTCCTCGACCTGGGCAGAGATCGCCTGGGTGATGGGCTGGGCCGGGTCGGCCAGTTGCGTGAGCGTGGCGAGCTCGGCGGCGTGCGCAGTCAGCTGGAAGACCGTCATCAGCGAGCCGGCCGAGGACGCCAGGGTGGTGCTCATGGCGTCCCGGCTGAACGAACCCTTCCAGTCGACCCGGCGCCGGTGCGGCAGGTCGGTGCCCGGGTGGTATTCGTAGCCGCCGGTGACGATGCCGTACTGGTAGGTGCGGTCAGGCTTGGGTGCAAGGACAAGGTCGCCCTCGGTGATTCCTTCGCACGCCCACCAGAGGTTACCGGCCGCGAGGCCGGCAGCAACCTTGGTCTTGTCCGGTTCCTGCCCGAGGAACACCTGGATCGCGGTGGAGCGGAACGCCTCCGACCCTTCGCCCAGATGCGGGGTGAGGTCGTAGTCGCCGATGAAGTCCACGCCCATGTACCCGACTTCGATCATTTCTTCGGCGTTCCGGCCACGTGTGCCCTGCCGGACCATCCATGCTGTCGTCATTCTTCTCCTAGTGTGTGGGCCCAGTGGGCGCGTCAGTGCCTTCCTGAAGGTATCCCAATCGGCGGCCGTCCCTGGCCCTCATGTCCCCGCGGCCCCGAAAGCTCAGTGTCGATGACAACCGCTAAGCGCCAGGCACCGGACATTGAATGGGTGCAGATGTACCGCCAGGGCATCCCGTCCCCAAAGATCGCCGCCCTGGCGGGAGCTGCCCAAAGCACCGTTCGGTATCATCTCCAGCTGGCTGTTAACGCTCATCCGGGTCTCCGGGAGGAACATAAGGCCTCACTGGGGGCAGTCACGCGAAAGATTTCAGCCGGTCAACGCAACCTGGTCGACGTCATCGCGTTCTACGAGGAGGAGGGCCGGCTGCCTACAACGGGCGGGAAGACACCACGCGAACGAGCCCTGGGCATGTGGCTGAACCCCCGCCGGCAGGACGCCGCCGCGGGCACCCTCTCCCCCGTCTACTGCGAAGCCCTGGGTGTGATTCCCGGCTGGGAGGTGGCGCCGTCCAAGAAAGCTGACAATGACGCGCGGTGGGGGCGCCGGCTGGCTGAGTTGGCAGATTACCTGGCCGCCGGCAACGACTGGCCCCGTCACAATGGCTTCGACACCGAAGATGAGCGGCTACTCGGCGTGTGGTTTCATGTGCAACGCATCAACCAGCGCAAGGGCATGCTGGGGCCCGACCGGGTTGAGCGGTTGGATGCTTCGGTTCCCGGCTGGCGCGCCGGCCGGGCCGGTAGCGGCGGCCGGCAGGCGGCGGGCTTCCCACACTGATTAAGGAGTACTCATCAGGAATTTACGCCCTTAGGGCGCTTGTCCGCCCTGGGCTTGCAGGCGCTGTAGGGCGGATGTTGAACTATCCCCTGCGGCGAGTGGCTGTAAAGCCTGAGTACACGCTTTTTAGGACATACGTCTTCGTCGGTGGAGTTGGCGTGCACGTACCCTCGGCGACTACGACAGTCGCGCTGCGAGAGTGAACTTTCTCAAGCGAAGTGGCCGAGGCACTCTGGCCCTCGCCGCATGGGAAAGCGGGTTGGTGTGCTCACCAACCCGCTTAGGCATCACTCACGCCCGCGCCCCGGACGGACACTTCAGCTCTTCAGTAGCTCATCTCATGCCCCGCCACGCTCCCGAAAGGGGGCACCACCACCGGACCTTTCGAGGTGACGGTGTAGGCCTGCGTAGCACCCTCTGCCGCGACGGGCGCCTCAAGGCCTGCACGCACTTCAGCATCGGGCGCTACAACGGGCGCAAGCGACATGCGCTGGTAGACCGAGGTGCCGAAGCGCAGGTCCGGCCCGATCGTATCGGCGACGATACGCCTTGCTTCGCGGCGTTCGCCGTCCTTCTCGTAAGAGCGGAATTCCAGCTCCCCCGCGACAGTGACCGGGTCGCCCTTCTTCAGTGAAGTCGCCGCGTTTTCGGCCAACGCGCGGAAGGCGTACACATTGTGGAAGACGGGTTCTCCGTCGTGCCAGGTGCCGTCTGCCCCCTGGATTCGCTGGTTGACGGCGACACGAAGCTTAGCGTGGGCCACGCCGCTTTCACCGATGCTCAGTTCGGGGTCGGCGACGAGATTGCCCGCGATGCTAACCGGGATCTTGGTGCTCATTGATCTTGTCCTTTCAGTTGCCGGCGGGACTCTCCCGCCGGACAGATTTGGTACAGCCGTCGTTACGGCCCGGCCATTACTGGCCCGTCCACAGACCGCACGGGCCGTTCCGGGCCCATGTAGGACGCTGCGGGGTTCACGCGAGGATCCGCGTCAACTGCGGAGATCTTGCCGCCGAATCCCGGCGGATGGGTGATTTCGAGAATTCCCTTGCTGGCAGCGGTGACGCGGCCCAATACTGACTTGGCGATGTCCGCGCGGGACCTTGCTAGCTTGCTGCCGGGGTCGTGGGCCATCGCTTCGTTCTCTGCCTCAATGACGGCGTCGGCCCATCCGGCCAGGTAGGTGGCGGATTGCGGTCCGCGGTCAATCCCGTGGGCCCTGAGTACCGTGTAGGCGACGGATTCAGCCTCGACTTCAGCCAGCCCCCGGTGGTCCGCGCTGCTGCCGTAGAGCCGGCCGGTCTCGTCGTCCGGACCGTGGAGCAGCACATGCCCCAGCTCGTGGGCAAGGACGGCTGCGCGCTCTTCCGGACCCAGCCAGGCGCCGACCTGGACCCGGTGTCCGGCGAAGTCCGTAAAGCCACTTGTCAGCCCATACTGGGCGTCCGTCAAATCGACGTCGAAACCGTGGCTGGCGGCGACAGCAGCAAGGGATCGCCATAGCTCACCCGCATCCACGCCAGCGGCGGCACCGCGGGGCACCAACAGCGGTGTCCCCTGCGTCTGCGAGACGTCAAAGACTGCCTGCCCACGCCAACCGGTGATGACGGTTTTCGTTCCATCGTCGACGGCGCCTGGCGGCATCTGCTCGCGCGCCGGGACGCGCTGGCGGGTACCGTCGGGAATTGTCACCTGCTGAACTCTGGCCGTGCGGGGCGCGATCACCCAGAGTGCATGCTCACCCCGTGCCACGGTGCGGCCGTGGCAAGCCCATTCCTTGTAGCCGGCCACCAAGGTGGGTTCTTCGGTGCCGCGCTGGGCCATCTGCATCATGAGCAGGGCAACGTTGCCGCCCGAGTAGCGCCACAAGGTTGCCGAGGCGTCCAGCAGCACCTGCCAGTGCGACGGAGATTCAAGGGCCTCTTCCAGGATCTTGTGGAGTCCATCCGTCAAGGCAGCGATGCGTTCTTCCGGTGTCATGCGCTCATGACCGGCCTCACTAGTGCCGAATGCGACATGTGGCGCCACATCGCTGGATAGGTCTTCAGGTTCAGGGGCCACCAAAGCCGCCCTCCATGCTTCTCGGCTTCCCGCTGGGAGCACCTTGCGGATACCCATTCATGTCCTCAGAGACGCGAACAGCATGACTTCACCAGTCGTCACCGATCTGGTGGGAAGCCGCCTGCCACTCAACGAAGCCCGGAGCGTCTAACCGCAGGATTCTCAACGCGGGCTCCTTGTGCGCTTGAAGGCCCACGCAACCGGCCGTCCGGGTATGTGTCCGCAGACGCTCGACGGCGTGTGGCAGCCGCTCGTGAAAGGCGAGCGGTGCGAAACCGGAATCATCGCTGGCATAGGAGGCCAGCTCCGCCCTGTGCAGCGCGTATAGCTCGGCAACGATTTCGGAGTGGCGCCACCAGCAATCCGGAACCACCGACGTCGTCAGCTGGTACGTGGCGACAAGCCATCTGACCCACACCGCCAAGTCGCCCCACACGGTCCGGGCCTGCACCGCCGTCAGTTCCCGCCAACGGTACGTCAAGCCGGCCACCCTCCCGGGCGGCCGGAATGCGGACCGGAAGAGCTCGGCCGTCAGGTCATCGTCCTCTCCTCCTGCTGAGGGGATCTCAAAGCGTTCGGTTTCATCCTGGCTCGCCATCGCTCACCTCCACGGTTGTTTGCTGCCGCAGGCGGTGCCCGTCTGCCAGGGCTTGTTCAAGCTCCAGCTTCGACCGACCAAGTTCGGCCGCGTCCTTACGCTTGTGCCACTCGCGCAGGTCCAACAAAATGGGGCGGGTTCGCCGCCCCAGCATGAGGGCCGTGCCGGTGGGCAGACGCCGGATCTCATTCAGGGCCAGGACTGGGCTCTCCCTGATCTGCTCGCCGTCCTGGCGGCCCTGCGCGGACCAGGAACGGGTGTTCAGGATCAGGCTCCGCTCCCCCAGCAGCCCGGCGAGCGAACGAAGGTCACGCTCGTCAGAGCCGCCGCCGAAGATCACCTTGATGATGGCCGAGTCCCAAATGGTTGCAGCTTCATCGATGGACCATCCCGTCCTCGCCTGGGACAGGGACTGCAGGACCACGAGAGTGGAAATGCCGATGCCGCCCCCGTCAGAGAGGGCGATGGGCAAGCCCGGCCACGGTGCCAGGTTCGCAATCTCATCCAGGATGAGGGACAGCGGCGGATCCAGCCTTCCACCAGGGGCGATAAAGGCCATCTCGCGGGCAGCATTGTCGATGTCGTCGATCAACGCCGAAAGGTACGGACCGGCTGCGGCGGCTCCGGCGCGGGTTCCGATCAGATACAGGGTGCCGCAGTCACGGATGAATGTTTTTGGATCGAATTCCTCGGATTCGTCCGAGGGGTCCAATGCGGCGAGCACTTTCGGCGATGACAGCGGCGCGACCGCAGCCGAAACACCGATCCAGGAGTTTGAGGTGTTCCTGGGATCATCCTCAAGGATGCCCATGAGATCGGCCTGCCATCCCAGCGCCGCATCGGGCCGGCTGAGAACCTCCAACGCCTCACGCGCCAGGACAGGGCTCGAGGACCAGCGGCGAAACGCGCGGACGCCCTCCCCGGACAGTGCCGCAGCGTGCAGGAGGCACTGCAGGATGATCAGCGAGCGCTTTTGCCAGGCCGCGTTTTCGCCTTTCATCTCGGTGTCGGCGGTGATGACGAGCGCGCGGCGGGTGGCGATGTCCGGGTCCTCGCAGCCACGGACGGGAGACCAGCGAAGCGTTGAAGGCAGCCCGGACATGCCCTGCGGATCGAACACTGTGACCGGTCTGCTCCCCGTGGCGCGGGCCTTCATGGTGACCACCAGGTTGTCGGCACGGGTGGACGTGGTGACCACCGCACCCGGCGCGTCGAGGATCGCGTTGATGACGACGTAGAGGCCCTTGCCGGAGCGCGGCGCGCCTTGAATGACCATGGATTCCTCGGTGGAGACGTGGACCGTGACGCCGCGGGATCGGCCCAACGTCCAGGCCACGTCCTCGATCCGGGGTTTGGCCAGGCCCGGCCGTGTGAATCTTCCTCGCCTTCGGACGGCTCTGGCTCCGAAGTCGTGAAGGATTTCGGAACGCCGGGCGATGCCCTCGCGGTTCAGGATGTCCTGGCGCAGCCACGCACCTGATTGCTTCCACCTCCGCCATGCCAGAACGGAACCGACGGCGAGCGCCGCCACCAGGAGAAGCACCGGGCCGACCACCCACCAGACCGCGGCGACGCCGACCTCGCATCCCTGTGGTTGACCAAGAATCCAATCGACCCGGCCAACAAAGAGCCCGACGGCGGCGGCCGGGTTGAACGGTGACGGTGGACTGCCGCCGCAGCGCCAGAGCATCACGATGTGGGTTGCGCTCTGGACGAGGACGCACAGGCCAACGTAGCCGGCTGTTGCGATCAGCCCGGCCGTGACGAGTGGAGTGCTGTCTCCCGCCCGCCGGTTCATGGTGGCTTTCAGACCATCCGGTCATCGGTGCCGAAGACTGCGAGTTCATCGGTAGTGACCCGGTTGGCGACGATGAAGGAACGGTTCCCGACTTTCCAGAGCCCGACGCCTTTGGGGAGGTTCTCCACGTGCTCGCATTCAGCCTCTGACAACCCCAGGGCTTCCTTGGTCAGGCGCATGGCATCGTGCTTTTGCCGGTAAATGATCCTGGTGTCGGCTTCCGTAAGCAGGCCGAGCGCCTTTTGGCGGTGGCCGCTGGTGCTGTCTCCGATTTCGTTGAGGTCGGCGACCTTGTGCATGATGAGCAGATTTGCGATGCCGTAGGTACGGGCCAGCCGCCACTGTTCGCTCATTTTGGCGAGCATGTAGGGGTCCGCCAGCATGCGCCAGCCTTCGTCATAGACCACCAGCCGTTTACCGCCGTCCGGATTGGTGACGGCGGCTTCCAGCCAGGTGGCGCCGCATGCCGCGGCCAGAGACAGTGCCTGCTCCGAGGCACCGATCAGCGCTGACGTGTCCATCACCATCATGGGCGCATCAGCGTCAAAGGAGACGGTGGAGGGTGCATCAAACATGCCCTCCAGGTCGCCGGAGACTGTGCGCCGCAAGGAGTGGCTGACGGCCTGTCCTCCGTCCTTGCCGACCAGCCCGATGGTTTCCCTGGACGGGTTCAATAGGTGGTCCAGGACCATCGGCAGCGTTGGATTCGAGTTCTGGGCCACGGTTTCCATGAGCGCCATGTCCAGGGCTGTGTGTTCCACCGGGTGCAGCGGCATCCCCTGCCGCATGAGGGACACCAGCGCCACCAGCAGGTAGCGTCGCCGTTGACGGACCACGGCCTGCCACTGAGCCTCGCTCAGGGCGCTGGACCGCGGGCCGGCGTCGAGCGGATTGACCCGGGCCGCGCGGCCGGGGCCTACTGAAATGACTTTCCCGCCGACGGCGTTAGCGACCGCGACCCACTCGCCCTTGGGGTCGGAGGCGACGGCGGCCTTCCGACCCAGCGTGATCGATCTGGCCACCAGGGATTTGCCGCACATGGACTTCCCTGTCCCGACGGTGCCGATAACGACGATCGACGGGCCGCTGATGACGCCTTTGTCGTAGAGAATCCACGGATCGTAGGAGAACGCTCCTGAGCCGAAGACGTCTGTGCCAATGTATGTTCCTTCGTGGCCAAGACCCGATTCGGTGATAAACGGGTATGCGGCGGCGAAGGTCATGGTGGACGCGCGGTGCGGTGCCGGGCGCAGCCGGTGCTGCCCGCGCAGAGAATTCGCTTCACGGCTCCCCCAGTCGCCGCCGCGCTCTCTTCTGTCGAGCCCGGCGCCGACCGTCCCTCCTAAGCTGCGGAGCGCGGACTCCCACGGTTGGCTGTGAGCGCAGGCGTCCTGCCGGCGTCGTTCCTTCCGCTCCTGGCGGTTCCCGCCCGCCGGTACGTAGTGCACCGACTGGCCTGTCCTCTTCACCGCAGTCCCCGCCCAAACGGGAGCGCACCGGCGACGAAGGCGGCCCATTGCTGACCGGCCAGCAACCGCAGTTCGACGAAGGCCCCCGCCGCCGCAGACTCGAGCTCCTGCCTGTGCCGAGCTAAGTCTGGGAGGGTGCCCGCCGTGATGGTCACGTACGCGGCCGGCCGCACGTCTCCGTGACCGGCGACGATCTCTTCCTCCCGCTGGGTCACTTCTTCTTCCTCTGCCCGTTGCTCGCGGCTGAGCGGCCTGTCGAAGCGGGTGTTGATCCGCCGACGCGTTTCGTGGGCTTCCTGGGCGGAGCGAATGTCCCGCAGCGCCTCAGTCGCGGGTACGGCGCGGATCACCTCGGTCACTGTATGGCGGAAATCGCCGACATAGATCAAGGGGTGGAGGAAGCCCGGAAAGACCTTCTGCCGCGGCCATTCGGCGATCCAGAACGTTTGATGAAAACCGGAGTCAGTGCGCACATAGGTCCAGTGCTCCTCGACCGCCATTGGCCCGGCATCGACGCGGGGCACCTTGGATTCGGTGTCGCTCTGGGGCCCCGGCGCCGTCGTGTTGACTGCAGGTTGCCGTACCGGGGTTGCCGGGGCACCCGGATCGAAGGCGCCGCGGACGACGTCGAGGATGCCTGTCTCCGGGAGCCATTCCTCCACCCTGACATTGTGAGTGCCCAGCGCGGTGGTCATGGCTTCAACCTCCAGCCGCAGCACCTGTTCGACCCCGACCAGTCCCCCGCCGGACTCCTTGATCCGGCGTCGGGCCTTGGCGGTATCCACGACAAGAGCGAGCAAGAGGTCGTGGCTCATGGCCGATCCGGCCGCAGCGATCAGGTCCTCGTAGGCGCGCTGGCCCCAGGTGAGTTCTTTGGGGGTGCCTGCTCGCTCTGGGGCAGTGCGTTCATAGAAGTCGCGCAGGGCTGACGAGGGATAAGGGACGGTGTAGTCCTGGACGGCGATTCTGGCGACGCTGCTGCGCTGGGCCATACCTGCCTGCACGCGGGACCAGGCCTGAACCGCCCATGCCTTGTCGTCAGAGTCCAGGAGCGCGAATGATCGGGTGCTGCAGCGCAGCACGGCGATCGCCTCCCTGCCGCGGGCGTCCATGATGAACGACTCGCCGGTTGAGGTCCGACGCAATTCCAGGTTGCCCAATCCGCCCGGCAGCGCCAGGTGCCCCGCCAAGGCTGGGCGCTCCGGCCTGGCCAGGAAGCGGGTCTGCTTGGCGGCCAACCGGTAGAAGAACACGGCTGCATGCCCGGCCCAGACCGGGTAGGGAATTCTCGAATACTGGAGCAACCCGAGCAGGATGAGCGACAGCCACATTGGTCCCGATGCAAATAGGCCAGCTGGTCCGCGAAGTGCCGATGCCGTGCTGGCGACAAGGACTCCGGCCGCCAGCAGCAGCAACTGGTACCACTTCAAGCCCATAAATATGCCGCGACGCTCGTACCGGGGGAATTTGACGGCCTCGAGGGCGCGTGAGTTTTCAGACATGGGAATCACCGTCATTCTGGTGCTGGACTACTGCTTGCTGTCGGATGGGCGGACGGCCCGGTGTTGCCATCGGAGGCGGCGGCGGGGAGGCCGGGGGCGGGGAGGCAGGCGGCGGGGAGGCCGGGGGCGGGGAGGCAGGCGGCGGGGAGGCCTGGGGCGGTGCCGTTCGAGACGCCGCCTGATCAGCCGGCTGCCTCGGCGGCGGGGGCTGCTCGCCGATTTCACGCGTACCCGGGCCCTCGAGCGGTGCGCCCGGAGTCGAATTCGGCCCGCGACGGCCTCCACGCGCCCGGGGCGACGGTCGCTCGGAAGCCGTGGTGCCGGCGTCGAGCATCAATGCGGTGCCATTACCCCCGGGGGTCTGGGCCGACGTCGTGCCTGTCTGTGATGGCGGCAGTGGTGCCCGGGGTGGCAGTGCGCGAGTGGGGAACTGCGGCCGGCTCGACTGGATCGGTCGGGTCGCAGATGAGTGCGATGCCAGGCCCGCGAGCGTGAAGCGGCCGCCGGTCTGTCGGCTGATCTGCCGGGCGGCAAATCCAGAGCTTCGGGCAAGTACGTGTCCGCCTCCCGCAGTTTGCGCGGCTGCCGCAAGCTCACCCCCGGCGAAACTAACCAGGCGTAACGCCATCAGCGGAGCACCACAAGCCAAGGCCATGCCGACCACGCCGGCTGCCAGTCCGGCGAACGACTTCGCCTCGGCAAAGAGCTTGATGGCCACGGCCAGCACGGTTGCGGCCAGCGGCTTGGCGAGAAGCAACGCGACGACGATCTCGCACCACCGCCGAGCCCAGGTTTGCGTCTTTTCCCACGGCATAAGCATGAGAGCGACCGGGGCGACTGCGGCGAGCACGATGAGCGCAAAGGATCGAAAGATCATTGAACACATGAGGATGAAGGCCAGAACCCAGACAACGATGACGGCCATGGCGGTGACGACTACCGCCCCGGCCGCGCCGCCACTGGACCCGGGAGCCAAAGAAATGACGTTCCAGTCTCTGCCGGCGCCGGCCGGAGCTTTTTCGAAGCCGAAAAGCCGCATGAATAGCACGTATGGATCCGTTCCCAGGGAGCCAAGAAGCGCCGCGGACGCCGAATCACTGACTTTGGTGAGCTGGCGGACCAAGTACACCGCACCCGCCACCATGGGGACAGCGGCAGCCCCGCCTACCAGGGCCCGCACAAGTCGGCGGGGTTGTTGGCTGATCAAACCGGACAGCAGCTGGAGGATCATGGCAACGACAAGGGGTGTCATCATGACGACGACCCACCAACTCGTGAGCCCTTCGACGGCGGTCCACTGCGAGTCATCCACGTCTGAGAAGCTGAACGCGCCAGTGATGAAGGACCAGATCCAGGAGGCGATATTTTGGAGAATATTCGCGAAGAGCGATGTGATTGAACCCTGGATGCCGTCGTTCGCTTGGGAGACGAGACCGCACCCGGGCGGCCACCATCCGTTGAGATCACAGTCAACCGGCATGATGACCCGGACCTAGAATCCGAGATTGAACGCCGACTGGGACCAAAGAATGTAGCCGTTAATGCCACCCAGGATTGCTGCCACCGGGCCAGTCCAGAGCAGAATCATGCCCCCACCGGAGGCCAGGCGCGACGATTGGCTCAACTTGCCTGCCAACAGCATGGCGGCGCCGATGATCGCGACAATGGCGATCACTATGAAGGCACCGACGAGGATGCCGCCGCCGATCTGTTTCAGCGATTCGAGAAAGGGAAAGTTTGCGTTGGGGGTGATTCCGGGATCCACAGCTGCCAGCAGCATCGGGCGCTCCATCTGTTGTCTTCGAATGGAATGAGGGGTTTGGGCTCACGACTTCATAGAGGTTGCGGGGCGGGGCGACATGACTGGTGTTGATGTTCGGGACGGGCTCCGTGGGCATCCTGCATCGGATGCAACATGGTGGTGAATGCTCAATGTCAGTACCCGGGACTACACTGAATGTATCGAACATATATTCGAATAAAGGGTGTGTTGTGGGCGTTGTCGTTGGTCCCCGTGTGATAGATGCGGGTATGTCGTTGCTGTCGGTTCTGATCTCTCCGGTCCCCGTCGCGGCCGGGTATCCGTCGCCGGCGCAGGACTACTTTGATGGCCGGATCGACCTGAACGAGCACCTGATCAAAGACATCACCAGCACCTACGTCGTGCGGGTGTCCGGGGAATCGATGGAAGGGGCCGGCATCAGTGACGGCGATGAACTGATCGTCAACCGCGCCCTGGAACCCGTGGACGGGTCCGTGGTCGTCGCGGTCCTGGATGGGGAGCTGACCATCAAACGGCTGCGGATCACGGGTGCCGGGGTGGTGCTGCAGGCGGAGAACCCGGCCTACCCGGATATCCGTGTGCCCTCGTTGTCGGATCTGGTCATCTGGGGCGTCGCAACCAGGTGCCTTCACCATGTGTAAGGCGCGCTATTGCGTTAAACGGGAGCTTTGCCGGTATGGGGCGAGCGATGTCTAAGCCGGCGGTGATGCGGCATATGCCGCAGATCGCTCACGTGGATGTGAACTGCTTCTATGCCTCGGCCGAGCGCGCGTTCAATCCATCCTTGGAGGGCCGGCCTGTCGTCGTCTTGTCCAATAACGATGGCTGCGCCGTCACCCGGTCCCCGGAGGCCAAAGCCCTCGGCATCGCCATGGGTGAGCCGTGGTTCAAACTCGCCCCACGGGCCAAAGAATGGGGACTCGTTGCCCTCTCGAGCAACTACGAACTTTACGGGGACATCAGCGCCCGGGTGATGGAACTGCTCGGCCGGTACTCCGCCTGGCTGGAGGTCTACAGCATCGACGAGGCGTTCCTCGGCGTCAAAGGCACCCCGGAGGAACTCCTGTCCCTGGGCCGGACCATGAAGACCGCCGTGCGGCGGAACGTCGGCGTCCCGGTCTGCGTGGGGATCGCGCCCACGAAGACCCTGGCGAAACTGGCGAATAAATGGGCGAAGAACAACCCGGCCTTCGACGGGGTCTGCCACTGGGACTCCGTGCCCGCCGCGGACAGGGAATCTCTGATGCGCCGCCTGTCCGTGATCGAGATCTGGGGTGTCGCCACCCGGCTGACCAAACGCCTCAACGCCTTAGGTGTCCATTCCATCCTTGATCTCTCCCGGGCCGATCCGGTGATGATCCGGGACCGCTTCTCTGTGGTCATGATGCGCACCGTCCTGGAACTCCAGGGCACCCCCTGCATCCCCATGGAGGAAGAACGGATCGGCCGGGACCAGCTCATCTTCTCCCGCTCCTTCGCCACCCCCATCACCACCGCCGCCGGGATCCGGCAGGTCATGAGCGTCTACGGCCAGCAGGCCTCGGCGCGACTGGCCAACCACGGCCTTCAAGCGAAAGTTCTCACCGCGTTCGCCGGCACCTCACACTTCAACCCGAAAGACACCTCCTACCCCTCCGTCTGCATCCCGTTGCCGATGCCGACCGCGGACCCGGTGATCCTGACCAAGGCCGCCCACGCGCTCCTGCCCCGCATCTGCGAGGGCATCCGGTACGCCAGGGCCGGGATCATGGTCACCGACCTGCGGCCCAGCGGTAACCAGGCGCCCCTGGCCCTGTTCGAGAATCCGCACGAGGAACGCCACGTCGGCACCCTCCTGGAAGACATCACCCGCCGGTACGGGCGCGGCTCCATCGGCCTGGGCCATGGCGGCATCCGGGGCGGGCCGGACTGGACCATGAAACGGGACATGCTCTCCCCCCGGTACACCACCCACTGGGACGAACTCCCCCTCGTCAAAGCAGCCTGAACCAGACCCACCAGCACGACCGCACCACGAAAGAACGCACCCCCATGACCAGCACCATCGAAGCCCCCGCCCAGACCAACGAGCTACAGGTCCGGACCGACCCGGCCGGCAAACCCCTCGCCATCCGCCACGACGGACGAATCTGGCTTGTCGATCCCGACACCGAGTCCCAGCACTGGTTCGGACGGGACGCCTGGTGGGACACCCGCCGCACCGCAGCCGTCGGCAGCGGCGACCTCGTCAGCATCGAATTCTGGCGGGTCCAGGTCCGCCCCGACACCCGCTCCTCCCTCCGAACCGCGACTCTCCGCCGGGAACCGCTCTCCACCCAGTGGACCCTGGAACACATCAGCGACGCCGATGAAACAACGGAAGAAAAGTGAACGGCCAACCCACCAGCGATCAAACGTGGGCAGGGATCCGGGCGGAGTTCACGCTGCCGACCCTGAAACAGGTGCGGCGCCGGCTCTCCGAGCTCACGGAAGACCCCGAACCGGTCATGCGGCAGCTCGTCCGCGTCTTCATTGATGACGGCACCTTCTGCCCGGGGTTTCAGTTCCTCCCCGGCGGACAACTCGACCCAACTGTCACCGCGCTTTTTCGGAGGGCCATGGAACTGGATCTCCCCCACAACTACTTCACCGTCTGGATGGTCACCCCCTCCAGACACCTTGCCGGCTCCCGCCCCGTCGACCACCTGAAAGGCTGCCCCGCTCCCCTGCTTCGCGCGCTGGAAACCTTCCACTGGCGCTAGAACTGGCTCTTGACCGTGGATGACCACTCACGCTTCGCCTACACCGAGATCCTCGACGACGAGAAGAAAGAGACCGCCGCCGGCTTCTGGGAACGCGCCAACGAGGCCTTCAACGCCGCCGGCATCACCGTGAAGCGCGTCCTGACAGACAACGGCTCGTGCTACCGCTCCCACGCCTTCAAAGACGCCTTGGACCCGGACATCAAATACAAACGAACCCGGCCCTACCGGCCCCAGACCAACGGCAAGGTCGAGCGGTTCAACCGGACCATGCTCGAGGAATGGGCCTACGCCCGCCCCTACAGCTCAGAGGCCGAACGCGTCGCCGCTTTCCCGGCCTGGCTCCATGATTTCAATCATCACCGAGGCCACACCTCACTCAAGGGTCAGCCACCAGCAAGCCGCGTCACTAACCTCCGTGGTTTATATATCAAAATAGTCGGTGGGAAAGACAACCATGAGTGCATTGGATGTCATGGCCATTCCGAAATGGCGCGTGGCTGTTCTTTGCTATCCGAACAAGGATGGCCAAGATAATTACTGAGTCCGCCGTGATACCGCCGTTTCGCCGGTCTCCAGTCCGGCCTTATCAGCCCTAGGGTTCGCAAAAGAGTCGCAGCTTGATACGGCGGTTTCGCCGATCTCTCAACACATACCTCACCGGGCGGCGGATCATGTATGGCTATTTGCCGCCCCGATAAGCGCGATGACCTTCTGCACTTGCTTCATTAAGTCGACGGGCCACTCGTTTACCCAGTTCTACGTGGCAACTTTCGAGTTCGCGACTTTACTCGGCTGCTGGATATCAAGCCGACTGGCCGCGAGGGGATTGACCTTTTTACCCCACACGTCAAGCACCGTGACTGCGCGGGGCACTCTACTATTCATGCAACTGCCGCGTCGCGAATCAGTCAGGACTGTCTGCCAGTTCAGCAGAAGCACGCTCTTGGAGTATCGAGAGGATCTCCGGCCGGTAGCGTTGCTGCACTCGGTGCTTAGTTCCCTTCTTCATCTCCGAGATCAGCTTGCTAATTGATTCGGCGTGACGGAATCCCCCTCCTGCAGCGAAGAAGGCTCTCAGCCAAGGCTCCTTCTCCAGGGGATATCCACCGTCAGTGAAGGCACGGACTAATTGAACGACGGCAGCTTTCCCGTTCCCGGTTGAGAGACCGTTGTACTGTTCATCAACCATGCACTTGGCTGCCTCAAGCTGCACCGGATCGGGTGCTTCGGGGGCCGATGAGGTATCCAAATTGCGCGCGCCCATTCCCTCAAGCCAAATCCGGACCATATCCGACGGCGACCAGACAACCACAAAAAGGCGCTCAACCCGATCGTTGTTAACAAGCTCCCTGAGCAATTCACAATCGTCAAGCTCATAGGGATGCAGGACCGAAAGTGTTCCGTTGAACCGCTTGCTTTCCCCTGCAAGCTTTCGCAACTCCGCGATCCCCACAATCCGCTGGGAGCCCTTCTCAACGGCAACATAGTTGACGAACTCCATGTCTGCGCTGTTTTGCTTTTGAAGCCTCTTTGGGTCGGAAGCCGCAAATACGTAAGGGGGCTCACCGAGCCACTCACGGATCACAGCACTTTGGGTCACTATCGCGGTAGCTTCCTGCGCCCAAGCTTCGCGGGTAATGTATGCAAGTTCGGTCATGTCCGAATCCTCTCACGCACCCCCGACAAGCAAACCAGCTCATCACAATCCGCGGTGTAGGCAGTGTCCTGCGATCGGCGGACTGGGAACGAACGCGGCTAGACTTCGGCTATGAGGACGGCAATCACATGAGCGACGATGAAGAGCTGCGCTGGGTGCGACGCCGCGGGGGGACGCATCGCTCTGGCTCCAGGGAGACCCCCGGCTATGACCGAGACCTCCTCCGCGAAAACGACACCGAAAACCTCCTAGGACCGACCGAATCACGTCCAGCAAATATCGACGAGATTATTCGATCGCGCACCCCTGCTGTGCCGCCCCGCCCAACAGCAGCGCAGGAGTTTCGTTACCAGGTCGGTAGCGAGATCATGGACGCGCTCAGGCCACATATCGAGCACGGTGTCGACGTTGCGGTCGACTCCACTGTGCTCGGCGTTTCCAAACTGCTGAAATGGGCCAAGAGCAAGCCGGCGCAACGAAAGGGCGAGGTTGGCGACCAAAGCCCATCCGCCAGAGCCCAACTAGAGGCGGAGCCCACAGAGGCGACTGCGGATATAGATGACGAAGCCGGTACCCTCGAGGTGCGAATGCCCAGCGTGACCGCCGAACAGTACCAGGCGATCCTCCTCTCGGCTCTTCGGGCCGAGCAGTACGCAGCTCGCACGAAGCAGCTGCTCGCCAAAGTAACAGTTCGTGATGGTGACCTCCCGGTGGAGAGCGCGATCCAGGCGGCCCTGGAGGGCCCCGATTCCTCGATCGACGAAGCGACACTCGTAGTGGAGCTGCTGGACAGCAGCCGCGCCTTCGATGTTGAGTTCATGCTTGTCAGGAGCCAGGACACCGACGCGCCGCTACGGACGGTCGACGGACAGCCGTCATTGTCCTCAACGAGACTCCAGCGGTCGCTGCGCCGACCTCGACTACACCCTGAAATGCGAAGAGATTCCCTAACGCTTGTCAAGCCTTTTTTGGCTCTGGACGACAGGCAGGGTTGAGTGCACCGTCACCTGTGTTCTGCCGGTGGCGGTGGGTGCTAT